>CALLWO010000138.1 GCA_938016355.1 uncultured Boseongicola sp. | reverse complement strand
TCGAAAGGCCGACACGGCAATCACCCAATCGTCGCCTGGGCGGATCATCGTATAATAATGTCGCCAACTGCGTTCGAGCGTTCCGTCGGCGCGCAAAAGCTCCCAATTGGCGGTGATCAATGCCGCGTGAGACCCTTGGGTCGTCAGGTCAGACCCACAAAGACGCACATCCCTGACCCCACCGGACAGAAACGCCGCGCGTCGTTGTTCATTAAACGCGATCAGCTCGGCCTCTGTGTTCACATCAAGCAATTGCCCGTCCCCGTGCACCATGTGGGTCGGAAGGTGGAAGAAACGGCTGAGCACGTCGCATCCATGGGCACCTGATACGACCCCCTGCCAGGCGTCTTGATAGAGCGTTGGAAAGTCCTTCAATGTGGTTGCCATAGGTCTCACCTGTTGGCTTGAGACGCCGCCCAGCCAGGCCGGGCCTGCATACGGGCCAAATACTGGCGCGCGCCGTCTGATATCTGATAAAAGTCCCCGGCCCAGAACAAGCAATGGGTCGCGATAATGTCTGCGATTGAAAAATCAGGGCCGCCAAAGAAGAGCGCATCCCCCAAAAGCGCATCGAACTTCTGATTGGCCAGCCTAAAGTCGGCTTCGAGCATCGGAAAAATTTCAGGGCGACGCAGGTCCTTGGGCAAAACATAGCTGTGCCGCGACCGCATCCAGAGCGGCACTTCCAATTCGGTCAAAAGGAACGCAATGCGCGCGTCCATTTTCGCCCGCGCGTGGCTCCCCGGCTCAAAGGTCAGCCGACCCGTCCGATCAGACAGCGAATAAAGGATCGCCGTGGAATCGGTCAGGATCGCGTCCCCGTCCTTCAACACGGGCACCTGTTTCAACGGATTGAGCGCGTTGATTTCCTCGGAATGCGGGCGGGCGATCTGGTGGTCATAGTCCAGACCGAGTTCCTCAAGACACCAAAGTACGCGGGACGTGCGCGTCGCGGTCGGGCCGATCACGGTCAAACTCATCGCCGGTTCATCCATGCAATTTTGAGCAGCGTGCGTTCCATCAACGCCATTGCCGGCGCGCGCTGGGACGATCGAAGCGTCAGATCCGTGTCGAGCAAAAGGGCCAGCGCGCGTTCAAGCTTGTGCATCCCCCAGGCGCTGGCCTGCCGTTGAATTCGGTCGCGCCGCGGGCCAAAGACGGGCGGCCGCAGCTTGCCGATCCCAGCACCTGCACCGCCCGGGTCCGACGCCACGGTATGCAGCGTTCGAAAGTGCCGCGTGGCACCGATGCAAAGACCAACGGCGTTGACCCCTTGGGCCTCAAGACGGCGCAGAACGGGGCCGATGTTATGGGCCTGCCCGTCGGCGGCGATGTTCAGCACGTCGTCGATCCCGGCCTCGATGGATTGGGGCGCGGAAAGCTCAACTTCTTCGACCGTCAGCGGCGCGGTATCGCCCAGTTTGTAAAGCGCGATCTTTTCCAGAGTTTGGCGAAAATCGCCGGGGTCAAGCACGCGGGCAAGCGATGTCAGCGTTGCCATGGCATCCGTGGAAATGTCGCGCAATCCGGCCTCTTTCAAAGCGCGTTCAATCTCGTCACGTGATGGCGGATCGTCGTAAATGCCGACGGCATAGGCGTTGCGATGCTCTTCAAACGCTTTGCGCAATTTGGCGCGCGCGTTCAACTGACCAGCGGTGACGATGACTTGCGCGTCGCCGTCCTGCCAATCGGAAAGCGCGCCCGTGATGATCGATGAAAGGCCGTCGGTGGCGTCTTCGACAAAGGCCACACGCGGCCCGGGGAAAAAGCCCTGCGCCTTGATCGCATCGCCCAGAAGGGCCGGGTCTTTGCGCAAATCGCCTGCGGGAATGCGGGTCAGGCGCATTTCGTCTTCGCCCTCCGGTCCGATCAGCGCCTTGATCACTTCCTGACGGCGCAGCGCCACGCGCATCGCATCGCCGCCAAAGATCAAAAGGCCGGTTTTTGCCGGGTCGGGCTTGGCGAAATAGGCCGGCGCATCCCGTGGCGAAAGCTTCATAGGGCGTCGGCGTCCGTAAGAATATCGGCCACGATCCGGTCGGCAAGGATGACCATAAGCCGCGCACGCGCATCGCGCTGGGCCACAATCGTCGCCACCGTGGTGGAGGTCGCCGAATAGCCGGTGAACGAGCGTTCACTGCCCGACATCACGCGCGTACTGGCGTTATCAAGCGCCCAATCCACCCGGCCCAGAACGTTGTAGCGGCTGATAGACCCGTCGGGCAAGAAGCCCACTGCTTCTTCTTCGAGATGAATATCTGCGGTGAGGATCAGATCGGCCGCCTCGGGCTGGCCAAGCCGGTCTTCCAACCGGCGCACCAGCGCGAAGCCTTCTTCGTCTATCGGTGGCACCACATCAATGCGTCCGCGCAAACCTTCTGAAGATTGGCCGGGCGCATAGACCGGCTGAAACCCGCATCCCGCCAAGGCGGTCATTCCGATCAGAAGTGTTCTGCGTTTATACGACGACATTTACGATGCGGCCCGGGACGACAATCAGCTTCTTGGGCTGACCACCGGCCAGCGCCTTGATCACAGCTTGATCGGCCAGAGCCAGCTTTTCAACCTCGTCTTTGGGCATGTCGGCGGGAACCGTGATTTCCGAGCGTCGTTTGCCGTTGATCTGGATCGGCAGCGTGACAGTGTCATCCACCAAAAGGCTCTCGTCGGCCACGGGCCATGGCGCATTCGCAATCAGCCCTTCGCCGCCCTGATAGGCCCAGATGTCTTCGGCCAGATGCGGCGTCATGGGGGCCATCAATTGCGCGAGCGTCATAACCGCTTCGCGCTGCACCTTATAAGAGGCCTTCGATTTCGAAAGCACGCCGGTAAAGGCATAAAGCTTGGCGATGGAAGCGTTAAAGCCAAAGCTTTCGATCCCCATCGTCACATCATGGATCGCCTTGTGCATGGCCCGGATCAGGTCGTCGTCGCCTTCGCCGGTTGCGTCTTTATCCATCTGGGCGATGTTGCCGCAAAGGTTCCAGACACGGTTCATATGCTTAAAGGCGGCCTCTGCGCCTGACGCCGTCCATTCCACATCGCGCTCGGGCGGAGAATCGCTCAGCACGAACCAACGCGCGGTGTCCGCCCCGTATTGGTCAATGATCGCGACGGGGTCGACCACGTTGTTCTTGGATTTCGACATTTTGGCGGATGGGATGATCGTGACTTCGGTCCCGTCCTTTAAATACCCGCCGCCGTCGCGCAATTCGACGTCCTCGGGATAGTGGTAAACAGGTCGGCCATCCGCACTTTTCGTCTGATAAATCGCGTGGGTCACCATCCCTTGGGTGAAGAGCGCATCAAACGGCTCAATCGCGCTTTCGGGCAGGTGGCCACAGATATGCATCGCGCGGGCAAAGAAGCGCGAATAAAGCAGGTGCAGAATCGCATGTTCAATCCCGCCGATATACTGGTCGACATTCATCCAATAGGCGGCGTCTTCCATGCTGGTCGGCGTTTCGGCACGCGGCGCGGTAAAGCGCGCGAAATACCATGACGAATCCACGAACGTGTCCATCGTGTCGGTTTCGCGTTTTGCAGGCTTGCCGCAGGTGGGGCAGGTGCAGTCGCGCCACGTCGGGTGGCGATCAAGCGGGTTGCCGGGAACATCAAAGGTCACGTCGTCGGGAAGTTCGACGGGCAGGTTCTCTTTCCTCTCGGGCACCACGCCGCATGTCTCGCAATGGACAACAGGGATTGGACAGCCCCAATAGCGCTGGCGGCTGAGGCCCCAATCGCGGAGGCGATAGTTGGTCACGCCTTTGCCCCAGCCTGCTTTCTCGGCAAAATCAACGGTGGCATCGATGGCGTCTTCGCCGGTGGCTATGTCGAGCCCGGCAAAATGATCAAGCCATTGGACCGACTCGGTTTTTGGCGGGACGAAGGCTTCGTCCGCAACCGGCGTCGGGTTGTCGAGCGACAGGAATGTATCAATCACCGGCAAGTCGTACTTGCGGCAAAAATCCAAATCCCGCTGGTCATGCGCAGGGCAGGCAAAGATCGCGCCGGTGCCGTAATCCATCAGGATAAAGTTCGCGATCCAGATCGGCAGCTCCCAATTGGGGTTCAGCGGGTGTTTGACGGTGAGGCCGGTGTCGATCCCAAGCTTCTCGGCTTTATCGAGCGCCTCAGCCGTGGTGCCACCTTTGGCAACTTCGGCGCGGAAGGCCGCAATGTCGGGATTTATCGCGGCCAGCTCTTTGGCCAGCGGGTGATCTGGCGAAATGCCGACAAAAGACGCCCCCATAAGCGTGTCGGGACGTGTCGTATAAACTTCTATCGGCGCGCCGCCGTCCGTGCGCTCGAACGCGAACTGCAAACCGCGCGATTTACCGATCCAGTTCGACTGCATCAGCTTCACCTTGGCGGGCCAGTTGTCCAGCCCGTCGATGGCGTCGAGCAATTCTTCGGAATAATCGCTGATCTTAAAGAACCACTGCGTCAGCTCGCGGCGTTCGACGTCAGCGCCCGAGCGCCAGCCCTTGCCGTCGATCACCTGTTCGTTCGCCAGCACGGTCATATCGACCGGGTCCCAGTTCACCACCGCGTTCTTGCGATAGACCAGCCCCTTTTCCATGAAGTCGATGAACATCGATTGCTGCTGACCATAATATTCGGGGTCACACGTCGCGAACATGCGCGACCAGTCCAGCCCGAACCCAAGCGGCTTCATCTGCTCGACCATGGTGTCGATGTTTTCGTAGGTCCATGTCTTGGGATGCCCGCCAATGGCCATCGCCGCGTTCTCGGCCGGCATGCCAAAGGCATCAAATCCCATCGGGTGAAGCACATTATGCCCCGTTGCCAGCTTATACCGGGCTATCACGTCGCCCATTGTATAGTTGCGCACATGCCCGATGTGGATGCGCCCCGACGGATACGGGAACATCTCAAGCACATAATACTTAGGTTTGTCGCCGGACCGCGTCGCCTTGAAGGTGCCTGCGTCTTCCCAGGCCTTCTGCCATTTCGGTTCAATGGTTTTGGTGTCGTAGATCGGCATGTGCGTGTGGTCCCTATGGGGCAGTAACAAAAAAGGCCGGGCGTGAACCCGGCCTGCGTCTTAGTCCGGCTGAAACGGAATTTCTATAGTCCCTTGTCACGGATGCGTATCTGACGCGCGCGGGTAAGAATGGCGTCTTCAATGGCGCGGACCGTTTCAGTGGAGGCCGGGCCGCTGCGCGTGGCCAGAGCAACGTTCAAAGAGCGCGCCTCAAGAGCCGGGTCGCGGATCAGGATCGTGGCGCGATACGCGCGCCCACCGCCGGGCGGCGTGCCATAGCCAGTCACGATCACGCCCGTGAACGGATCAGCAGACTGGATCGGCAGAAAGTTCAGAATGTCGAGCGAGGCATTCCAAAGATACTTGTTCACCTCGATTGTGACGTTGGGATCGTCTTCGTTGCCGAAGAGATCAAAGAGAGATTCGCGCTCTGGTTCTTCCTCGACCGGGGCACCTCCGCTGGAATCACCCAAGCCGCCAAACGAGTCGCCAACGCGTCCACATCCAACGAGAATCGCCAAAAGCGATGCGATTACGACAACTCTCGTGGCCATCTGCCGTGTCTGCGCCCCCATCCAATCGTCCTTTCCAGTGCTTTTTTGCATGGATATCCGAGCCATGGACCCGTCTCAAGGTGATAATATAAGCGAGGACTCGCCACATGGCGGAATTCACTGTGGCAAAGCTGCACCATCGCCCGTGGACTCTTTCAAGCTTGGCGCACACGGCTTGCATTCTGGGGCTGGTAGAGAGAAATACATCGTCAATCAGTTCGGTGTGTCCGAATTGAGACGCACCTTTTACACACGAGGGAAAAAAAGATGAAAAAGGTTCTTCTTGGCACTTCCGCACTGGTCCTTTCGGCTGGTGTTGCATTTGCTGACGGTCATGCTGGCGTATCCGTATCCGGTGGCGCAGGCATCTGGCTGAGCGACGATGGTGTTAACGACACTATGGTCAACAACGAAATCTCAATCGACTTCGCAGCTTCCGGCGAAACAGATGGTGGCCTTGCTTTCGGCATGGACTACACTCTGCTTGACGCTACTTCAGCGACTGACGTTTCCGACGCCCAGGACGGCTCGGTAACAGCTGGTGGCGGCGCAGCCGCAGTTGATAACTGGGAAGTATACATTTCCGGCGCATTCGGCACACTGACTGTAGGCGACGTTGACGACGCTCTGCAGAAAGTTGCTGGCATTGGCGACATCGGCTACGACGGCCTTGGTGTTGACAACGTTGCTGAGCAAGCACGTGGTGGCGGCGACGCAAATGGCGTTCTGTACTCCAACTCGTTTGGTCCAGTTGGCTTCTACCTGTCGCACAACAAAGACACTGGTGCTGACGACGTAGCAGTTGGTGTGAACTTCTCTGCTGGCGACATCACTGTCGGTCTCGGCTTCGAAGATCAGGGCGCAGCAAACGGCGACACACTCGCTGTTGATCTGGCTGGCTCGTTCGGCATGGTTGGCTTCGACGTTTACTACGAAGACTCCGACGCTCTTGGTTCCGGCTACGGTACGATCATTTCGTACGACGCTGGCGCAGCAACAATCAACTTTGGTTATGCTGACCACGACAACTCTGCAGACGCAGCGATGGGTCTTGGTTTCTCAATGGACCTCGGTGGCGGCGCAGAGCTGGCCGGTGGTGTTGCAGACAACGGCACAGACACTGTTTGGGACCTCGGCGTAAGCATGTCCTTCTAATCCAAACTGGATTAGCACAAAATAAAGAGCGGGCCTTGCGCCCGCTCTTTTCTTTTTGGCACATGGGTGCATGAGTCTTTCCGAGATCAAAACCCGTATCGCCTTGTCCGCCGCCGCCCACGGCCGCCGCGCTGACGACATTCATCTCATCGCGGTCAGCAAAGTCCAACCCAACGACCGGGTAGAGGCCGTGCTGCGCGAAGGCCACCGGGTCTTTGGTGAAAACCGCGTACAGGAAGCGCAAGGCAAATGGCCCGCGTTCAAGGAACAGTTCGACAATGTCGAATTGCACCTTATTGGCCCGCTTCAAACCAACAAAGCCCGCGCCGCAATTGAGTTGTTTGATGTCATTCACTCTGTGGACCGCGTGAAACTTGCCCGCACGCTTGCCCGGCTTGCCGATGAAGCCGGTCACCGCCCCGACATCTTCGTTCAGGTCAACACCGGCGACGAGGATCAAAAAGCAGGCATTCCCATTGCCGAGGCAGATGCGCTGATCGCGGAATGCCGCGCACTTGATCTTCCGCTCAAAGGCCTGATGTGCATCCCGCCTGTCGACGAACCCCCGGCACTGCATTTCGCCCTTCTGGCAAAAGTCGCCGCGCGCAATGATCTTGAGGGTCTCAGCATGGGCATGAGCGGTGATTTCGAAGACGCAATTGCCCAGGGCGCGACCCATATCCGCGTCGGCTCCGCGATCTTCGGTGCGCGTACCTACGTCTAAAGCGCTGGCACAATCAGCCGGGTGCCGGCGGAAATGTGCCTGGCCACCCACATCAAATGATCAGGCCGCAATCCAATGCACCCCGCCGTGGGATACCCCGGCGCGCGCCAGCGATGGATGAAAATCGCCGACCCTTTTTGCGCCTGCGCATCGGGCCAGTTCCAATCCGTCCAAAGAACCAGATCATAAAGCCGATCCGGGCGCCGCAAAACCTCGTGGGAGGCCTCGTAAGGCGCGCGCACCATCAGATTATAATCCGCAGCACCCGGATCATCGCTCCAAAGATCGCCGGGTCGAATTGGCTTGGCCCAGGGGGTCGGTCGCGCCATCCGGTCTGGGCGAAAGAGCATGCCGACAATGCGATGCACACCCACCGGCGTCGCCCCATCGCCTTCGCGTTTTGCCTCTGTAATACCGCCGCGCCCAACCACGCATGGCAATCGCCGCCCCCGAAAGCGCAAGCCCAAAGGGCCAATCACCATATCCAAAGCCGGATTCATTTTTCCAGAAATACTCCGGGGGACGCGCATCGCGCGGGGGGCGGAGCCCCCATCTCGACGCGCGAAGGCGCGGCGAAACACATCAGAAAATATGTCCTGATTTTCGTGCTTTAACGCCAAGGTAGCCCTCATTCAGCGGGTTCTTCCCAACCGCCAGAGGCACGCGTTCAACCACTTCGATGCCTTGCGCTTCCATCATCGCGACCTTCGCGGGATTGTTCGTCATCAGACGCACCCGGGAAAATCCAAGCCGTTTCAGCAGATCCGCGCCGGTGCGGAAGTCGCGCTCGTCGTCTTCAAACCCAAGGCGATGGTTGGCCTCAACCGTATCAAACCCCTGATCCTGCAATGCATAGGCCCGCATCTTGTTGGCAAGCCCGATCCCGCGCCCCTCCTGATTGAGATAAAGCAGCAAGCCCTCTTTGGCGGCACCCATCGCCTCCAACGCGCCCTGCAGTTGCGGCCCGCAATCGCATTTGAGCGAGCCGAGCACGTCGCCGGTAAAGCAGGCGGAATGCAAGCGGACCAGGACCGCTTCGTCGCGCGCAGGTTGGCCGATCTCGCACACGACGTGTTCTTCGCCGCCTGCATCGGGTCGAAAGACATGCACGCGGCCTGCGTTTGACACAGCAAGCGGCACGCGCCCGCTCACAACCTCACGGTGAGAGACGGCCGCGTCCAGCGCCTCTCCGGCGAGGTTTGCGTCCAGCTGTGTGAGCCCTTCGGGCGGCGCACCGGAGATCGGAACGATCAGGGCTGCGGGAAGCAACCACGCCGATTTCATCAATTTGAGACCCATCCGATGAATGTCTGCCGCCCCCTCGCGCATTTCCTGAAACGGTCCTTTCATCGGCATTTCAAGATCGTCTTTGGGATCGGCGACGCAAGCGATCCACCGGGCGGTGGCGTCGCCTGCAACTTTGAGTCGCGCCAGATCGCCGTCATAGGCGCGCGCGCGCAGAGTTTCTGCCCGCCGTGCTGTGATCGCAAGTTCAGGCGCCCCAAGATCGCGCGCGGCGCTCAGACGGGTTTCGCTCAGGCCTTCGGCGGCAAAGACCAGTGCCAATGCGTCGCCATCGCGGACGACAACAGGTAGGCCGACGCGCAAATCCGTGCGCGCACGGGCAATCAAGTCCGTCAGGGAAGGTAGCAGCGACATCTCGGTCCTTTGAAACTCTTCCCGTTATGTAGCCAGCTTTGATGGATATTGAAACATTTGACCCGCTCCTGACACATGACCGTGAGAAAATGCAGCATAACTTGCCGAATGGATAAAGACTGCGCATCTCTGCACCATCGGCACAGGAGAAGACGATGGCTCAGAATGTGAAAAAGATTTTATTGGTCGACGATGACGAAGACCTGCGCGAGGCGCTCGGCGAACAGTTGATCATGACCGAAGACTTCGATGTTTTTGAAGCGGGCAACGGTTCAGAAGCGATGGAGAAGGCGAAACAGGCGATTTACGACCTTGTGATCCTTGATGTTGGTCTTCCCGATACCGATGGCCGTGAATTGTGCCGGGTGCTGCGCAAACACGGCGTCAAATGCCCTGTTTTGATGCTGACGGGCCATGACAGCGACGCTGACACGATTTTGGGTCTTGATGCGGGCGCGAACGATTATGTCACGAAGCCGTTCAAGTTTCCGGTGCTTTTGGCGCGTATCCGCGCGCAGTTGCGCCAGCACGAGCAATCCGAGGACGCTGTTTTTCAGCTTGGACCCTACACGTTCCAGCCAGCTCAGAAGATGTTGATAACAGAGGAAGAAAAGAAGATTCGTCTAACCGAGAAAGAGACGAATATCCTCAAGTTCCTCTATCGCGCCTCCGAAGGTGTGGTCGCGCGCGACGTCCTTTTGCACGAGGTTTGGGGCTATAACGCGGGTGTGACCACGCACACGCTTGAGACACATATTTACCGTCTTCGGCAAAAAATAGAACCAGATCCGTCAAACGCACGCCTTCTTGTTACGGAAAGTGGTGGGTACAGGCTGGTCGCCTGAGTCGAATTTGAACCCCGTCTCCGTGTCCGGGTAATGGCACGGTACCTCCCTGTTGGACTTGCCGGGCCGTGTGCCCGGCATTTTTTTCGCTTCAGGCTGCGCCTGAAACGACCGACGCGCGATTTCTGTCGAAATCGCGCGGGATTGAGTATTTTTGGAAAAATGAAGCGAGAGCGCTCAGTGCGCCATCAGCACGGGCACGTTGGCCATTTCCAGCATATTGCGGGTTGCGCCGCCAAGGATGGCTTCGCGGAAGCGGGAATGACCATAAGCGCCCATGACAAGCATGTCGGCATTGCGATCGCTGACATGGCGCATCAGCACGTCTGAAATGCGCGGCATGGTGCGGGACAACACGGAGATATCGCAGCGAATATCGTGGCGCGACAGCATTTCAGCCAGAAGCCCGCCGGGGTCTGAGCGATCCGGGTCGTGGGCAGGGGGGTCGATGATCGCGATATTCACGGCCTGCGCGTTGCACAGGATGGAGAGCCCTGCACGGATTGCGGCCAGAGATTCGTTGCTTTGGTTCCATGCCACCACTATCCGGTTCGTTTCGGGGTTTGTGTCCATGCCCTCGGGCAGGACCAGAACCGGCGTCTGGGTCGAAAAGAGGGCGGCTTCGATGATCGCGACGTCTTCGGGCGCGCGGGCCGGTCCGTAGGGTTTGGGCAGGATCACCAGATCCGCAAGCGTCGCATGGCGCGACACGATCTGACTGACCGCGCCGATCTGCGCGTAAGCGCCCGAGACATCCCAGGCCACATCACTTTTCTTGAGACGTTCGCGCACCGCTTTTTCGGTGGCGCGCGCGTCGTCCATTGCGTCGCGCATGGCCGTATCTACAGTGATTGCGGAGGCGCCGGCGAAATAGACGCCGGGCTGTGTGCGATCGACGCCAAGAGCCAAAACGTGCAGATGCGCGCCTTGGGCCGCGGCCATTGCGATGCTTGCATCCAGATGCGCGGCGTCGATGTCGATATCACGGCAGATCGTGACGATTGTTTTGTAGGCCATGGGAAACCTCCGGTCCTTTGCTGGTCTTGCCCGCCATCTTTCCCGAGCAATCCCGTCAGGTCATTGCGGCGGATCAAAGGATTGGCGCGAAGCTGTTGACATGGATCAAGGCACCTCGTCGCCGGGGCGGTCAGAACGGCGTCATAAGGCGAGGTGTGTCCGAAAGGCGGACGGCCCCGCCCATAGGACGAAGGGACCGGACATATGTCTGATTATCTAAAACTGGTGGTCTTGGGGGTCATCGCGGTGTTTGCGGCAATTGCTGCCAACTTTGGTCGCGATCTGGCTTATCAGGTGCATGCCATCATTATTCTTGCCGTCGCAGGCGGGCTTTTTCTTTGGGTGTTGCGCAACACGGATGAACCCAAACCTGTCATCGACGAGACGCAATATGCCGATGGGGTGGTGCGTGCTGGCGCGATTGCCACGACGCTCTGGGGAGTTGTTGGATTTCTGGTAGGCGTTGTCATCGCGTTCCAGCTTGCTTTTCCGGCGCTCAACATTGAATGGGCGCAGCCTTATGCAAACTTTGGCCGTCTACGTCCTTTGCACACCAGTGCCGTTATCTTCGCCTTTGGCGGCAACGCGCTGATCTGCACGTCCTTCTATGTGGTGCAGCGCACGTCAGCCGCACGTCTTTGGGGGGGGAACCTCGCGTGGTTCGTCTTTTGGGGCTATCAGCTTTTCATCGTTCTGGCGGCCACCGGTTATGTGCTGGGTGCGACGCAGTCCAAAGAATATGCCGAGCCTGAATGGTATGTTGACATCTGGCTGACCATCGTTTGGGTCGCTTATCTGGCCGTGTTCCTTGGCACGATCGTCAAGCGCAAAGAGCCGCATATCTATGTCGCGAACTGGTTTTATCTAAGCTTCATCGTCACCGTCGCGCTGCTCCATGTTGTAAACAATCTGAGCATTCCCGTTTCGATCTGGGGATCGCGCAGCGTGCAGGTGTTCGCGGGCGTTCAGGATGCGATGACGCAATGGTGGTACGGCCACAATGCAGTTGGGTTCTTCCTCACCGCCGGGTTCCTCGCGATGATGTACTATTTCGTTCCGAAACAGGTCGGTCGCCCGGTTTATTCCTATAAGCTGTCGATCATCCACTTCTGGGCGCTGATCTTCCTTTATATCTGGGCCGGTCCGCACCACCTTCACTACACCGCTTTGCCGGATTGGGCGTCGACCCTTGGCATGGTGTTCTCGATCATCCTGTGGATGCCGAGCTGGGGTGGCATGATCAACGGTCTGATGACGCTTTCGGGCGCATGGGACAAGCTCAGAACAGACCCGATTGTCCGGATGATGGTTATCTCCATCGGCTTTTACGGCATGTCGACCTTTGAGGGTCCGATGATGTCGATCCGCGCAGTCAATTCGCTCAGCCACTACACCGACTGGACCATTGGTCATGTGCATTCCGGTGCGCTGGGCTGGAATGGCATGATTACGTTCAGCTGCCTTTATTTCCTTGTACCGCGTTTGTGGAATCGCGAGCGGCTTTACAGCCTCTCGGCCGTGAACTGGCACTTCTGGCTCGCGACGATCGGCATCGTTCTTTACGCCGCTTCGATGTGGGTCACCGGGATCATGGAAGGCCTGATGTGGCGCGAAGTCGACGCCAACGGGTTCCTCGTGAACAGCTTTGCCGACACCGTCAGCGCGAAATTCCCGATGTATGTGGTGCGTGGCTTGGGCGGTCTGCTGTTCCT
This sequence comes from uncultured Boseongicola sp., assembly GCA_938016355.1. GTDB lineage: Bacteria > Pseudomonadota > Alphaproteobacteria > Rhodobacterales > Rhodobacteraceae > CALLWO01. Next base: position 14,364 of record CALLWO010000138.1, on the reverse strand, counting down.
CGCGGGTTCGCTCATCATGTGCTGGAACCTTTGGATGACGGTTCGTTCGGCGCCCGAGCGCACCCACTCAGCCGCCATTCCGGCCGAATAAGGAGACGACAAAATGGGCATTCTTGATAAGCACAAGAAACTCGAAACGAACGCCACGCTGTTGCTTGTGTGCTCGTTCCTCGTCGTCACCGTCGGTGGCATCGTTGAAATCGCACCGCTCTTCTATCTGGAGAACACGATTGAAGAGGTGGACGGCGTGCGACCCTATTCGCCGCTCGAACTCACTGGACGCGAGGTCTACATCCGCGAAGGGTGCTATGTCTGCCACAGCCAGATGATCCGCCCCATGCGGGACGAGGTCGAACGCTATGGGCATTACTCGCTGGCGGCGGAATCGATGTACGACCATCCGTTCCAATGGGGCTCCAAACGCACCGGACCTGATCTGGCGCGCGTTGGCGGGCGCTATTCGGACGAATGGCACGTCGATCACTTCACCGATCCTCAATCGGTTGTGCCCGAAAGCGTGATGCCGAAATACGCGTTCCTGAGCGAAACCCTGATCGATGGCGAACACATCGACGAGTTGCTCGCGACCCACGCCTTTGTGGGCGTGCCCTATAGCGACGAGATGATCGACGCCGCCAAAAGCGACTTTCGGGTTCAGATTGACCCCTTTGGTGACATCGACGGGCTTTTGGAACGGTATCCCGGCGCTCAGGTGCGCAACTTTGACGGCGAACCCGGTGTGTCCGAAATGGATGCCCTGATCGCTTACATGCAGATGCTTGGCACGCTGGTCGATTTCTCGACCTTCGAAGCCGACGCAAGCCGATAGGGGAGCACGGGCACATGGACATGTATTCGCTTCTTCGCGAGATCGCTGACAGCTGGGTTCTTCTGGCGCTGGTGATCTTTTTCCTGGGCACAGTGGTCTGGGCGTTTCGCCCCGGCTCGCGCGCGGTGCATCGCGATACCGCCGACATTCCTTTCCGACACGAAGACCGTCCGGCTGCATCGGACGAGGAGGGCTCGAAATGAGCAAGAAAGACGACAAACAAGAGGTCGAAACCACCGGCCATTCCTGGGACGGGATCGAGGAATATAACAATCCCTTGCCCCGCTGGTGGCTCTGGACGTTCTACGTCACCATCCTTTGGGGCGTGCTTTACACAATTGCCTATCCCGCGTGGCCGTTGATTTCAGGTGCCACGCCTGGGTTCCTTGGCTTCTCGACCCGGGCGGACGTGGCCGAAGACATTGCTGCGGTTGACGCCGCCAATGCCTCAAACCTCGAAGCCTTGCGCACGGTCGAGTTGGCGTCGCTTGCCAGCAACACCGACCTGCAGAATTTTGCCGTTAACGCGGGTGCTGCGCTTTTCCGCGCCAATTGCTCGCAATGCCACGGGGCCGGTGCAGCCGGTGTTCAGGCCAGCGGCTATCCCAACCTCTTGGATGACGCATGGCTTTGGGGCGGCACGGTCGATGACATCGCATTTACGATCTCGCACGGCATCCGAAACGAGCAATCCGACGACACCCGCTGGTCCGAAATGCCTGCTTTTGGGGAAATCCTTGAAGAAGAGGACATTACCAACGTGGTGCAATTCGTGCGCCAGATCTCGGGTCAGGACCATGATGCGGCCCTTGCGACGCCGGGCGCGGTGGTGTTCGAGGAAAACTGTTCTTCGTGCCACGGCGAGGCGGGCATGGGTGACCGTGAACTGGGCGCGCCGAACCTGACCGATGCGATCTGGCTTTATGGTGGGTCGGTTGAAACGCTGAGCGATACCGTGGCCAATTCGCGCTTTGGCGTGATGCCCGCGTGGAGCGAAGAATTTCGCGGCGCAAGTGGCTTGTCACAGGCCGAGATCAACGCAGTTGCGGCCTATGTGCACCAACTTGGCGGCGGTGAGTAAGCCCGGGATTGGTTAGGGGCGGGAGGAGACCCTGAGCCAGACAGACGCGACCTTCAGTTCCTGTTCGCGCGTTTTCTTGAAGGTTGCTGTCTTGGAATGGCGGTGTCGGATCGGCACCGCCATTTCTATTAGGGTTCCGACCCCAAAATCGTGATTTCAGGCACATCGCGCGCCAGAATATCGCGAATGCTGTTTGTGAGGTTCTCAAACATCTCTTCGCGCGCGGCACCTTGTCGCCAAACCGCTCCGATCACGCGGGACGGTGGGCGGGCACCGGCAAAGGGTTGGGCAGTGACCAATGTTTCCCGCGCAACTTCAGAGCGGACATAAAGCGCGGGCATCAGCGAGATACCGATCTCCATCGCCACCATTTGGCGCAAAGTATCAAGCGACGTGCCTTCGTAATCGTGGCTGAGCGTGGCCTCGTATTCGCTTGCCAATTGGCGCACCTGTTCAAAAAGCCGGTGACCGGGTTCCAGCGTGAGAAGCGTCTCCCCCTTGAGGCGCTGACGCTCAACTGGTCCACCTTTTGCCAGCGGATGATCACGTGGCGCGACAACCAGCAGAGGCTCCTCAAAGATGGGTCTGACGACAAGCCCGCCGCGATCCACGGGAAGAGGGTAAAACAGCATATCCAGCGCACCGCTTTCAAGCTGATCGAAAAGCTGATCGGGCAAGCCTTCGCGCACGTAAAGCCTGAGGTCGGGCGATTGGTCGTGCAGATCGGGCACCACAAGCGGCATCAGATACGAGCCAAGCGATTGCACGATCCCGAGCCGCAACGTCCCGCCCAAGGGCTGCCCCGCGATCCGCGCGATTGTCCGGATATCTTCGACTTCGGCCAGAATGCGTCGCGCGCGCGCCGCGATATCGCGCCCGGCGGGAGTCAGGATCACAGGCGCGCGGTTCTTTTCAACGAGCGACACGCCAAGACGCAGTTCCAGTTCCTTTAACTGTCCCGAAAGCGTCGGTTGGGTAACGTTGGACAGGTCAGCCGCACGGCGAAAGTGCTTTTGATCATCAAGGGCCACGAGGTAGCGAAGTTGTTGAAGGCTGGGCATGAAAAGTTTGATAGGGAAAAACTATCAAAGTGTCGACATATTTCGATTTCCCCTATCGTGCGTTGCACCCCATATCCCCCTCATGAGGACGGCAATTGGTCCCCTCCGTTTGGCCGTCCTGCCCGTCACGCCTTGGCGTGGCGGGCGTTCCAGCTATATAGACCGTTAACACCGTGGCCCTTGGGCCAGTGCCCTTATTGAAAGATCGAAGACCAAAGATGGCACCATCCCAAGACAACGCATCCCCTCAAGGGGCCAGCCAGGCCTTTGCCGGATGGATTTCGGTCGCTTTGGCGTCGGCGTTATTCGCGCTTTTCTGGCAGGCGCTAGGGCCAATCGGCGCAGGCGAGGTGTTGCGGTTTGAGCGCCCATGGGTGCCGTCGCTGGGCATTTCGCTTTCGTTTCTCATCGACGGGTTGAGCCTGACATTTGCGCTTTTGATCACCGGGATCGGCGCGCTGGTGATGCTCTATTCCACGAAATATCTGGCCGGGCATCCGCATTTCGCGCGCTTCTTTCTGTTCCTGACGCTCTTTATGATGTCGATGCTGGGTGTGGTGACGTCAGACAACCTTCTGACTTTGTTTGTGTTTTGGGAGCTTACCTCGATCACCTCTTACCTTTTGATCGGGTTTTCGCACTCGGGCGCTGACAGCCGCCGCTCTGCATTGCAGGCGCTTTTGGTCACGGGCGCGGGCGGGCTTGCACTGCTTGCGGGGATCATCCTTTTGGGCTGGGCTGCAGGCACCTATGAGCTTAGTGAAATCCGCGCCCAAGGCGACGCCATCCGCGAACACGCGCTCTATTTGCCGATCCTGATCCTGTTTCTTTTGGGCGCGTTCACAAAATCTGCGCAGATGCCATTCCACTTCTGGCTGCCCAACGCCATGGCCGCCCCGACGCCCGTAAGCGCCTACCTGCATTCTGCGACAATGGTCAAAGCGGGCATTTACCTGATGGCGCGCATGCACCCGACGCTGGCAGAAACCGACGTCTGGCTTTGGACGCTCACAATAGCAGGCGCGTCGACCGCTGTATTTGCCAGCTTCATGGCCGTGCGGCAAACCGACCTCAAACAAATCCTCGCCTATACCACTCTGATGGCGCTCGGCACGCTGACGCTCTTTCTGGCGGCGGACGTGGGCTATGCGATCACCGCCGCGATGACGTTTCTGATCGTGCATTCGCTCTATAAAGCCGCGCTGTTCCTGATCGCGGGCATTATCGATCACTCTACCGGCACGCGCGAAATAGATCGGCTCGGCGGGTTGGCGCGGGCCATGCCGATCACCACAGCCGCCGCTGCACTGGCAGCGCTTTCCATGGCTGGCTTCCCTCCGTTTCTTGGCTTTATCGGCAAAGAACTCAAATATGCCGGCGCGCTCGCGGTTCAATCAGAGCCCTACCTCGTGGCCGCTGCGGTCCTTTTGGCGAATGCGCTGATGCTTGTCGCGGCGGGCCTTGTGGCGTTTCGCCCGTTCTGGCGCGGCACCCATTCCACGCCCAAAACCCCGCACGAAGCGCCGTGGCGGATGCTGGCGGGTCCGGTGATTCTTGCGCTTTTGGGTGCGCTATTTGGCCTGAACAGCGACTTGATCGCGGTGCCGCTGGTTGAGCCGGGCGTAAAAGCAATCTCAGCGGGGGAATTGAAACCGGCGGAACTGAAACTGTGGGCCGGGGTCAACATTCCGCTGATCTTGTCCGGTGTGACCATCGCGCTCGGGGTGGTGTTGCTCTTCCTGCACAATCCCATGCGCAAGATCCTTGCAGGGATCGAGGCGCGGATGCCGTGGTTTGATCGTGGCTGGGACAATCTGCTCGACAGTTTCAAGACCGTCGCCTCCTGGCAGACCCGCATCCTCCAATCGGGCGAAATGCGCCGCTATGTTTATACCGTGTTCGCGACGCTTTTGATCGCCGTGGGCGGCACGCTGATTTACAAAGGCGCGTGGGCCGGGTTGCCCGCGATCCCTGACCTTGAGGTGAAACACTGGGTGGTGACGCTATTGATCGTCGCGGGCACCGCGCTTGTCACCGTCACCAACAGCCGCATCACCGCGATTGCGGGCCTTGGCGCGGTCGGCATTGGCGTGGCGCTGATCTTTATCATCTACGGCGCGCCGGATGTTGCGATCACTCAGCTTTTGGTAGAAACCCTCGTTGTCGTTCTTTTTGCAGTCGCGGCACTGCGCCTGCCGACGTTGAAACCCGGCGATGGGTTCCCGAACCGCAAGCTGGATGCGGTTTTCGCCACGGCCATTGGCGCCGTCGTGGCGGCGATCCTGATCACAGTGACCACCGGCCCGATTGATCTGCGCCTAACCGCATTTTTCGAGCAGGCCAGCTGGCTAGAGGCCTATGGCCGCAATGTCGTGAACGTCATCCTCGTGGACTTCCGCGCGCTTGATACATTCGGAGAGATTGCCGTCGTCGCGGTTGCGGGCATTGCCGCGTGGTCGCTTCTCAAAGGTCAGACGTCCGATCCGGAACCCGACGGGGAGGACGCGAAATGAAGTCCGTAATCCTGCGTGCCGGTGCGCGTCTTTTGGTGGCCCTGCTTCTGGTCTTTTCGATTTTCATGCTTCTGCGCGGTCATAACGAGCCGGGGGGCGGCTTTATCGGCGGATTGATCGGCGCTGTTGGCTTTGTCGTCTATGCCATTGCTTGCGGCACCAGCGAAGCGCGCGAGGCGTTGCGCGTCCCGCCTGAAAAGATCGCAATGATCGGACTGGGGATTTCGTTGATTTCCGGGATGATGGCGCTCGTGCTGGGCGGCAGCCCGTTCACCGGGCAATGGCTTTTCATTGGCGCGACCGAAACCGAAAAGGGTCTGCCGCTTTCTTCTGTGCTGGTCTTTGACATCGGCGTTTATCTTGTGGTCATGGGCGCCATTCTCGCACTCGTCTTCGCTTTGGAAGAGGAGGTCTGAGCACATGGAACTGGTCCTCTCCATCCTTGTAGGCGTGTTGGTCGCGGCGGCGATTTACCTGATGCTTGCGCGCGATCTCATGCGGTTCCTCTTTGGCCTCATTTTGATTTCGAACGCGGCAAACCTTGCGATTTTCACCAGCGGTCGCCTCACCACCGGTGCACCACCGTTGATCACGCCGGGATCCGATTTTCCGGCAGAAGGGGCCGCGAACGCTTTGCCTCAGGCGCTTGTTCTGACCGCTATTGTGATCGGCTTCGGCCTGTTTGCCTTTGCGCTCACCCTGACGCTGAAGGCCTACAAACGGTTGGGAACGCTCGATACCTCTGAAATGCGCGTCGCTGAGCCGAGGGATGACGCATGAGCTGGCTTTTGTCGTTTCCCATACTCATTCCATTCGCCGCCGCCGTCATCGCCTTTCTTCTAAAGGACGGGCCCGGCGGGCGCTGGGCGTCGGTCATCGGCTCTGCGGCCATGCTGATTGCGTCGATGGCATTGATGACAAACGTCCTGAGCGAAGGCGTCGTGGCGGGGCAAATGGGCGGCTGGCCTGCGCCTTTTGGGATCACGCTCGTCGCCGATTACCTGAGCGCTGTCATGGTCGTCATCACGGCCATCACCGCCCTTGCCGTGTCGATTTATGCGATGGCGGACGTGAACGCGCGCATTGCCTCGCTTGGCTATCATGCGCTGTTTCAGGTCCTGATCGCAGGCGTTGCGGGCGCGTTTCTGACCGGTGATCTGTTCAACCTTTACGTTTGGTTCGAAGTCATGCTGATCGCCTCTTTTGGCCTTTTGGTCATGGGCGGTTCAAAAGAACAGATCGACGGCGGCGTGAAATATGTGGCGCTGAACCTTGTGTCGACGATCCTTTTCCTGACCGGCATTGGGCTGCTTTATGGAATGACCGGCACGCTCAACATGGCCGATCTGGCGCGTACCGTCCCGCTGATTGAAAATCAGGCACTCGTGACCGTGATAGCCGTGATGTTCATGGTCGCCTTCGGCGTGAAAGCAGCCGTCTTCCCGCTCTTCTTCTGGCTTCCGGCGGCCTATCATACACCTGCATTCTCGACCTCCGCCATCTTTGCCGGGCTTTTGACCAAGGTTGGTGTCTATGCGCTCATGCGCATGTTCACGCTGATTTTCGTCGGCGACATTGCCTTCACCCACGAGATCCTGCTGTGGGTGGCCTGTTTCACGATGGTGACCGGCGTCTTGGGCGCAGCCGCCCAGAACGATTTTCGCAAAATCCTGTCGTTCCACATCGTCAGCCAGATCGGGTACATGATTCTTGGCCTTGCGCTGATGACGCCTTTGGCGATCCTTGGTGCGGTCTTCTATCTGGTCCACCATATTATCGTGAAAGCGAACCTGTTCTTGGTCGCAGGCGTGGCCGCGCGCATCGCAGGGTCAACCGAGCTGAAGCGGATCGGCGGGCTTTATGCACATGCACCGCTTTTAGCATTCTTGTTTCTGATCCCGGCTTTTTCTCTGGCCGGTTTTCCACCGTTGTCCGGGTTCTGGGCCAAATTTCTTCTGGTCAAAGCCGCGCTTGAGGACGGCCACGGCTTCGTGGCCTTCATCGCGCTGGCCGTCGGGGCCTTCACGATCTTTTCGATGACAAAAATCTGGGCCGAAGCGTTCTGGACGCCTCATCCCGACAATGTCGAACCCAAGCTGAACCGGCTTGAAAAGCGGATGTTCTGGCCGCTCATCCTGCCCATCGCAGGGCTTGCCGTCCTGACGTGCTTCATTGGCTTGTTCCCCGAGCCGTTCGTGCAATTCGCCGAAGGCGCGACCGCGCAACTCCTTGACCCGACTGCTTATATAGACGCGGTATTGGGAGGTGCTGAATGAGCCTTTTCGGGATCAATATCATTCTTGCGGTGGTCTGGGCGTCGCTTTGGGCGAACTTCACGTTGCCGTCTCTGGCCACGGGTTACCTTTGTGGGTTCGTCGCGCTTTGGGTCGCGCAGCCGCTTTTCGGGGGCGAGGCGATTTATTTCCGCCGGGTCTGGCGCGTTCTAAAATTGATCGCGTTTTTCCTTTATGAACTGGTGATCTCATCGCTGCGCGTGGCGTGGGATGTGTTGACACCGACGCACCGTTCCAACCCCGCGATCATCGAGATGCCGCTGGACGTGGAAAGCGATCTGGAGATCCTATTGGTGACCAATCTGATCTCGTTGACGCCGGGTACTCTCAGCCTTGATGTGTCGCCGGATCGCAAGACTCTGCTGGTGCACGCGATGTTTGCCGATGATCCTGACGCGCTCATTTCAGAACTGAAAGACGGGATGGAGCGCAAGGTGAAAGAGGTGTTTGAATAATGACCGGACCTGAATTTCTGGCCCTTGCCGTCGACCTCTCATTTGCCATCGTCATGGTGTCGATTGCCATGGGGTTTTACCGTATTGCCAAAGGCCCAAGCTTTGGCGATCGCGTCGTCGCGCTTGATATGATGACGATCTCGATCATGGGATTCTGCGGGCTATTTGCGATTTTTGCGCGCGACACGGCGTTTCTTGACGTGGCCATCGTGCTGGCTCTGATCGGCTTTCTCACCACGCTTGCGCTCGCCCGTTTTGCTGAACGCCGCCAGCGCGAGACGCGTGAAGAGGAGGGGGATCAATGATCGAAGTTGCCGCAGGCATACTGATCCTCATCGGTGCTGGGTTTTCGTTGATCGCGGCGATCGGGCTGGTCCGTTTGCCGGACGTTTTCACCCGCATGCACGCCTCGACAAAGGCCGGGGTTCTGGGGTCTTCACTGATCTTGATCGCGGCTGGCATCCTTGAAGGTGACGCCGGAACATGGGCGCGTATTGTGGCGGCAATCTTCTTTCTTTTGCTGACCGCGCCCATAGCAGCCCACATGATTGGACGAGCCTCGCTTGACCCGCGCCACCGCCCCAAGCACCACGACTAAGCGACGCGCGGCTTGGGGTGATGGGCGAACTTGAGTATTTTTGGAAAAATGAAGGGTTCAGACAGCGCCCTGAGACGTGATCTGATCTTTGTTTTTCCACAAAAGCACAGCGGCCAATACCCCAAGGATCAGGGCCGGGAGCGCCGAGGGGCCTAGGATGACAAGGTGGGCTAGCACCGCACCAATCATCGTCACTGTGAGAAGTGCTGCGCCATAAGCTTCGCGGCCTTTCACCCACAAAAGAGCAGCCGCGCCGACTTCAATCACGCCAGTGAGGTAGCGGAACCACTGGCCAACACCAACGGCTTCAAATGTCGCGACCATCATTTCAGCCCCGATGAGTTTCGCGGCCCCTGCGGCGACGAAGGCCAGCGTGAGGACAACTTTGATTGCAAGATAGACGTAGTTCATTTTTTGATTCCTTATGCTGCGATGGGCAGCGCGTTGATGTCAGAATAGGCATTTTGAAGCGCGACGTCGGCGTCTGCTGACATACGGTCGGCCGCAACGAAGACGACATCATCAATGCCGATGAAGCCCAGAACATGGCGCAGGTAGCGCGATGCGAAATCGATGTCGGAGCCCATTTCCGTGCCCCCCGAAGCCACCGCCACGATGGCGCGTTTCCCGCTCAGCAGGCCTTTTGGCCCGTTTTCGGTGTATTGAAACGTGCGCCCGACGCGGGCGACAAGATCGATCCACGCTTTTAGAGCGGCAGGTACGCCGAAGTTATAGATCGGCAATCCGATGACCAGAATATCGGCGGCTTCCAGCTCGTCGACCAGCGCGTTTGACAGCGCAAGCGTCTCTAGCTGTTCCGGCGAGCGGGCGTCGGCGGGCGTAAAATTCGCGCCGATCCAATCTTCGGTGATGTGGGGCAGGGCATCGCTGAGGTCGCGTGTGGTGATCTGGCTTTTGCCTTCGTTTTCAAGGCGCGCAACGATGCGGTCGGTAAGGTCGCGCGTAATAGATCCGCTTTTTCGAGCCGACGCGTCAATGCGCAGAACGTTGAGTGACATGTGAATGATCCTTTGTATTTGATTGATCCCGATCTATGCCCGCTGTGCCGTCGTGAGTAGTCGCTGAATTCGAACTCGAGCTGTGCAAAAATGCGTGATTGTGCGATTTATGCGCTATACACTGGGGATAAATGCACGCTAAAAGTCGTGAAAACCCGATGTGCAGGAGAAATTTTGATGGCGATCAGTACCTGGGACGAAATCCGCACCGCGTTTCATGTGGCGCGGATGGGCACGGTGAGCGGCGCGGCGGACGCGCTCGGCGTCCATCACGCGACGGTTATTCGCCACATTGATGCGCTGGAAGAGCGTCTTGGAGTGAAGCTTTTTCAACGCCACGCGCGGGGCTATACCGCGACCGAGGCCGGGCAGGATCTTTTGCAGGTCGCGCAGGCCACCGATGATCAATTCACCCAATTGGTCGGCCGGATCAAAGGGCGCGGTGATGCGGTTTCCGGCGAACTGGTCGTCACCTCGCTGACGTCGGTGTCGCCACGATTGACGCCAACACTGGCCCGGTTTCAGGCAGAATACCCCGATTTGATCGTGCGCTTTCTGACTGGCGACAAGGTGTTGCGTCTGGAATATGGCGAGGCGCATGTCGCCGTTCGAGCAGGCCGCGCGCCGGACAATCCCGACAACGTCGTGCAACCCTTCGTGCCGCAACAGATCGCGCTTTATGCCTCCGATGAGTATATCGCGCGCAAAGGTCGCCCCGAAACGCTCGACGATTTTGCGGGCCACAGCTTTGTGACCCACGACAACGAAAACAGCCGCGCGCCGTTCGTGCGGTGGTTGCGTGAGCGTGTGGCGCCGGATCAACTGGTCTTTCGCGGCGTCGATGCGCGGGTCATGCGTGATGCGATTTGCGCCGGTGTCGGGATCGGATTTGTCTCCACCTGGGAGGCAGAGCGGTTCCCGTGTCTGACGCAATTGTTTGCCCCACAGGATGAATGGACCGCCCCTTTGTGGCTGGTCACCCATGTAGATTTGCATCGGACCACAAAAGTACAGGCATTCCTGAAGTTCCTGAAAGAAGACGCGAAATCTTGGTGACACGCGCGCGCATCACGCGAAGAGACGAGCTTTTGGGTCATGGGGCCATGCTGGCGTTCTCGATGCTGGTGGCTGGGTCGTTTTCCTTTGGCGGTCGGATCGCCAATGACATCGACCCCTTGGCATTAACCGCGCTTCGCCTGCTTTTGGGCGCGCTTGTGGTGGGCGCGCTTGCTGCGTCGCTTGGGCAATTTTCGTGGCGGGCCTTTCGCGCGCCTTGGCGGTATCTGCTGCTTGGTGCGCTGTTCGGAGCCTATTTCGTCTTGATGTTCGAAGGTCTGAAAACCGCGCATCCCGTTTCAATCGCGGCCGTTTTCACGCTGACCCCTTTGCTGGCCGCCGGTTTTGGCTGGGCGATCATGGGTCAAAGCGCAACGGCACGAATGGGGCTTGGGCTGACGCTAGGAGCCATGGGCGCGCTTTGGGTGATCTTTCGCGGAAGCGTGTCGGACTTCCTCGCATTTCGAATTGGCACGGGAGAGCTGATTTTCTTCTTCGGCTGCATCGCGCACGCGCTCTATGCGCCGCTTGTGCCCAAACTGAACCGGGGCGAGCCGGTGTTGATGGTCTCTTGCGGAATGATGTTTGCAGGCGCGCTTTTGGTTGGGCTGTTGGGCGCGCGCGAGATCGCCGCGACGGCATGGTCCGCGCTGTCGCTTCAGGTATGGGCCACGCTCGCCTATCTCGTCATTTTCGCAAGCGCGGCGTCGGTCACGCTTTTGCAATTCGCCTCCTTCAGGCTAAAGGCGGCCAAGGTCATGGCCTATACCTATCTAGTGCCGACATGGGTCGTGCTTTGGGAGCTGGCCTTAAGCGGCGCAGTGCCGCAACTCGTGCTTCTGATCGGCGTCGGCCTGACGATTGTCGCGCTTCTGGTGCTCTTGTTCGAAGGTCAGGCCGCGCCGGGCGCATCCAACTCCTGAGCGAGAAATGCTTCAAACGCGTCCAGATCAACCGCCTCAAACTGACCGAACCCCTGCATCCAGACGCTCGCCTCGCGCATGGCATCGGGATCAAGCTTGCACCATTTCACGCGGCCGCGCTTTTCCTGCGCGATCAGACCCGCGCGCATCAGAACAGCAAGATGTTTTGACACCGCCGCCACTGACATTTCAAACGGCTCGGCCACATCCGTGACTGCCATGTCGTCTTCCAAAAGCATCACAAGGATCTGGCGTCTGGTCGGGTCCGCCAAAGCGGCAAAAACGGCGTCAAGGTTTGGGATCATATCGGTTTGTGCGCCTCAAAGAAAACGCGCGTTGTCTGAAAGTAATAGGCACCCGCCTCGGCCAGTGACTTTTGTTCGTCGACCCATGCGTCCAGAACCTCCGCCGCCATTGTGCCTTGACCCAAAATATACGAGCGGATGAAATCAAGAAACGTCGTTGAGTAGTTCTCAAGGCTCCAATCGGTGTTGATGATCGGGAACCCCGACACGTCATCGACGACAAACCCGGCATCGCGCAGCCGACGTCCCAATGTTCTTGGCAGTCGGGGGTCGGCGCAATGTGGGCCGAAGGCGTCAAACACCGCGCGCATCCGGTCCATGTCATTTGAATGAAAGGTCACCGCGTCCCAATCCGTTGCCACGATCAACGCCCGCCCGCCGGGCTTCAACATGCGAAAGCATTCCGCACAATACGCGGCAATATCGGGGACGTATTCTGCCACTTGTGTGCTGACAACAACGTCATAGGTCGCGTCGTCATCAGGCAGCGCGGTTGCATCCGCAAACCCATAACTCAGATTGCCTGCAGATTTTCGCGCCTCTGCCCGCGCAAGAAGAGGTTCGGAAATATCGACACCATGGACACGTCCCGAGGGGCCAACAGCGACCGCCATATCCTCGCATAAAAACCCCGGTCCCGAGCCGACATCCAGCACATGCTCGCCTGGTTTCAACTCAAGCAACGTCATCGTGTGCGCCCGTTGGGCGACGACATCGCGACCAAGATAGACCGCTTCAAGCTTCTCGGCGGCTTTCTCGTCGTAATCCATGTGTTTCGCCCAATCACTTAACCAGTTGGTTGAATATTGCCCAACATGCGACCGATGGTCCACGCTCAATTTTGTTGTTGTAAAACAGCTGCTTGACCGTGATCTGCCCATGATTGACTCTGAAGCGGCTTCCCCGTAGATCGGGCGCAAGAACTCTCATGGGGGTGAATGCCTTGGCTGCTGATGATCAAAGCGATCCAAAAGCGCGCCTTGAGGCCTTGGAAGCCAAGCTCGCCGAAAAGCGAGCGGTGGACGAGCCAACGCCCCACATGGACGAGCATTATTCTCAGGCGCAACATGCCTGGCGGATGGTGATCGAACTTGTTGCAGGGCTGGCGATTGGCTTTGGCATGGGGTTCGGGCTGGACAAGCTCTTTGGAACGGCACCGTTCCTGATGATCGTGTTCACGCTGTTGGGATTTGTGGCAGGCATCCGCACCATGATGCGCACTGCCAAGGAAATGCAGAAAGAGGCCGAAGCCCACGCGGCGGCGGCAGAGACGGAAAGGGACTAAAGTGGCAGACGAAGCTCACGGCGCAGAAGAAGGCGGTCTTGTTTTCCACCCGATGGATCAGTTTATCGTCAAGCCTTTGTTTGGCGACGGTCCAATCGCTTGGTACACACCGACAAACGTCACACTCTGGATGGGTTTGGCCGTTCTGGCCGTTGTTTTGCTGATGGTTATGGGGACACGCGGTCGCGCGATTGTTCCAAGCCGCATTCAGTCGATTGCCGAGCTGGCCTATGGCTTCATCTATAAGATGGTCGAAGACGTCACCGGCAAAGACGGCGTGAAGTACTTCCCTTATATCATGACGCTGTTCCTCTTCATTGTGTTTGCGAACTTCCTTGGCCTTCTGCCAATGGCGTTCACCACAACCAGCCACATTGCAGTGACCGCCGTGATGGCCATGGCTGTGTTCCTCGCGGTGACGATCCTTGGCTTTGTCAAAAACGGCGCCGGGTTCCTCAGCGTCTTCTGGATCAGCTCGGCACCGCTGGTGCTGCGTCCGGTTTTGGCGCTGATCGAGGTTATCTCGTACTTCGTGCGCCCGGTCAGCCACTCTATTCGTCTGGCAGGCAACATGATGGCCGGTCACGCGGTGATCAAAGTTTTCGCAGCATTCGCGGCTTTGACCGTGATTGCGCCGCTGTCGATCCTCGCGATCACGGCGATCTACGCTCTTGAGGTTCTGGTGTCGTTTATCCAGGCCTACGTTTTCGCAATTCTGACGTGTGTGTATCTCAAGGATGCGCTGCATCCGCACCACTAAGAACTCTAATAACACCTAATTCCAACGTAAGGAGAATTCGCTATGGAAGGTGACGTCGTACAAATGGGTGCTTACATCGGTGCTGGTCTGGCCTGTACAGGTATGGGCGGTGCAGCTGTTGGTGTGGGCCACGTTGTTGGTAACTTCCTGTCGGGTGCACTTCGCAACCCATCCGCCGCTGGCGG
>CALLWO010000137.1 GCA_938016355.1 uncultured Boseongicola sp. | reverse complement strand
ACGCTTGCAATAAGCCCCATGAACGTCTCATCAGCCTTGGCATCAGGAACGGCCCGCCAGAAGATATAGCCCATCCCCGGCAGACCCTCTTTCTGGGCAAAGGCGTTCATGCGGTCGCAGAATTTACGCGAGCCGCCGCCGGGTGCCGGGATGGCCCGAATTTCCGTGCCATCCTGTTCCAGAATTTTGGCGAAAATTGCGAAACCAGACCCGCGGAAGTGGTCGGAGACGACCTGCATTTTGATCGGGTTGCGCAGGTCGGGCTTGTCGGTGCCGTACCATTTGGCGGCGTCGCGATAGCTGATCTGTGGCCAGTCGGTGTCGACCTTGCGTCCACCGCCGAATTCCTCAAAGACGCCCTGAAGCACAGGCTGGATCGTGTCGAACACGTCCTGCTGCGTGACAAAGCTCATTTCGAGGTCAAGCTGGTAGAAGTCGGTCGGGGACCGGTCCGCGCGGGGATCTTCGTCGCGGAAACACGGCGCGATCTGGAAATATTTGTCAAAGCCCGACACCATCAACAATTGTTTGAACTGCTGAGGCGCCTGGGGCAGCGCATAGAATTTGCCGGGGTGGAGGCGCGACGGCACAAGAAAATCGCGCGCGCCTTCGGGCGACGATGCGGTGATGATCGGGGTTTGGAATTCGCGGAATTCCTTGTCCCACATGCGCTTGCGGATCGAAGACACAACGTCCGAGCGCAGGGTCATGTTCTTTTGCATCGCCTCGCGGCGCAGATCGAGGAAGCGGTATTTCAGGCGCGTTTCTTCGGGGTATTCCTGATCGCCAAAGACTATGAGGGGCAGTTCTTCGGCAGAGCCGAGAATTTCGAGGTCACGGACAAAGACTTCGACTTCGCCGGTCGGAATTTTGGCGTTCACCAGTTCGGGGTCACGCGCTTTGACGTTGCCATCAATGCGGATGCACCATTCAGAGCGCACTTTTTCGACGTCGTTGAACACCGGGCTGTCGGGATCGCACAGCACTTGCGTGATGCCGTAGTGATCGCGCAGGTCGATAAAGAGAACACCGCCGTGGTCACGGATGCGGTGGACCCACCCGGAAAGACGGACGGTGTCGCCCACATTGGAGGCGTTCAGTTCGGCGCAGGTATGGCTGCGAAAGGCGTGCATGGATTGCCCCTTTGAAAGTAAGGCGATTACGGTTCGCGCCGATACACCTTGTGGGCGCGCTAAAGTCAAGCGCTGAGCCTGTCGCGGGAGGGTCACGTCGAGGCGATTTTTGCAGGCCGCGGCGCGTTTTCGTTGGTCTCGGGCAGCGATATCCACGAGCGTGGCCGAAAATTATCGAGACGAGCGGCACATGAGCAGGCCAACGACATCTTTGAGCCCCGTGACGGCTGCGGTCATTTTGGCCGCGCTGTTTGGGCTGTTGCTTGTGCTTGTTGTGGCGCCGACGTCCAACGATCTTCGCGCCGTCTGGATGGCCGGGCGGTTCTTTGAGACCGGGCCGGTTTATGCGGGGTCCGAGGGGCTGTTCACGATGATGCCGCCGCCGGTTTGGGTGGACACCTTGCGGTCCGAAGGGGCCGAGGGGCCGGTTTTCCCGTTCATTTACCCGCCGCTTTGGGCGTGGGTCGCAGCGCAAGTGGCTTCGGTCATAGAGTTTTCGTCATTTGCCCGGATCGCGTCGCTGGTGAACACCGCGCTTGTGGTGACCTCGCTTTGGCTGGCCTGCCGGATCGTGCGCCCCGCCGTGCCGCGTGATTTCCTTTTGATCGGCGCGGTGCTGTGCGTGGCCATCCTGTCGATCACATTGGCATTGGAAGAAAATCAGCCGCAGATATTGGTGAGCTTTCTTATCCTGCTTGGGATTGAGCGGGCGCGTGCGGGTTCGCCGATTGTCGCTGGGATGGCCATGGCGCTGGCCGCGTCGCTCAAGCTTTATCCAGTGATATTCGCGCTTTTGTGGTGGGTTTCGGGGGACCGTCGCGCGACGTTGATGTTCGTTATCACAGGGCTGATACTCGGACTTCTTTCGATTGCTGTCGCCGGATGGGAAATGCACGCGGCGTTCCTTGGGGAGATCGCGGCTATTTCGAACACGATCTTCCTGAGCCTTGCGAATTTCTCGCTGGATCAGTTGATGGGCGAGTTGGTGCGCGGCCCCGAGGCGTTGATGCGTCTTGAGGCGACGACCACAGGCGAGGCGGCGGCCTGGCTCATCGGTGAGAAATCAGCGACGTGGCGGCTTTGGGGTGGCGGGGTTCAGCTTTTGGCGCTTGGCGGGCTGATCTGGATCGCGAAGACGCGCCGGATGCGCGATGCCTTGTTGTGGCCCGCCGCCATTTTCGTGGTTGCGTGGCTTTCGCCGCTCAGTTGGATTTACCATTACATGACGATGTTTTTCTTCCTTCCCGCACTTGTTGACCGGCTGGGTCCGCGGATTGGATTGCCGTTGATTGTGGTCATCATCTTCCCGTCAAGCTATCTGGTGTTGCTGACCGGAGTGCGCGCCATGATGGACCCCACAGCGGTGGTTTTGCTTACCAACGCGACGCTGGTTTTGGCCGGCGGTTTGTTTCTTTGGCTCGGGATGCGCGAAAAGCCCGTTTCATAGGCTTGCGTCCGGCCTCGCAATCCCTATAACGCAGGACAATTTGCGTGACCTAGGGGATGGCCGATGCCTAAGAGAACCGACATTCAGTCGATCATGATTATCGGCGCGGGTCCCATCGTTATCGGACAAGCCTGCGAATTCGATTATTCCGGGGCTCAGGCCTGCAAGGCGCTGCGCGAGGAAGGGTACCGGGTCATTCTGGTCAACTCGAACCCTGCCACGATCATGACAGACCCCGAACTGGCCGATGCCACCTATATCGAGCCGATCACACCCGAGATTGTCGCCAAGATCATCGAAAAAGAGCGCCCCGATGCGTTGCTGCCAACGATGGGCGGTCAGACGGGATTGAACACGTCCCTTGCGCTTGAAGAAATGGGCGTGCTTGAGAAATTCGGCGTCGAGATGATCGGGGCCACTCGCGATGCCATCGAAATGGCCGAAGATCGCAAGCTTTTCCGCGAGGCGATGGACCGGATCGGTCTTGAGAACCCGAAGGCCACGATTGTGGCAGCGCCAAAAGGCGCAACCGGGCGTTATGACATTCCAAAAGGTCTGGAAGACGCCATGGCGGCGCTTGATCATGTGGGATTGCCCGCGATTATCCGCCCGGCGTTTACGCTTGGCGG
>CALLWO010000136.1 GCA_938016355.1 uncultured Boseongicola sp. | reverse complement strand
GCAAGATCGTCGGTCACGTCCTGAATGCGCACGCCAAGCCAACCCCGGCGCGTTTCACCAAAGTCCTTCAGTTGCTGGATGACGTTTTCAGCAACGCGGCTCGACATCGCGAACCCGATGCCAATCGATCCTCCGGTGGGCGACAGGATCGCGGTGTTCACGCCCACAACTTCGCCGTTCATGTTAAAAAGCGGTCCACCTGAGTTGCCTTTGTTAATCGCCGCGTCAGTCTGGATGTAGTCGTCATAGCTGCCCGACAAAGCGCGTCCGCGGGCGGACACAATACCGGCGCTCACAGAAAAACCTTGCCCCAATGGGTTGCCCATCGCCATAACCCAGTCGCCTACGCGGGCCTCTTCGCTGTCACCCCAAGGCACAAAGGCCAAAGGCTCGTCGCTTTCGACCTTCAAAAGCGCGAGGTCCGTGTTGGGGTCAGTGCCGACGATTTCGGCTTCAAGTTCGAAGCCTTCGAAGAACTCGATCAGAATTTCGTCCGCGCCTTGAATGACGTGATTGTTGGTGACGATGAAGCCATCCTCGGACACGACAAAGCCGGAGCCGAGCGCTTGTGAGCGGCGTGGCGTGCGACCGTTGGGTCCGCTTCGGTCCATAAAGTCACGGAAAAAGTCTTCGAAGGGCGAGCCTTCCGGAACAACAGGACCGGGCTCAGTGCTTGCGGCGACTGTTGTTGATGTTGTGATGTTCACAACGGATGGGCTGACCTGTTCAGCCAGATCAGCAAATGTCGAGGGGCGCGATTGCGCGGCGGCGGCCAGCGTCTGCGCGATCAATAGCGCCGAGGCCAAGAGCGTGATCCAGAATGCGCGGGCCGGCATGTCGGATCGTTGCAAAGTTCTGATTGCAGCGGTCTGCATGTGTATCCTCCGTTAATGTGGGTGGGCACCAGGTGGGGCACCTTACCCGTCTATGTGTGCAAGATAGGTGTTCATGCGCGCAAGCCAACTCTCAGTCGCGTAAATTCACCAGCGTGTGAAGCAAAGTTGACCGGTATTAGCACAATTCCGCCGGGCGTTGCGTGCGTTCGGCGCTTCTCGCTTGGGCGCAACACGCTAAAGTGCCTGTCTCAGCACGCCGATATCGCAAGGCCTGGAATGCTCGTTTTCATCGGATGCAGGCATGACAACACATCCGTCTTACTTTTCCACGACACCGGGATGCCGAAGGGCCCATCGGGATGGGTTCGGTCGAGACGAGTTTCGCTATAACGGATTTTCAGGCCAGCAAGAAAGTTGTTCTTGCAAGCCTGAGTGACGATCAAAAGGCAGTTCAACTGCCTGATCTTTGACGAAACCGCCGAGACGTAACTGGCCTAGAGGATCTTTTGGCCGGTTTTTGCCCAATCGGCCATGAAGCCATCGAGACCTTTGTCGGTCAAAACGTGGTTCGCCATTTTCTTTATCACGTCTGGTGGGGCCGTTGCCACGTCGGCGCCGATCTTGGCAGCTTCGGACATGTGGTTGGCCGAGCGAATGGAGGCCGCGAGGATCTGCGTTTCGTAACCGTAATTGTCATAGATGTCGCGAATATCTGCGATCAAATCCATGCCATCGAGGTTCAGATCATCCAGTCGGCCGATAAAAGGTGAAATAAACGTCGCGCCCGCTTTCGCGGCCAACAGCGCCTGATTTGCCGAAAAGCAAAGCGTAACGTTGACCATGCGGCCTTCGCCGGTGAGCACTTTACAGGCCTTCAAACCGGCCCAGGTCAGCGGCACTTTGATGGTGATGTTGTCGGCGATCTTTGCGAGTTCGCGGCCTTCCGCAATCATCCCGTCGGCGTCCAGTGCGACGGTTTCGGCACTCACCGGGCCATCCACCATATCGCAGATCTCTTTTGTGACTTCTTTGATGTCGCGTCCGGATTTCATGA
This sequence comes from uncultured Boseongicola sp., assembly GCA_938016355.1. Classification (GTDB taxonomy): domain Bacteria; phylum Pseudomonadota; class Alphaproteobacteria; order Rhodobacterales; family Rhodobacteraceae; genus CALLWO01. Next base: position 4,190 of record CALLWO010000136.1, on the reverse strand, counting down.
TCAAGGACGGGTTCGTGGTCACACCGTCAACCATCCCAAGCTCGTTCAGCTCGGCGATTGCAACGGTATCGGCAGTGTCGACAAAGAATTTCATGGGCGTGCCCTCTGGCGGATTGGATTGATTTCGTGGCACTGATACCGCAAGCAGTGGCCGGGCTGAACCCCCGAAAGTGTCGCGCTGCCCTGAACAATTCGAGGTGCATGATGGATTTTTCGCTCTGGCTTGCCTTTTCAGCGGCCTCGGTCGCGCTTTTGCTGATTCCGGGACCGACGGTCTTGCTGGTCCTTGCCTATGCCATTGGTCAAGGCAAACGCATCGCGGTTCCGACCGCCCTTGGCGTCGCAACGGGCGATCTGATTGCAATGGGTGCGTCTTTGGCAGGACTTGGCGCTCTGGTCTTGACGTCCGCGTCGCTCTTTACGGCGCTGAAATGGGTCGGTGCGATTTATCTGGTTTGGCTGGGCGTGCGGATGATCATGGGCGCGAAAGGAACATCGCTTGATGTCCACGCCGAAAAAGGCGCCGTATCTCCGCGCACAGCATTTTTCAACGCGGCCGCGGTGACCGCACTCAACCCCAAATCCATCGTCTTCTTCATCGCATTCGTTCCGCAATTTCTTAATCCGAACGCGCCGCTTCTGGGGCAATCGCTGATCTTAATCGCGACGTTTGTTAGCCTCGCTGCGATCAATGCGCTGGTCTATGCCGTTCTGGCTGACCGCGTCCGCGGCACAATCCGGCGTCCAAACGTGATCGCTTGGCTGACGCGGGCAGGGGGCGGGGCGCTCATTGCGATGGGTGTGGCAACCGCTGGCATTCGCCGCGCAACAAGCTGAACAGGGCGGGCCATCCGATGTTGCAGCACTTTGAAGAAGGCGCGCTGATTTCAGTCATGACGGCGCAACCTTTGGATCGGGCGCTGGATTACAAGGCGCCCGAGGGAGGGTGTTTTCTTGGCGCATTTGTCGAGGTGCCGCTTGGTCCGCGAAAAGTGCTGGGCGTCGTTTGGGGCAAGGGCGAGGGTGGTTACGAATTGTCCAAAGTGCGTTCGGTTATCCGTGTGCTGGACGCGGCGCCGATGCAGCCAAAAATGCGCGACTTTCTGATCCGAGCGGGTGAATACACCCTCACACCGCTGTCTGCGATGGTGCGGCTTGCAACCCGCTCTCCGGGATTGGGCGATCCTCCGTCGATGCGCACGATCTATCGCCTCGGAACGGGAGAGCCTGATCGCTGGACCGATGCGCGACGCAAAGTCGTCGCGGCGTTGGAGGAATACGGCGGCCTTGCGTTTACGCTCAAGGAACTTGCCGAAATGGCAGGTGTGTCAACCAGCGTGGTCAAGGGTCTCGTCAAACAAGGCGTAGTCGCAGAAGAAGCCAGCCCGCGTGATCTGCCCTATCCTCACCTTGATCCGGGCCAAAGCCCGTTTGATCTGACCGACGAGCAAAAAGAAGCGGCCAGTGTTCTTACCAAGGGCCTTGAAACGAAAACCTATGGAACCACGCTGCTCAAGGGCGTCACCGGGTCGGGCAAAACCGAAGTCTACCTGGAAGCTGTGGGTGCGTGCCTTGCAGCCGGCCGACAAGCGCTTGTGCTTCTGCCCGAAATCGCACTGACAGCCGAATTTTTGACCCGCGTGGAAGCGCGCTTTGGCGCAAAACCGGCAGAGTGGCACTCCGGCGTGACCATGACCGAGCGCCGACGCGCGTGGAAGATGGTTGCCGAAGGGCACGCGCAATTGGTCGTTGGCGCGCGCTCTGCACTGTTCCTGCCGTTTCAGGATTTGGGTCTGATCGTTGTCGATGAAGAACACGACACATCCTACAAGCAAGAGGACGGCGTTCTATATAATGCCCGCGATATGGCGGTTTTGCGGGCGTCCATTACTGGGGCTCAGGTTGTCTTGGCGTCGGCGACGCCTTCTCTGGAGAGCTGGGCAAACGCAGACGCGGGAAAATACGGTCGCGTGACCCTGACCTCAAGATTTGGCGAAGCGGTGATGCCGACGCTCAAGGCAATTGATATGCGCGCGGAAAGTCTGCCGTCGAACCGATGGATTTCCGACACCTTGGCGCGTGCGGTTACGCAACGGATCGAAGCAGGGGAACAATCGCTTTTGTTCCTCAACCGACGCGGCTACGCGCCGATCACGATCTGCCGCGCCTGTGGTCATCAAATCGGCTGCGATCAGTGCGATGCGCGAATGGTCGAGCATCGCTTTCTCAAGCGACTTGTGTGCCATCAATGCGGTGAAACGAAGCCAATGCCCCAAACCTGCCCTTCCTGCGAGGCCGAAGACCGGTTGGCACCAGTGGGGCCGGGGGTGGAGAGGTTAGGAGAAGAAGTCACCGCACTGTTCCCCGATGCACGGGTTTCGGTTCTTTCGTCGGATTTGTTTGGGTCTGCGCGCGCCTTGAAAGCCGCCATCGAAGAGATTGCGGATGGTGGCGCAGACATCATCATCGGCACGCAGATTGTGGCCAAAGGGCACAATTTCCCGCATTTGACCCTTGTTGGTGTGATTGACGCAGACCTCGGTCTTCAAGGGTCCGACTTGCGCGCGGCCGAACGCACGTTCCAACTCATGCGGCAGGTTTCCGGGCGCGCTGGGCGCGCGGACAAGCCTGGGACGGCGCTTTTGCAAAGCTACCAACCCGCACATCCCGTTATTCAGGCCATTCTGAGCGGGGACGAAGAAGAGTTTTGGCGAGCAGAGGCCGCTGAAAGGCGCATGGCCGGTGTCCCGCCTTATGGACGAATGGCGGGCATTGTTCTGTCCTCCCCCGACGTACAAGAGGTGTTTGACATTGGCAAAGCGCTTGCTGCGCGGGACGCCCCATTGCGTAAAATAGGCGCGCAAGTCTTTGGACCAGCCGCTGCGCCCATTGCGCGCATTCGAGGCCGCCACCGTGTGCGGCTTTTGGTGAAGGCGGACAAAGGCGCTCCGTTGCAACAGGCCCTTGCCCAATGGGTCGGGCAAATCCGGATGCCGAGCAACCTGCGTCTGGCGATCGATATCGATCCGCAAAGCTTTTACTAAAACGCAGAGACGATTGCGCGGATTTGCGCGTTCTCTTGTCTGGCAAAGCCGTTCTCATAGGCGTATTGCAAAGGTTATGCGGACCGTTCCACTTCACGAAGCGCGGGAGTTTCCCTTCTGGCGCAGGCCAACCACGCTGTTGTTTTTGATGGCCGTGGCGATGCCGCTCGCGTTCGCGACGTGGTCCGCTTTACTGAATAACTTTGTGATCGAACGCGCAGGTTTCACCGGCGTGGAAATCGGCTGGCTGCATACCGTGCGGGAGATCCCTGGGTTCTTCGCAGTTGGTGTCATCGCCATCATCATTTTCATGCGCGAGCAGGTTTTGGGTCTGATCTCGTTGCTTTTGCTCGGTGTGGCGACGGCCATCACTGCGTGGTTTCCGAGTTTCGGCGGCTTGCTGACGCTCACGCTTTTGTCTTCGATCGGGTTTCACTATTACGAAACGGTCAACCAGTCGCTGCAATTGCAATGGCTCCCAAAAGACAAGGCCCCTCAAATCCTGGGCTGGATCGTTGCCGTCGGCTCTGGCGCTTCTCTGGTCAGTTACGGTTTGCTCGTGGCGACTTGGGATGTGTTCAACCTCAGCTACAACACAGTCTACATGATCTCGGGTGGCGCGTGTGCGCTGATCGCGATCTATTGCATGATCGCCTACCCGCAATTCGAAGCGCCCGATCCCCAACTGAAAAAGATGGTTCTAAGGAAGCGGTACTGGCTCTATTACGCGCTTCAATTCATGTCCGGCGCACGTCGCCAGATATTCGTGGTGTTTGCGGCTTTCATGATGGTCGAGCGCTTTGGCTTTGAAGTGCACGAGGTGACCGCGCTTTTCCTGATCAACTTTGTTGCCAACATGATCTTCGCGCCAATGATGGGCCGCGCGGTTGGCTATTTCGGCGAACGCAACACTCTGACGTTTGAATACATTGGGTTGATCTGCGTGTTCCTTGCCTATGGCGGCATCTATTACTTCGGCTGGGGCGTTATTCTCGCGGCCACGCTTTACGTTCTGGATCATCTGTTTTTCTCACTCGCATTTGCACTGAAAACCTATTTTCAGAAAATTGCCGACCCGCAGGACATTGCGCCGACTGCGGCGGTTGCTTTCACGATCAACCACATCGCGGCCGTCTTCCTGCCCGC
>CALLWO010000135.1 GCA_938016355.1 uncultured Boseongicola sp. | reverse complement strand
AAACGGCGACGAAACCGCGATTGTCCCAACCACCGATGAAACGGGTTTCGCGATTTCGCTGGAATCCGCGCCAATGCCACCTCGCGATGCGACAACACGGCTCACACGCACACGCTTTCGCCGCCCGGTGCTGGAAGATGCGGTCGTCGACGCTAAAGCCGGATGTCTTTACCCCAACAACGCAAGAATGCTGGTTGAGGCGAAATCCAAAGGATTCGACAACGCATTGGTTGCTGACGTGATGGGTAACGTGGCCGAAACTGCGACGGCCAACATATTCATGGTCAAAGATGGCGAGGTTTTCACTCCCGTGGCGAACGGAACGTTTCTGGCCGGTATCACACGAGCGCGGCATATTTCGAATATGGCCGCCGATGGCCTGGTCGTCCACGAAACCGTGCTGACATTCGAAGATTTTGAAAGTGCCGACGAAGTATTTACCTCAGGAAATATTGCGAAAGTGACCCCGGTTACGGAATTTGATGGCGTGAGTTATCAGGTTGGTCCGGTCGCGCGGCGGGTTCGCGAGATGTATTGGGACTGGGCATTGTCGGAGCGGAAATGATGCATCTTGGACCGGACCATCTCTATCTGCCTGACAGCGCGCTTGAGGGCTTGGAAATTGAACCAAACGACATTGCCGACGCAATCGAGACCGCGTTGATCGCGAAGGCGGAAGGTAGGCTTCAGACAACTCCGAAATCTGCCGTTTTGCCAGGCGACGGGCGCTATATGATGTCAACGCTCGCGGTCGGCGATGACGGCCTTGTCGTTTTGAAAGCGGTAGGGGTTTATCCGGGGAACGCGGCGCGGGATATGCCCGCGATCACCGGAGCTATTCTGGTATTGGATGCTCACACCGGAATGCTACGGGCCGTAATGGGCGCGGATTGGATCACTGCGCACCGCACCGCTGCATTGTCCGCAGTTGCTGCACGGCGATTGGCCAATCCGGCTTCGCGAACGATCGCTTTTGTTGGCTGTGGTGTGCAGGCGTCGAGCCATCTTGCAGCCTTTCGAGCGTTGTTTCCACTTGATACGGTATACGCGGTGGGTCGTGGCTCGGCCAACGTGTCAAGGCTTTGCGACGAGGCGCGCGAGTTAGGAATGACTGCTGAGCCGCGCGATGCAGAAGACGCTGTTCGTACGGCGGATCTCGTAGTCAGTTCGATCACGCTCGATTACTCGATCCCTTCGTTCTTGGACGCAGATTGGCTCAAACCGGGGGCGTTCGCGGCAATTTCGGACCTGTTCATCCCTTGGCATGACGCATCTGCTGGCGCTTTCCAGACAATAATCGTCGACGACCTTGAACAAGAGCGCTCAAGCGAAAAGCCGATGGTGCCCGCTGAACTGATCAAAGACGACTTAACTGGCCTGATCGGACGCGATGATCTGAATTATCGACCCGACGCAAGATCAGCCTTTGTGTTTCGTGGCCTCGCTTTAGGCGATTATGCTGCGACCGCGCTCGCCTTGAGCCGGGCCGAGGCCAGTGGTGCCGGGCAACGCATTCACCCTTCGCCATAGACAGCGGAGACCATAAACCCCATGTTTGTTGCCACGAGAGGGAGATCAAATGCGCAAGTTCCTTGTGATTCTGGATGACAGCCGCGAATGCCTGAATGCAATGCGTTTTGCTGCGATGCGGGCAGCCCACACCGGCGGTGGCGTGCAAGTGTTGTCGGTTATTCCACCTGACGAATTCAACCATTGGATTGGTGTCGGAAACATCATGCGGGAAGAGGCACGCGAACGCATTCACGTGCATTTCGAAGTCTTTGCAAAATGGATGCGCGACAAGCAAGACGTGGATCCTGAACTTGTCATTCGCGAAGGAGAGATTGTCCCTGAGATCTTTCAACAACTCGAAGATGATGGGGAAATTGGCGTTTTGGTCTTGGGCGCATCAAGCGAGAACCGCGGCCCGGGGCCCATAATTTCGGAGCTGGCGCGCACTTTCGGCGCACTGCCAATTCCTGTCACGATTGTTCCGGGAGACATGACGAAAGAGAAGCTCGAAGCAATAACCTAAGGTATTTGGGCGTCACCCAGATGCAATTTAGAATGGTTCCAATGTCTTGACTTTGGGGCCACGGCTTCGCATATCTTTGGAACCCAATTTGAAAGCCACGCGCATGTTTATTCAAACCGAATCGACTCCAAACCCTGCAACCCTCAAGTTTTTGCCTGGCCAAACAGTGCTGGAAGCGGGCACTGCGGATTTCCCGAGCGAAGACGCAGCAGGGTCGTCACCATTGGCAAAGCGCATCTTTGCCATTCAGGGCGTTACAGGCGTTTTCTTTGGAATTGATTTCGTCACCGTAACGAAATCTGATGAAACGGATTGGGATCATGTGAAGCCCGCGATTTTGGGCGCGATCATGGAGCATTTTCAGTCTGGCCAGCCCGTCATTGAAGGGGATACTGCGCGCGGCTCTGGCCACGCGGAACACACCGGCGAAGATGGCGAGATAGTCGTCCAGATCAAAGAACTTTTGGACACGCGGGTTCGCCCGGCTGTGGCACAAGATGGTGGCGACATCGTATTTCATGGATTTGATCGCGGAATTGTTTACCTCCACATGCAAGGCGCATGTGCTGGGTGTCCGTCTTCGACATTGACGTTGAAAATGGGGATCGAGAACCTTCTGCGCCATTACATACCTGAAGTGCTTGAGGTCCGTCCGGTTGCCGCCTAACCCGACCATTTTGGCATTCGATACATCGGCCGCGCATTGCGCGGCCGCTTTGCTATTGGGTGGTAAGATCGTTGCCTCGCGCTTTGACGAAATGCAGCGCGGACAGGCCGAACATCTCATGCCGATGTTGGAGGAAATATTGGATGAGGTGGGGGCTGTTTGGGCCGAGATTGATGCGATTGCAGTGGGCGTCGGCCCCGGCAATTTTACCGGAATTCGTATCGGGGTCAGCGCCGCTCGCGGCCTGGCGTTGTCACTAGGCATTCCCGCGATTGGTGTTTCAACCTTTGAAATTGCACGTGGGCCTGCCTCAAGGCCCGGGCCGAAACATCAAATTGTTACGCTTGATGGTCCGCGTCAAAGCGTCTTTCTTCAGAACTTCGTCGATGGCAGCCCGGTTGGTGAACCAGATGTAATCACGTCCAAGCACACAAGTTGGCTTGATCTGGAAATGACCGCGCCTCCCCTTGGAACAGAGTTGCTTGGGCCATTTGCAGAACACTTGATGCTGGCATTTGGAAATGGCGCCCCCAACCTTTATCCTTTCAATACTGCTGACATTGATTGGCCGCGTGCGTCGGAAGTTCTTGCACGAATTGCGAAGGAGAAGCTTGAGTGTGATGCCGATTTCGACCCGCCCGCACCGCTTTACATACGTGCGGCCGATGCCGCACCTGCCAGTGACCCGCCGCCGAAAATTCTCCCATGACGCCAGAAAGACTTGCAGACATCCACGGGAGGGCCATGACGTTTTCACCGGTTTGGTCAGCACAAACATTTAAGGGGTTCTTAGAATCGCCTGGTTCAATTCTTTCAGTTTGCGAGGCTGGATTTGCGCTGGGGCGTGTTATTGTAGACGAAGCGGAACTATTGACCCTAGCCGTGGAGCCGGAGGCCCAGCGCCGTGGGTTTGGTCGCTTTTGCCTTGGTACGTTCGAAGTTGAGGCCAAGCGAAGAGGGGCGCATCGCGCATTTCTGGAAGTAGCAGAGGCGAATGCAGCCGCCCGCAGCCTCTATCGCCGGCACGGCTGGGCTGAGGACCGCGTCCGGCGCGATTATTACCGATCTGAGGATGGCACCACCATCGACGCCATAATGATGAGCAAAACGCTTTTAAGCGTCTGACTTAACGTCATTGGGCGATTTGGTCGCTAAAGACAGTCACATAGGCAAAGTCAGCTATTGACCCTCCCCGGCGACTCCGGCCTTAATCATCCATGATCTGATCCAAAATCAGACGGATAACGGACGCTTGGGGGGTTTGTCCGCCCATATGCGCTCCAAAATTTGAGTAATTGGGAGACACTTCATGACTCTGATGCAGAAATTTCTTGGCGCTAGTGCTGCTCTTGCACTTTCGGCAGGTGCCGCAACAGCCGAACCCGCGCTAATGTATGACCTTGGTGGCAAGTTCGACAAATCGTTCAACGAGGCCGCTTACAACGGTGCGACGCGCTGGGCCACAGACACTGGCCAAAGCTACCGCGAGATCGAGGTTACGTCCGAAGCGCAACGCGTGCAGGCCGCCACGCGCCTTGCGGAAGCCGGGTTCAACCCAATCGTCGTGCTTGGGTTCCAGAACGCCGCAACGATGGAAGAAGTTGCGCCGAACTACCCAGACACGAGCTTTGCGATCATCGACGTCAACTGGCTCGACATTCCAAACCTGCGCCAAATCAGCTTTGCTGAGCACGAAGGTTCCTACCTTGTTGGGATGCTGGCCGCGATGGCGAGCGAAAGCGATACCATTGGCTTTATCGGCGGTATGGACGTTCCGTTGATCCGTCACTTCGCATGTGGCTATGCCCAAGGCGCAAAAGCGGTGAACCCGGATATCGAAGTCATTGCAAACATGACCGGCACCACACCTGCGGCATGGAACGACCCGGTTAAAGGTGGCGAACTGACAAAAGCGCAGATCAGCCAAGGTGCAGACATCGTTTATGCCGCTGCTGGTGGTACGGGCGTTGGCGTTTTGCAGGCTGCATCTGACGCGGGCATTTTCTCGATCGGTGTAGACTCGAACCAAAACCACCTGCACCCGGGATCGGTTTTGACATCCATGCTCAAGCGTGTCGACAATGCTGTTTATGACGTGTTCCAGGCCGGCGTTGAGGGCTTTGAATCCGGTGTGGTCGTCATGGGCCTTGAAAACGATGGCGTGGGATACGCTGTCGATGAAAACAATGAAGCATTGATCACTGCCGAGATGTCGACGGCTGTAGAAGACGCAAAAGCAAAGATCATCGCTGGTGAGATTGATGTTGTTGCCTATTACGACAACGACAGCTGCCCAGCTCTGGACTTCTGATGTCAGGCGCATCGAACAACGCAGGGGCGGCCAACGCGGTCGCCCCTGCAATCGAACTAAAAGGCATTTCAAAAGCTTTTGGCCCAGTGCAGGCCAACAAAGATATTTCAATCCGGGTTATGCCCGGCACGATTCACGGAATAATCGGCGAGAATGGCGCAGGGAAATCCACTCTGATGTCGATCCTCTACGGCTTTTACAAAGCCGATGCCGGAAAGATATTTATCAACGGCAACGAAACGACGATCCCTGACAGTCAGGCCGCGATTGGCGCTGGTATCGGGATGGTGTTCCAGCATTTTAAGCTGGTGGAAAACTTCACCGTGCTTGAGAACGTGGTTCTTGGCGCCGAAGAAGGCAGCCGATTGAAGCCCTCACTCTCAAAAGCGCGCAAGCTTTTGACAGAGCTGGCCGCAGAATACGAATTGAACGTCGATCCCGACAAGAAGATCGAAGATATCGGCGTGGGCATGCAACAGCGTGTCGAAATCTTGAAGGCGCTCTATCGGAAAGCGGAAATTCTGATCCTGGACGAGCCCACCGGGGTTCTGACACCGTCGGAAGCAGATCACCTTTTCCGAATTCTCAAAGGCCTAAAGGACGAAGGCAAAACGATCATCCTGATTACGCACAAGCTGCGCGAGATTATGGATGTAACCGACACTGTTAGCGTCATGCGGCGCGGAGAAATGACTGCAACTGTCAAAACCAGTGAGACGTCGCCCGAAAAACTGGCTGAACTCATGGTCGGGCGTAAAGTGTTGTTACAAGTCGATAAAACGCCTGCAACACCATACGCTAAAGTACTTGAGGTCGAAAATCTCAGCGTCAAAGATGACAAGGGTGTCGAACGTCTCAAAGGCGTGTCGCTCGATGTTCGCGGCGGTGAAATTCTGGGGATAGCAGGCGTCTCGGGCAATGGGCAATCCGAATTGCTGGAAGTCCTGGGCGGGTATCGACGAGCAAAGGGGAAGGTTCGTATTAATGGCGAACCGATTGATCTCACCGGCCGACGTTCAGATGCCCAATCCCGTCGTGCGCGCGGAATCGCGCATGTGCCCGAAGACCGACACCGCGAGGGGTTGGTTCTGGATTTTCATGCTTGGGAAAACGTGGCGTTTGGTTATCATCACGATGAGAAGTACCAGAAATCAAAGTGGTTGATGGACAATCGTGCCATCAAACAAGACACGATCGAGAAGATGGAGCGGTTTGATGTACGCCCACCGTTGCCCGCACTGACGGCCAAGAATTTCTCGGGCGGAAACCAACAGAAAATTGTTCTTGCGCGCGAGATAGAGCGCAATCCGGAATTGCTTTTGGTCGGGCAGCCAACGCGTGGTGTCGACATTGGTGCGATCGAGTTCATTCACAAACAGCTCGTGGATTTGCGCGATCGTGGCAAAGCTATTTTGCTCGTGTCTGTCGAGCTGGACGAGATCATGTCACTGGCTGACCGTATCGTGGTTATGTTTGACGGACAGATTATGGGCGAGCGCATGGCGGACCAGACAGACGAGCGGGAACTTGGCTTATTGATGGCTGGGGTTACAGACACTGGGCGCGTCCCGACCGCAGATGCCCCGTCTGGCGCTTTGCGCGTTGGAAACCCCGGCAAAGGAGCGTGACACGATGGATGTGATGCCAAAATGGGCTGACGCCCTACTGATCCCGCTTATTTCGATTCTTATCGCGTTCGTATTGTCAGCGGGTGTCATCATCGCGATCGGTGAAGACCCGATGGCAGCGCTAAATACAATGGTTACTGGCGCACTCGGATCCTCATACGGTTGGGGTTATACTCTTTATTACGCAACCAATTTCATCTTCACAGGGCTCGCTGTGGCGGTCGCTTTTCACGCCCGGATGTTCAATATCGGCGGCGAAGGTCAGGCGATGCTTGGTGGACTTGGGGTCGCGCTTGTGTGCCTCTACGTTCCATGGCCTCATTGGACGATCGCCCTGCCTTTCGCCCTGCTCGGCGGCGCTGTGTTTGGGGCGGCATGGGCTGCAATTCCGGCGTATTTGCAAGCGAAGCGCGGCAGCCACATCGTCATCACGACGATCATGTTCAACTTCATCGCCGGTTCGCTGCTAGTCTATTTGCTTGTCGAAGTATTGAAACCAGCGGGCGCGATGGACCCTGCGACAGCCAAGTTCCCTATCGGTACACATCTTCCGACATTCCAGGATATGTTCTCGTTTGGCGACAAGCCTGCATTCCGCGGCGCACCTGCCAATGTGACCTTCTTTCTTGCACTTCTGGCCTGTGTCGGCGTTTGGATTTTGATTTGGCGCACGCGTCTGGGCTATGAAATCCGAGCCTATGGCAACAGTGAGCCCGCGGCAGTTTATGCCGGCATTTCGCCCACCAAAATCATAATGATTGCGATGC
>CALLWO010000134.1 GCA_938016355.1 uncultured Boseongicola sp. | reverse complement strand
ATGATGAGGGCCGCACCGGGGATCACGCGCTTGAGCATTTGCCATTCGAGGTGTCTTGCGACGGCACCGGGTCCCATGTCGAGTGAGGCCGCGAGCCGAAAGCGCTCGGCCGGGATCGATTGCCACCCTTGCAGGATCAGGCGCGTCGCAAGCGGCATGTTGAAGAACACATGGGCTAGAACGACGCCGTGCAGCCCGTAAATGCTAAGGGTTGGCGCGCCCAATGCGTCAAGCGCGGTGTTGAAGATGCCGCCGCGCCCAAAAATCGCGAGAAGGCCGAAAATCGCAACGATGACGGGCAAAAGGAACGGCGCGCCCAGAAGCGTGATCAGAAACGAGCGCCCCCAAAATATGCGGCGTGCCAAGGCGCGGGCCACAGGGATCGCGAGCAGGACGCTTATGGCGGCAGATAACAGGGCCTGGAACAGCGTGAAGCGGATCGCGGCCCAATCGGCGGCGGTGAAGCCTTTACCGGGCTCGGCCGCTAGAACCACGGCCAAGGCGGTCAGCCCGACAAGACCCGGGACCGCGACAGCCGCCGCGACCCCGGATACGCCCAGAAATCCTAACGGCTGAGCGCGTCGAGCCATTCTGCCAAGGCTCCGTCTTTTGCGCTTGCCGCATCTGCTGCGCTGAAGATCAGCGCTTTTTCCGGCTGCACCAGCGTTTCAAATCCATCCGGCAATCCGCCGGTCGGTGTCGCGGCGGGATACATCCAGTTGGTCGTTGGGATGACCGCCTGAAACGCGTCGGTGAGCATAAAGCTCAGGAACGCATCCGCGAGTTCGGGTTGGTCGGTGCTTGCGAGCTTCCCGGCGACTTCGATCTGCATATAGTGGCCTTCGTCAAAGGACGCGGCGGCTTTGGACGCATCCTCTTCGGCGATGAGGTGATAAGCGGGCGACGTTGTGTAGCTGAGCACCATGTCCGCTTCGCCTTCGAGGAACAGGCCATAGGCTTCGGACCAGCCGGGCGTGACGGTCACGACGTTATCGGCTAGGCTTTCCCAGATCGCGGGCGCCTCATCCCCATAAGCAGCCTTGACCCAGTAAAGGAGGCCAAGTCCCGGAGTGGACGAGCGCGGATCCTGGATCACGATGGAGGTGTCGCTTTCACCAAGCGCGCGGAAGTTCGTCGGAACATCCGCTTTGTCGGCGTTGTGGACGAAGGCGAAGTAGCCCCAGTCGTAAGGCAGGAAATTCGGATCATCCCATGCCACAGGCAGCGAGAGGTTCAGATCGCTGAGCCCGTGAGGGGCAAACAGGTTTGTGTCTGCGGCGGCCGATGTAAGGTTGGTGTCGAGCCCGAGGACAATGTCCGCGTCGCTGCGCGCACCTTCGAGGCGCACCCGCGACAGAAGGGCTGCACCGTCACCAGCGGCAACGAATTGCAGGTCGCAGGCACAGGTTGCCTCGAACGCTTCTTCGATGGCGGGACCCGGGCCCCAATCTGACACGAAGCTGTCGTAAGTATAGACGGTCAGGACAGGTGTTTCCTGCGCGAAGGCAGGCGTCACTGCAAATAGCCCTGCCGCAAGAATTGGAAGTCTCATCTTTCATTCCTTCTTTCGACGGGCGGAAGTCAGGATGAGAGCGTCTCGACCTTCCCTCCGCCGGTGTTAACCGGTTCAGGTTCTACGGGTCCGCTTTTTTTGAAGAAGCATCTCAGCCCATGTGGGGCACCCCGAGGTAGGCTTGTATGTAGGGCGCAAGTCGGGGCGCGGCAAGTCCGATTTAGATGAACCTGTGGGCCCTGGATGGGACTCCGAAAACCAAGACCCACAATTTTCGACAAATTTCACTGGGTTTGTTAGGGTTCGAAGTGCGGGGTGATTTTCGGGTTGGAGTGCGATTTATGAATGTTGAGACAGCGGCCATCGGAGATGCTTTGGCCATCGGAGCGGTGATTGACGGGGCTTATGTGAAGTGGCGCGTGCAGTTGCCGGACTTGCCGGATGTGAGCGCAGGCATTGGCGAGGAAATTCTTGCCGGACGCATGCATGTGGCGCGGCTTGAGGGCGACGTTGTCGGCATCCTGAATGCGCAAGCGGGCGAAGACGCGTTTCACGTAATGAACATTGCCGTGCATCCGGATCACGAGGGCAAGGGGATCGGGCGCGCTTTGATGGATCATGCCGAAGCGCTGGCGCGGGCTTCCGGGGCGTCGCGGATGGTTTTGGCGACCCATCAGGACATGGGCGACAATGTCGGGCTTTATCAACACCTCGGCTGGAAAGTGACCGCTTATGAAGGCGTGAAGGTGATGATGCATCGCGACATCGCGCCTCAATAAGGTCGACGCATGCGCTTCCATCCGGCGCGCGGCTCAATTAGACCCTGTCCGGCAAGAGGATAGGTGCGATGAGCGTAAACAGCTACGGACATGTATTTCGGGTAACGACCTGGGGCGAGAGCCACGGGCCGGCTTTGGGCGCGACTGTAGACGGTTGCCCGCCGGGCGTACCGCTGACGGCGGAGGATTTGCAGGTCTGGCTCGACAAGCGCAAACCCGGTCAGAACAAGTACACCACGCAGCGGCGCGAGGCCGATGAAGTTGAAATTCTTTCGGGCGTGTTTGAAGGAAAATCCACGGGCACACCGATCCAGCTGATGATCCGCAATACCGATCAACGCTCGAAAGATTATGGCGATATCGTCGAGAAATTCCGCCCCGGTCATGCTGATATCACCTATTGGCAGAAGTACGGCATTCGCGATTATCGCGGCGGCGGGCGGTCTTCGGCGCGCGAAACGGCGTCGCGGGTTGCGGCCGGCGGTGTTGCACGCGCCGCCCTTGCCAAGCTTGCCCCTGCGGTTTCGATAACCGGGTACATGGTTGGAATGGGCGATCACGATATTGATCGCGCGCGCTTTGACTGGGACGAGATTGCGCGCAACCCGTTTTGGGTGCCTGACGCAAACGCGGCCGAAGACTGGGCCGAATACCTTGATGGATTGCGCAAGGCGGGATCGTCTGTGGGCGCATTGATCGAAGTCGCGGTTCGCGGCTGCCCTCCGGGGCTTGGCGCACCGGTTTATGGCAAGCTCGACACCGATCTTGCGGCGGCGATGATGAGCATCAATGCCGTCAAGGGCGTCGAGATCGGCGAAGGCATGGCGGCGGCGCGCCTGACCGGCGAAGCCAATGCCGACGAGATCAGCATGGGGCCGGATGGGCCGGTGTTTTCGTCCAATCACGCCGGGGGCATTCTGGGCGGAATATCGACAGGGCAGGACATCATTGTGCGGTTTGCGGTGAAGCCAACCTCGTCCATTCTGACGCCGCGCAAGACGATCACCAAATCCGGGGAAGCCACGGAAATTATCACCAAAGGGCGGCATGACCCTTGCGTTGGAATTCGCGCGGTGCCCGTCGCCGAGGCGATGGCCGCGGCCGTGATATTGGATCATCTGTTGCTCGATCGCGCGCAAACCGGTGGCGTGCGCGGGCCAATTGGCTGATGTCGGACCATTTTCTTGTTCTGATACCGGCTGATCCCAAAGCGGATGTGCCGGAAACAGCGGTTGCCTTGCGCGATTCTTTGGCACGATTGGCAGGCACAAATGAGGCGCGCATCAAGGATTACGGCAAGCTGCAATTCATTGATTGTGGTGAGAATGCCGAGCGCATCTCATGCCCGTCCTGCGAGGCCGAGATCGCTACAGATCAGTGGCACGCTTGGATGGATGAAGATTGGCACGGTGAAGACGGATTTCACCTGCACCGCCATGAAACGCCGTGTTGTGGCAGCGACATTACATTGAACACGCTGCGGTATGACTGGCCCCAAGGGTTCGCGCGCTGGTTTGTCAGCGCACGCAACCAAGGTCGAGGCCCGTTGGACCCAGCAGAGCTGGCAGCACTTGAGGCGGTCGCTGGAATAAAGCTGACCGCCATCGCGCAGATGTATTAGGCCGTCGCGGCAGAGAGCGCGGCGTCCATGAGTTCCTTGATCTGAGCTTTGCTGGTGCCAGCAACGATGCGGCCAAGCTCTTCATTGCCGCGCAGAACGACGAGGGTCGAACGACGCGGAATTTTCAGGCGCTTTGACAGGTCGGACGTCGCGTATTTGTCCCAATCCACCGCAATGAAGCTGATGTTTTCTTCGTAGGCCGGATTTGCGGCCTTAAGCGCATTGATCGTGCGTTCCTGACTGCGGCACGTGGTGCACCAGTCGGTGTAAAAGTCGACGAACACGGTTTTGCCAGCGGCAAGTTCCTTGTCAACAAGGCCCGGTTTATAGGCGGTTCCGGCACCGGCAAGGGCAGGCCCCGCCAATGTGAGGGCGGCAGCGGAAGTGAGGAATGTACGGCGATGCATGAGCGTCTCCTTTGATGTCAGATCGATACAGATAGGTCGGTGAACCACGCGGGCAGAATGTCGAGCGCCCAGATTTCAAGGACGTGGTGGAATTTGAAGAGGATGGCGAGGCCAACGGCAACGAAGACGACGCCCATGGCGGGGCGCGCGGCGGTCGCGATCCGACGCATCAGCGCTTGCCTATTGCGGATCGCGTTCTGTGCGCCATAGCCCAGCGCAAGGATGATCGTTGAGACACCAAGCGCGAAGGCGACCATGATGCCGGCGGCGCGAAGCAGGCTTTCGCCTTGGCTCGCAAGCGATATCGCACCGCCAAGGGTCGGCCCGATGCAAGGGCTCCAGACAGCGCCGAGCAGCACACCACCGACAAACTGGCCGGTGAGGCCGTCGCGGTCGACCTGATCCATGCCGGTGTCGGCGCGTTCTGCAAACCCGGCGGTTGCGGTCGCAAATACCGTTGAAAAACGCGGCACGAGAAGGACAAGGCCAAAGCCAACCATCAGAACCGCACCGGCATTGGACACCGTTTCTTCGGTGATGCCGAAGCTCGACCCGATGACCGAAACGAAGAGGCCAAGTGCGACGAAGCTCAGGCTCATGCCGAACGCAAGCACGAGCGGGCCTGCGCGACCGGCCTGAAGCGCGGTGGCAAGCACGATCGGCAGAACAGGCAGAACGCAGGGGTTTATCAGCGTCAGCAGTCCGGCGGCGTATCCTAAAACGAATTCCATCAGGCTCTGTCCTAATGAAAAGTCGGCAATTGTCACGAAAAACACTGTGACATTGGATCACAAGGGTGTCAGAGCCGCGCAGCTTTTGTCCATTGGACGGCGAGAATTGACACTGTGATCACAAATACGCCGATGATGTCATATAGCCCCAGCGTCTCGCCCAAAAGTACAGCGGCGAAGGCCACGCCGAAGAAAGGGTTGAGGAAATGGAACGTGGCGGCGCGCACGGCGCCGATGCGGTTTACGAGCCAGAACCAGACAATCGTTGCGATCACGCCGGGCACGATGATGGTGTAAAGGATGGCGAGAACAAGGGTTGGTGACCAGTTGAAATCCCAGGTTTCACGCATTGCCGGGATCGCCAGCGCGGCGGAGCCGACGAGCATTTGCATTCCTACCACTGTCAGAAGATTGCCGCCCGAGGACGCACCACGCACCGCAAGTGTGGCAAACGTCAGGGCCAGAACGCCAATCCCGCAAAGCGCAATCCCAAAGAGATCGACCCCTGCCCCAAGGCGCGTTCCCATTATCAGCGCGACACCTGCAAACCCGCCGACAAGCCCTGCGATACCAAGAGGCGGCAGCTTTTCCTGCCAGATCGCCCAGCCTGCCAGCGCCACCCAAAGCGGAAGCGACGACGCGATGATGGCCGCGAGGGAGGCTTCGACCGTTTGCATCGCGATAAAATTGAGGCCGAGATAAAGCGCGTTCTGGCAAATTCCAAAAAGGATCGTAAGCCGCCATTGCGCGCGCGTCAGACGCAAGCTCTGGCCCATGGCATAGGCCACGCCCAGCGTCAGGATGCCGGCGATCAAAAAGCGGATGGACGAAACCGTGAGAGGTGGGGCGTGTTGCACAATGTAGCGGGCCGAGGAGAACGCCGACGACCACATCAACGCGAATGCCAGACCCATGAAAATTGCGCGCACATCCATCGCTGTGTCGTCCTCTGTTCGATTAACGCGGTATCAGTACGCTGCAGAAACGACCAGTGTGGTGCCTTTTAAAATCGTAGTGTAGCAAAGTGACATGCCCATTCGAATGATCACCGTTAGCGCGCCCGACAACACCGTGAAACCGCTATTGAAATGCGCCGAAGAACAAGGCGCGTCGGGCATCCGCACCTTCAAAGAACAACAACATGACGGCCGCACGACACTGCAGATGCTGGCAGGTGGAGAAAACCGGCAAGACATCGTCGATGCGCTGCAATCCGCGCTGTCCGAGCAGGAAGACTGGCGAATAACGATCCTTCCGGTGGAAACAACCGTCCCCCTGCCCCGGGAAGAAGAAAAAGAACGCGAGCGGGACGCGGTGGAGGCGGGCCGCAAGATTGGTGGCCGCACGCGCGAGGAAATTTGGAACGAGGTTTGGGCGCAAGCCAAGGTCGATCAGACCTATATCGTGTTTGTCTTTCTTTCCACCATCGTCGCTGCGCTGGGACTGGTGCAGGACAACGTCGCTGTGGTGGTCGGCGCAATGGTCATCGCGCCACTTTTGGGGCCCAACCTTGCCTTTGCCGTTGGGATCGCGCTTGGAGATCGCAAGCTTATTGGGCGTGCGCTTTTGACGAATGCGGTCGGTGTCGGCATTGCGTTCGCGGTGAGTATGGGTATTGGACTCGTGTGGCCGCTGAACATGGAATCCGCAGAATTAATGTCTCGGGCGGATGTGAATTTCGGAGGAATGGCGATTGCGCTGGCCTCGGGCGCGGCGGCTGCCTTGTCTCTGGTTACCGGCGTTTCGTCAGCCCTTGTGGGCGTGATGGTCGCGGTTGCGCTTTTGCCGCCAACGGCCGCAATTGGATTGTTCCTAGGCGCGGGTGAGTTGCCACTTGCAGCGGGCGCATTGCTGCTTCTGGCGGTCAACATCGTTTCGGTAAACTTGGCCGCGCAAACGGTGTTGTTCTGGCGCGGCGTACGGCCTCGGACGTTTTATGAAGAAAAAGAGGCGCGCGGTGGCCGTCTCATCGCTGGCGTCTTTTGGTTGGTGGCGCTGATTGCACTGGCATTGCTGATGTGGTGGCGTACGACACGATAAGGTGCAAAATGCGCCAAGCCGGGGGACGGCTTGACGCATGCGAACATTACTCAGCTGCTGGCGTGAGATCGATGTTCTTTGGGTTTTTCGGTGAAACCGGAGTATTGGTAACGGTTGTAAGCGCCGATCCGATATTGCCCCAGCCGCCTTTTGGCGTGCCGGCAAAATCGCCTGACTTGCCAAGAGTACTCGCGACGCTTGCGAAGCCTTTGTTGGCTTTCAGTGCGCCTGCCATTGATTGTGCGCGATCTTTGGCAGTGTGGCCACCTGCGAATGCAGCGGGTGCGAAAGCGAGGGCGCCGATGACGGCGATAGATGTGAGTTTAAGCATAACAGCCTCCAGTTGGTTTTGGTTTAGATGAAGGTTGTTCGCGTTCAGATCGGAAATGGATTGAAATTAAAATGGAAACAGTCTGTTCAGATATACGCAATTGTCGAACGTCGGAATCGCTCCATCTTGCTAGTGCTTTCGACACAAAAAAGGGCCGCCACTGGCGACCCTTTTCGACGTCGAATAAACTTCGATTAGTCGTTCACGCTGTCTTTCAGCGCTTTCGCGATTGTCATTTTGACGACTTTGTCCGCGTCTTTGTGGATCTGCTCGCCCGTTGCGGGGTTGCGTACCATACGCGCTGGACGCTCGCGGCAATAGATTTTGCCAACGCCAGGAAGCGTCACTGCGCCACCACCGGACACTTCGTCCGTGATGATGCCAACGATTGCATCAAGTGCTTCGCCTGCGGATTTCTTGTCGCTGCCCATTTTGTCGGCAAGTGCCGATACAAGCTGGGTCTTTGTCATTGGTTTTGCCATGTTGAATCTCCTCGATCTGGCCCGTTTAGGGGCTCATTCCCCTTATTTAACTGGATATGGTGGCACTACACAACGAATTGTGGTCCCAATACAAGCTTAAATAACGCCGAAATAGGCTGAAAAACGCCTTATTTTAAAGGAAAGCCGTCTCTTCGAAGCTGCGAAGCTTCCGCGAGTGGATCCGTTCAAGCGGCATACTACTGATTGTTTCGAGCGCGCGAATCCCGATCTGGAGGTGTCGAGACACCTGAGTTCGGTAAAAATCGCTCGCCATACCGGGCAGTTTCAGCTCTCCGTGAAGCGGTTTATCGGACACGCAAAGCAACGTTCCATAGGGCACGCGGAACCGAAATCCGTTCGCGGCAATCGTCGCGCTTTCCATATCGAGCGCAATCGCGCGACTTTGGCTGAGCCGCTGAACGGGGCCGGATTGATCGCGCAGTTCCCAGTTTCGGTTGTCAATCGTCGCCACGGTGCCGGTCCGCATGATGCGCTTCAGTTCGTAGCCTTCAAGCTTGGTGACCTCAGCGACCGCCGTTTCCAGCGCGATCTGTACCTCGGCAAGTGCCGGTATCGGCACCCAGACCGGGAGGTCGTCGTCCAAAACGTGGTCTTCGCGCAAATAGGCATGCGCCAGCACAAAGTCGCCAAGCCGCTGGCTGTTGCGCAAGCCCGCGCAATGGCCAAGCATCAGCCACGCATGCGGGCGCAGGACGGCAATGTGATCCGTCGCGGTTTTTGCGTTCGACGGACCGACCCCGATATTCACCAGCGTAATGCCCGCATCGCGGTCACGCTTGAGGTGGTAGGTCGGCATTTGCGGCAGCTTGTCGGGTGTTGGCATCGGGGTGTCCGGATCGGTGATCTCGACATTGCCGGGGCCAACGAAGGCGGTATAGCCGCTGTCGGGATCGGCAAGCGCGGCACGCGCCATTGCTTCGAATTCGTCGACATAGAACTGGTAGTTCGTGAACAGAACGTGGTTCTGAAAATGCTCGGGCTTTGTGGCGGTGTAGTGGGACAAACGCGCAAGCGAATAGTCGATCCGTTGCGCGGTGAACGGCGCCAACGGGCGCGACCCGTCGGGATGCGCAAAGCCGTAGCCGTTGACGATATCGTCGTGGGTGGTCGAGAGGTCGGGGACATCAAACACGTCCCGCAACGTGAACTCCATCGCACCTTCTTGCGGCACAGTGATCGAGGCATCGTTGGCCACGGCAAAATGCACCGGCATCGGTGTAATCGAGGGTCCAATCGCGACAGAGGCGTCGTGGTTTTCGATCAACAGCGTGATCTGCTGACGCAGGTAGTGCGCGAACAAGTCGGGGCGCGTAACGGTGGTTGAATAACGCCCGGGTTCAGTGACGTGACCGAAGCTAAGGCGGTTGTCGATCGGCGCGAAGCTGGTCGTGGTCAGCCGGATCTCGGGATAAAACGCGCGATAGCGCACGTCTGGTTGGCCTTGCTCAAGCACTTCGCTGAATTTCTCACCCAAGAAGTTCGTGGCGGTTTCATACAGATCGATGAGACGCTGAACGGCGGCCGTGGCATCACGAAACGTCTCGTGTTCGGGCAATTCAGGGGATCTGACGGGACGACTTTTGAAGCTGCTCATCGGCGCACCTCGATGTCATAAAAATTTCGGGATTTGATTTTTTTGTTCTTTTCCATCCCCGGAAATGACACCGATTGGAGGGTTCCTGCAAGACCTGAAATGATGGGCGCTTGCAGAGCACGGCTTTTTCGGATGGGGTTGCGCGATGGAAAAGACGCTTCTTTCAATCGGTCACGGGTATTCGGCGCGCGCTTTGGCGCGTGTTTTGCTGCGCGACGGTTGGCGTGTGATTGGCACGACGCGATCCCCGGAAAAAGCCGAGGCGTTGGCACAATCCGGTGTTGAGCCGGTGATTTGGCCGGGCAACGATTTGCCATTGGATCAGGTCAGCCATGTTCTGACGTCTGTTGCACCCGGTGAGGGTGGAGACCCTGTTCTGGCTAAAGCCAAGGATGCGTTCGCGCAGGCGGATCACCTCGCCTGGGTCGGGTATCTGTCGACGACAGGAGTTTATGGCGATCATCGGGGTGAGTGGGTGGATGAGACGACGGCGCTGACGCCCTCGACCAAGCGCGGGCGCGCACGCGTTGAGGCCGAAGCCGCGTGGCAGGCGCTTGATCTGCCGCTGCATATCTTTCGGCTTGCCGGAATTTACGGCCCCGGGCGTGGGCCGTTTGCAAAGGTGCGCGCGGGCACGGCGCGACGAATTATCAAGGAAGGGCAGGTGTTCAGCCGATGTCACGTCGACGACATTGCCGCCGTTTTGGCCGCCTCGATTGCCCGACCCGATCCGGGCGGCATTTACAATATCTGCGACGACGACCCGGCCCCACCGGAGGACGTGATATCCTTTGCCGCCGAGCTTTTGGGCCTGCCGGTGCCCGAGGCCGTTGCATTCGAGGACGCAGATTTGTCGGCGATGGCGCGGAGCTTTTATGCGGAATCAAAGCGCGTGCGGAACGCGCGGATAAAGGACGAGTTGGGGGTG
>CALLWO010000133.1 GCA_938016355.1 uncultured Boseongicola sp. | reverse complement strand
AAGTCGGAAACGAGGGTCAGCTGCGCTCCGGTTGAAAATGCCGGGCCGGATTGATCAAGTCGGACACCCTGTCGGTTTCCACGCGGGGAGCGGATAAATTCGGTTTCCGCAAATCGCGCGCGTGTTTCCGCGTCGAAAAGTTGCGTCTGCGGCCCATCCATGACCCTTATCGGCGCATTGGACGGCGTGTGGTCTGGCAGGCGCATCAACGCGCCTGAGCCATTTGTCAGCGATCCGAAATCTAACGCGTCTCCCGCCTCAACGCGCGTTCCAAGCTTTGCGATCCCGTGAAACCCACGTCCACCAAGCTCTTCGCGCGCCTCAAAACCGCCAGCAACGCTGAGATAACCGTAGACCCCGCTCGTCGCCGCGCCGATCTTCAAGACGTCGCCGGCGCGAACCCCAACGCACGCGTTCCAGGCGACCGCTTCGCCATTCAATGACGCCTGCATCAATGCTCCGGTCAGAGCGACCATCGTGTCGCTCGAAAACTCAAAAGTTCCGCCAAGCACCGCCATTTCAATGGCCGCAAGCCCCGGCGGATTGGACAAAAGCACTTCACCTTCCAATAAAGCATGCCTGTCCGCCGCCCCACTTGGCGACAATCCAATCCCGAATTGGCCTGGGCGACCAAGATCTTGCAACGTGACACCGGGGCCGGCCGATTTCACTGTCAGACAACCGCTCATTTGATCAACTCAAACGATGCGCCACCAAAACCATCCCGATCGTCAGCTAGTTCCTCAAAACTGTGTCCATTCACGGGCTCAAACGTCACTTCGTCCCCAGCCGTCAACGCAATCGGCGTCTCGCGACTGGCGTCATAGCATTTGAACGCTGTTCGACCGATCTGACGCCATCCGGTTGGGGCGGCATTGGCAAATGGAATAACCTGACGAACCGCCACCACAATCGCACCGGAAGGGACTTCGGCCGTCACATCTCTGCGTCTTGGGATGTTCCAAGTGTCACCCAGAAAGCCAAGATAGGGCTGCCCCGGCGCAAATCCCAATGCAAGTACACGCAAACGGGCGGAGCATATCTCACTGATTGCGGTGTCTGCGCTCAGACCGGCCAGTTCAGCGGTTTCTTCCAACTCAGGACCGTGTACGCCGCCAAAAAGCGCAGGCAGCGTCCAAAGTCGCCGATGAGCGGGCAGGGGAGCAGAGTACCAATTCGTCTCGCCCAGCTTAAGCGCCAAGACGTCTTCCAAAGCCCCGCGTCTGATCTGGTCTGGATCAAATTTCAGCAACACAGAGGTCAGCGAAGGTGCTACCTCGGTCACACCGTCAATTGCGGCACTTTTCAAAGCGGATGTAAACGCAAGCGCCGCCCGATTTCCTGCATCGCTCAATGCGTCGGCAAATTGCACCAATACCCCATCCGGCCCTAAGGGGCGGATCGCTGGCGTCATTGGTTCGTGCGTATCTTCCATGCGCGAGATCGTTTCAAAAAGGGCTGGAAAAGGAAATGGGTGTTTTTCCTGTCAGAAACGGCTTGACTGGCTCGGGCAACGCTTCTACCAAGCCCTCGCTTTTGGCGGAGTAGCTCAGGTGGTTAGAGCAGCGGAATCATAATCCGCGTGTCGGGGGTTCAAGTCCCTCCTCCGCTACCAAAATCCTTAGTTAAGTCATTGCCTCTAATGATGAAAAACTTCGGATTGAAAACTCTCCTTAGATTTAACGACAGTCATCGTCTCTGTGTTTCTGAGATCGTGTCAAAGTCGCTGAAACGTTCACCGATGAACATTTTGGCGGCCTTGACGTGTTTCGAAAGCAAGCAAGGACGAGCATTTGGCGCTAAGACAAAAGACCTAGTTGGTCGCCTTCAATGAAACTTCAGATGAACTCACCAAGATTTATATGCGCACCCGCAAAAGCTTCATTGCTGGAAATGCCGCCGATATGGCGTAGGAACCGGGCTTAAAAGCATTCCTGCGCGCTCAACAAACTGACTTTTTGCTTATGGAATCATTGCGCTTTTGCACACGAAACCGATAAGGCTTTCCGGCAAACGGAGAACACCAGAATGACTGATAACCAAGGCGATCCACGCCACTTAGAAACCCTGGATCGCGACCTTGCGCGCTTTTCTAATCTCGAAGCTGCAACAAGCGCTGTTGGCCGCCCAATGGTCGGCGTGGGTGTATCGGTCATTTTTGTCGTTTTGGCGGGCCTTGCAGCAATGTTGTTCTTTGGCGAGGCAAATAACTCCTACATCGTCGTAATTGCCGCCTGTCTTGGTGCCTACATGGCGCTGAACATCGGCGCGAACGACGTGGCCAACAATATGGGGCCAGCGGTTGGGGCCAATGCTTTGTCCATGGGCGGCGCGATTGCCATAGCCGTTGTTTTTGAAAGCGCAGGTGCCCTTATCGCGGGTGGAGATGTTGTGTCCACGATTGCCAAAGGCATCATTGAACCCGAACGTATCGGAACGGCAGATGTATTTGTCTGGGCGATGATGTCGGCCCTGTTGTCCGCAGCGCTTTGGGTCAACCTTGCCACATGGGTTGGCGCGCCGGTTTCCACTACGCATTCGGTCGTTGGCGGCGTGATGGGAGCAGGGATCGCAGCGGCCGGGTTCTCGGCTGTGTCCTGGGGCACAATGTCCAGTATTGCCGCATCATGGGTGATTTCGCCTGTTTTGGGAGGCGCGATCGCGGCATTCTTCTTGTTCGTTATCAAATCGCGCATCATTTATCAGGATGACAAGATCGCAGCCGCTCGCAGATGGGTTCCGATTTTGGTCGGCATCATGGCGGGCGCGTTCGGCGCATATCTCGCTCTGAAGGGTCTTAAAAAGATCATCAAAATCGATATGCCCACGGCGTTGACCATCGGTCTCGCGATCGCAATCCTCGTTTGGCTGGTCATGATTCCAGTCATAAAAAGACAGTCGATCGGTCTGGAAAACAGGAATAAATCCCTCAAGGTTCTCTTTGGTATTCCCCTCGTCGTTTCTGCCGCTTTGCTGAGCTTTGCACACGGCGCCAATGATGTCGCCAATGCCGTTGGACCGCTGGCGGCGATTGTGGATGTCTCGCAATCCGGGGACTTTACGACGTCATTCAGCATCCCGTTCTGGGTTATGATCATCGGGGCGTTCGGCATTTCGTTCGGCCTCTTCCTGTTTGGCCCAAAACTTATCCGCATGGTCGGCAACCAGATCACCAAACTGAACCCAATGCGGGCCTATTGCGTGGCGCTGTCTGCCGCGATTACCGTGATCGTCGCAAGCTGGCTTGGCCTGCCTGTGTCTTCTACCCACATAGCAGTCGGTGCCGTCTTCGGCGTTGGATTCTTTCGGGAATGGGACGCTGAGCGCCGCATCCGCAGGGCTCGTTTGGCCATGCCGGATCGGCCCCAATACGCGCCAGAAGAACGCCGTCGCCGTAAACTGGTGCGCCGCTCACACTTCATGACAATAATCGCGGCATGGATCATCACAGTGCCTGCGGCTGCGTTGCTGTCCGGGTCAATTTTCTTACTGATCAACGCATTCACATCTTGATCAAGTCGGTGCGCGCGACCGCTTTCCTACGCGGTAATTTTAGCGCGCCGCTCACCGCGCAAGTTCAACTGCCAGACGTGCCTCGCCCCAACCATCAGTGTTCGTGCGCGCTTCGATAAAGACCTGGTCCAGACCATCTGGAATTTCGACACCGGAAAGCGAGCGGGTAAAGGGTTGTTCATTGACGTGGGGGTGAAACAATGTGCGCTCGCCAAGAACCACGCCATCGCCGTCCACAACCCGCCAGCCATCTGCGTAGTCGTCCCATCCGGTGTCACCATGAAGAAGCGTAACCGAAAACGTCCAGCCGCTGCCTGACGGCGAAGCCTTGGCGGATTGAATCTCAGCATCATCTGCAAAAGCAGACGCGGGCAGGGTGAAAGTTGCGATGGTCGCGACAATGCGCATGAAATTGTGTTTCATAGGCAGGAATTTATCGCACGCGCGCAAAAGTGCCAGTCACAATGGCTTGCGTTGGTTAAAAATTGGTTATATTAATTTACCAATTCTGCAAAAAGGACGCTCCAAATGGACATGCCAGCCCCCAATCCGGCCATTGTCGCCAAGAAATCCCGACTGGTTGAGCGTCTTAAAACCGTGCTGCCGTCCGATGCTGTGATCTCGGACCCTTTGGAAACCCGCGCCTATGAATGCGACGCGTTGACGGCCTATACCTGCCCGCCGCTTTGCGCCGTTCTTCCGGCCTCCACCCAAGAAGTCGCGGCTGTATTAAAAATTTGCCACGAGATGGGCGTGCCGGTCGTGCCGCGCGGGTCTGGAACGTCGCTTGCCGGTGGTGCATTGCCAACGGCGGACTGCGTCATTCTCGGCGTCGCCAAGCTCAACGATGTGATCGAAACAGACTACGACAACCGCTTTATCCGGGTTCAGACCGGGCGCACCAATTTGTCCGTTACGGGCGCGGTTGAATCGGACGGGTTCTTTTACGCCCCCGATCCTTCGTCGCAGTTGGCCTGCGCGATCGCCGGCAACATCGCGATGAATTCGGGCGGCGCGCATTGTCTGAAATATGGTGTCACGACCAACAATCTGATGGGCGTAACGCTTGTTCAGATGGACGGCACAATCGTGGAAATGGGGGGCGCTCATCTTGATGCCGGCGCATATGATTGGCTGGGCCTCATCTGTGGGTCAGAAGGGCAGCTCGGTGTCGTCACTGAGGCGACACTGCGCATTCTTCCCAAACCAGAGGGCGCGCGCCCTGTTCTTATTGGATACGCGAGCGCTGAGATCGCCGGTGCATGCGTCAGCGATATCATCAAGGCCGGTGTCCTGCCGGTCGCAATTGAATATATGGACCGCAAAGTCATCGAAGTCGTCGAGCGTCACGCCCAGGCAGGTTACCCCGATTGCGAAGCGCTTTTGATCGTCGAGGTCGAAGGCTCGCCTGCGGAAATTGACGAACAACTCGGCCTGATCAAGCAAATCGCGGCCAAACATGACCCTGTTGAATTGCGCGAAGCCGCCGACGCGGATGAAGCCGCGCGCATCTGGCTGGGTCGGAAATCGGCCTTTGGCGCAATGGGTCAGATCAATGATTACATGTGCCTTGATGGCACAATCCCGGTTTCGGAATTGCCGTTCGTTTTGCGACGGATCGGCGAGATGTCCAAAGAATACGGCCTTGAGGTCGGCAACGTCTTTCATGCTGGCGACGGTAATATGCACCCGTTGATCCTTTTCGATGCCAACAAACCCGGCGACCTTGAGCTTTGCGAAGCGCTGGGCGCGGATATTTTGAAGCTCTGCGTCGAAGTCGGTGGTTGCCTCACTGGCGAGCATGGCGTGGGGATCGAAAAACGCGATTTGATGAACGTTCAGTTCACGCCCGAAGACCTTGAAGCGCAAATGCAAATCAAAGACGTTTTTGATCCCGACTGGCTCTTGAATCCGGCCAAAGTTTTTCCGCTTCAAACAAGTGCTTCGCGCCGCAATGCGCAGTCGATGCCGGTATGACGATGTTGACGCCAACCACAGAAGCAGAACTCGCC
>CALLWO010000132.1 GCA_938016355.1 uncultured Boseongicola sp. | reverse complement strand
TACCGAGCAGCGAAAAAATAATCATAACGCCCGCCGCTCTTTGATATTGCTCTACTACGGAATTCATAATGATGATCCACGCCTCATAAAGAAGTCATTGAGCGACATTCGCAGATCACACAACGCGTTTGATTCAAATGGCATTCCTTTGGATGCAAATCGGGGCGATTGGGCGTTAAACTACGTAAACTTTGCTCTCGATTCCATGGCCTTGCATGCCAGCTTTATGGAGCTTGTAAGTCCAGGCTATCTAGCTTCAAATGGGACGCTCGTAGCCAAACTGGATGCTGGAACCAAATTTCTTTTTGAAGAGTTGAGACAGCCCAACAGAGTTCACTCTTACGCAAGGCAAAATGTCGGAAGGCCTCAATCTAGTTATTCCGGCCGTCAAGATGCTTGGTTTGCTCGCGATATCCACTTCGGCATGGAACTCTGGGCATGGACAGATAGCAAGGCGGCTCGATCACTTCCAAATGGTTATCCAGCGGCAAGACGTGCGCTAGGCAATCGACCACAGTGGCGTCAGTCAAAGTTTAATGAAACTGGTGGTGGTGTAACATGCTGGTTCAGATAATCTGCGATTGACCAGCTTAACATAATGTCCGTTATGCGTCAGGAGTGCTGACCCAAGTGCCGGCAATGCAAGCTGCGCTTGCTTTGTCCCGACTATTGGCCGACTTGAATATGCGGCGTTGCCACGCTTGCCGACGTCGATCACGCCGCTCCGTAACCTGCGCGGCGGCCGAAGACGGCGCCGGAGGTCAGACCTGAGCCGCCGGGGTAGCCTGCGAAGAAGACACCTCCGACAAGTTCACCACAGGCGAAGAGGCCCTCGATCGCCGTGTTGGTGTCGGACATGACGCGGCCAGCCTCATCGACGCGCAGGCCGCCATAGGTGAAGGTGATGCCACCCGTGACCGGGTACGCGCGGAACGGGCCGGTGTCGATCTTTTGCGCCCAGTGCGACTTGGGCAGGTCCAGTCCGATTGTCCCCTTCCCGTCGAGCCGCGTGGGGTCGAAATCAACGGCGTCGTTTACCGAGCGGTTGTAGGTTTCGAGCGTCGCCAGTGCGGCGTCTTTGTTCACGCCTTCCATCTGTTCCACCAAGCCGTCGAGCGTGCCGGCTTCGACGAAATGCGCATCGCGAAACCGGTATTCGCCGTAAAGGAGATCGAACACTTTGCTGTCGAAGACCTGCCAGGCGAATTGCCCCGGCTGCTTAAGGATCGCGCCGCCGTATTGGGCATAGGTGTAGTTTCGGAAATTCGCGCCCTCGTCCACGAAGCGTTCGCCATTGGCATTCAGCATGACCCCCAGAAAATATGAAATCTTCCGATGGTTCTTGCGTTCGCCCGGCGGCAGGTCGAGATCGCCAAAGTTCGGCATATGCAAATCCATCGGCGTCGCGTGGCACCCCGCATAAAGCCCGTATTCCATCGCCCCAGCCTCAAGCGCCATGGTCAGCCCGTCGCCAGTGTTATGAGGCGTTCCGCGCACTTTGGCGGCCTTCCAATCGGGGCCCATGTATCTGACGCGCATATCCTCATTGGCTTCGAACCCGCCCGAGGCAAGGATGACAGCGTCGGCGCAAAGGGTCTCGTCCCCGATCTCAACGCCGACGACGCGCCCGTTTTCGACACTGAGCCCCGTCACACCGGCGTTATAGCGCACGGTGCCGCCCAAACGCTCGACTGCGGCCAGTTCCATATCAAAAAGCCCGACGCCTTCGTTCTCTGCCGCCAGCGTCAACCCGCCCCAAAAGACGTGGCGACCGTCTTTTTCAAAGCTCTGACGGCTGTAAATCGGTTCGAATTTCACATCATGGGAGGCCAGCCAGCGCATGGTTTCGCCGGATGCGTTGATCAGGATGGTTTGTTCCGGGGAAAGCGCGCGACCGTCGTTGAAGCCCAAGAGATCGGCGGCGAATTTCTCCCGCGTGTAGCTGCCGAAATCAGTATTGGGCAGGCGACTATCGGTTTCGTCGCGCAGAAGCGGCAACAGATCGGCGGACCCGTCATAGGCGAACCGCATCGCGCCTGCGGTATATTTGGTGTTGCCACCTGCCAGCGCCTGATCGGCCTTTTCAAGCAGCGTCACACGCGCCCCTTTCTCAAGGGCCGCAATGGCCGCGCAGAGGGCTGCGTTGCCTGTTCCCACGACGATTACCGATTTTGGCATTGGCTTTTCCTCTCATATGCAGCATTGTATCCACGTGGATACAATTTGAGACTGCTTAGAATGGCGCACCGAGAATTGCAAGAACTGTCCCAGGGCGAAGCGGCGTATTTGCAGCTGAGAGATGCGATAAGGGAAGGGACATTCGGGCCCGGTGATCGCTTGCGCGAGATTGAGGTGGCGGATCGGCTGGCCCTGTCCCGCACGCCCATTCGCGAGGCACTTCGGCGCTTGGAAAGCGATGGGATTGTCGAACACCGCCCGCGCATCGGTGCGGTCATCCGCCAACTGTCGCGGCCCGAAGTCGTGGAGCTTTACGAGATGCGCCTTGTGTTAGAGCGCACCGCCGCCGAGATGGCCGCGAAACACGCGAGCGAAGCCGAGATCGACGCGCTGGAAAGCCTGAACGATGACATTGGGAACGCCGCGCAGAACGCCAGCGCCGCCGCCGCGCTCAACCAGTCCTTTCATCACAGCATCTACCTTGCGACGCGCAATCGGTTTTTGTTGGAATCAGCGCGCGCACTGAACAACGCGCTGCTGTTGCTGGGTCCAACGACGCTTGCGGATGAGGCGCGGATCAAAACGGTTGTCTCGCAGCATCAGGCCATTCTTGCGGCCTTGCGTCTTGGGGATCCTGTGGCCGCCGGAGCCGCGGCCCAAACCCATTTGCAAACCTCCCTGCGCCACCGTTTGAAGGTGATGCAGGAATGACGGGATATATCGCCGCCTATGGCGTCGCCGCGCTCGGGGTGTTGGTCTTTATGGCGTTTGACCTGCCTTTGCCGTGGCTGCTCGGGCCGATCATAGCGTGCCTGGTCGCGGCTCTGCTCGGGGTGCCAATGACGGCGTACAAACCGGTGAGCGAGACCATGCGTACCATTCTGGGCGTGGCGGTCGGAGCGACGTTCACCACGACGCTGCTTGCGTCGATGGCGGGCATGTGGCCGACGCTTTTGATGATCCCGGTGATGACAAGCCTGATTGGCGTCTTGGGCGTGCTTTATTTCCAGCGACTTTGGGGGTTTGATTTCGCGACGAGTTACTATGGTGCGATGCCCGGCGGTCTTCAGGACATGCTGATTTTTGGCGAGGAAGCGGGGGGAGACGTGCGCGCGCTTTCGTTGATCCATGCGACGCGTGTGATGGTCATTGTTGTGGCCCTCCCCTTCCTGCTGACGCTGGTTTGGGACGCAGACCTCAGCAATCCGCCCGGCGTTCCGGCGGCGACGATCGAGGCAAGCCAACTGGCGTGGATGGTGTTTTGCGGGTTGGTGGGTTGGCAGGTGGCCAAGCGCATCGGCATGTTCGGTGCATCCATCCTTGGGCCGCTGCTTCTCGCGGCCGCTTTGGCGCTTGCCGGGGTTCTGGAGAACCGCCCGCCCGCCGAGGCAATCTGGGCGGCGCAGTTCTTTATCGGCATGACGGTGGGATGCAAATACGCGGGCGTTACGATGAAAGAAGTGCGCACCGATGTCACGGCCGCCCTTGGCTTTTGCCTGATCTTGCTGGTGCTGACGGTGATCTTTGCCGAAGTCATCCACTTGGCTGATCTGGCCCCGCCGCTTGAGACCATTCTGGCCTTTGCGCCCGGGGGTCAGGCCGAACTGACAATTCTGGCGTTGATCGTCGGGGCGGATATGGCCTTTGTCGTGGCGCACCATGTTTTGCGAATTTTCGTGGTCATATTGGGCGCGCCGCTTTTTGCGCGCGTTCTTGGGGGAGACAAATGACGGCGGATAGACAATTGCAGACTGCTCTGACTGAGATTGCGAGCGGCGGTGTTCTGCGCGTTGCGATCAACACTGGCAACCGCGCTTTGGTTCAAAGCGAGGGCGGCCAACTGAGTGGTGTCAGCCCTGCCCTTGCACGACGGTTGGCAGGCGAGATCGGCGCGCGGTTTGAGCCGGTGGTTTGCTCCGGTGCCGGGCGGGTATTTGCAGATGTGGACGCGGGGGTCTGGGACGTGGGGTTCCTTGCGATTGACGCTTTGCGCGCCGAAAAAGCCTCGTTCACTGCGCCATATCTGACGATTGAGGCGACCTATGCGGTGCGCGCGGCCTCGGAATTGATGGATGTGGCGGAGGTGGACCGCGCCGGGGTCGATGTGTTGACCGCGGCGGGATCGGCCTATGACATGTATCTGACGGATGCGCTGCGCCATGCCACGCTTTCGCGGCATGGAACACCGTTCGAGAGTTTTCAGGCGTTCAAAGACGGGCGATGCGATGCGATTGCCGGAGTACGTGCGTCGCTCACGGACTTTTTCGGGGATGACCCGAATGTGCGAATTTTGCCGGGCGCTTTGACGGCGGTTCATCAGGCGATGGTGCTGCCCGGCCCGGAGAACCCGCATAGGGACGCGCTCGACGACTTTGTCGCGCGCGCCATTGCCGATGGCTTTGTCGCCGCGCACCTATGACCAGACGGATGGGTTGATCATGTGGATCGGCGCGCCGTCGGCATAGGCATTGATCTGATCAAAAATATCGCTGAACTGAAGGTCAAATTCGTCTTCGGTGACATAGCCGATATGGGGCGTTGCAAGCACGTTGGGATGGGTCAGCAAAGGATGCGCCGTGTCCATCAGCGGTTCCGCATCAAAGACATCGACCGCCGCGTGAAGCCCCCCTTTGGCGACAACGGCTTCAAGCGCGCCGGCTTCGATCAAGCCGGAGCGCGAGGTGTTCACCAAGAGCGCGCGAGGTTGCATCGCCTCAATGTCCTGCGCCGTGATGATGCCCCGTGTCGCGGGTTTCAGACGCACGTGCAGGCTTACGATGTCGGAAGTTTCAAAGAATGCGCGGCGCGTAGCCGGCACTGTCTCACCGGCTGCTTTTGCCCGAGCGCGTCCGTCTTCTGATCCCCAGAACTGAACGTTCATCCCGAGCGCGCGGGCATAGGTCGCCACGGCACTCGCAATGCGGCCATAGCCATACAATCCAAGTGTGCGGCCGCGCAGCGTGCGCCCGACACCGGCCTGCCACTGGCCGGATTTAAGCGATGTCACTTGCTCAGGGATCTGGCGATAGCTGGCTAGGATAAGCGCAAGTGTGTGTTCCGCCGCCGCATAAGACGGTGTGTCGGAATGCATGTTCGAGCAAAGAAGCACGTTGTTTGCGGTGCAGGCCTCGACGTCGATATGAGGATAGACGCTGCGTTGAGAGATGAGCTTCAGGTTCGGCAGACGTTCCAGAAGCGTCGCCCCGATTTTGGTTCGCTCGCGAAAGAGGACAAGCGCCTCGGCCGCTTGCACGCGTTCGGCCAGCAGATGTGGATCGGGTTGGTGGTCGGTCCAGACCGTCACGTCATGGGCCGACAGTTTTTCAAAGCAGGGCAAGCTGCGCAGCGTGTCGAACCAGTCGTCGAGGATATGAACCTTCACCGGCTTTCGACGCCTGCAAATTCCGTTGGCGTGCGCGGCGTTGGGACGAAGACCGACATCGCAAGCGAATCGAGCGCCGCGAGAACATTCTGGCGTTCCGACAACAGGTGATTGAACTGCACATCGCAGCCTGCAATCGGTGTCGGGTATTGGCTGATTTCGGTGTTCAGCAGGCGTTTGGCGACTTTCAATTCTGTCCGTGCGGCCAGAATGCAATCGGCAAGTGCATCTGTCATGACGTTCATCCTTCTATTTGTATACCATGGTATACAAAGCAGAGAATAAGTCAACCATTGCGCCAGACAGAGGCGGGAATAAAGACCGAACCGGCGGCCAGTTTTCTGGCGGTTCGGATCAAACCGGCTGATTTGATCGCGAAGCCAGTGGCGTCCTGACGATAGTCGACAACCACGTCGATCGACCCTGATGCGTGTTCCAGCACGATCATGGCGGGCACTTCATTTGGTTTTGCGGCCATGCCTTCGGCCACAGTGCCGGGTGCGAGCACACAAGACGCCAGACATTGCGCGCCGGTGACGGCCATTGTCGGGTGGCAATTCCACGGCATGAAATAGCGCGTCGCGATCGTGCCGCCGTCTTTGGCCGGGGCCAGAAGCCCGAATTTGGGGGCCACGGATTTTGACACATCGCCCATGCCCATCAGCGCGCCTGCAGAAATGCGAATGGCCTCCATCCGGGCAAAGAAATCGCGGTTTGCGTCAAGCTCGGCCGCGGATTCATACCCGGTCAATCCAAAGCTTTCGGCCTTGGCGATCACCATGGGCATGGCCACGTCCATGCAGGTGACTTCGATCCCGTCAATCGTGTCTTTGAGGTTTCCGGTCGGCAAAAAGGCCCCGGTAACGCCGCCGACGGTTTCCATGAACTGAAGCGCGACAGGCGCTGCTGTGCCCGGCACCCCGTCGATCTGAGCCGCGCCGTCATAGCTGACGCGCCCGTTCGGCGTCTGCACGATGGCTGCCACGCGGGCTTCGGTGTTCACGGCACGAATGTTGATCGTCGTCTCGCCGTCTCGCGCCTCTATAAGCCCCATTTCAATTGCCGCGGGGCCAACGCCAGAGAGGATATTGCCGCAGGTTGGTTTGAAATCCACCAGACGATCTTCGACGGTGACTTGGGCAAAGAAGTAATCAATGTCGGCCCAGTCGTCTTCGGAACGCGACAGCATGGCGACCTTGGTCGTCACCGCCGCGCCGCCGCCAATGCCGTCAATGTTCAGCGGATGACCAGAGCCGACAATGGCGATCAGAACTTCCGCCAGCGTCTCAAGATCCTGAGGCAGATCGGCCCGGTTCATATAAGGCCCGCGCGATGTGCCACCGCGCATGAAGACAAAGGGGATCTCGGTTTGGGTCATGTGAAGGGCCACGGCAGGTCAGCGTATTCCTGCAGCAATCCGGGCGGGAAGTCACGGTTCAAGAGCCACGCCATTCCCATCATGAAGGCGATACCGGCCGCGGTATAAAGTGCCGCTGTCATGGCGCTGACACCGGCGCGGACTTTCATGAACGAGAACAGGAACACCGCCAGCGCGAGGATAAAGCCAAAGAGCGATGTCAGGATCAAAAGCCCCGCGAACCAGCCGAGCGTTGGCCAAAGGCTGAACGTGGCATCCGCGTCTTCGCCATTGAGTTCGCGGTCGGCAAAGATCGTGTGTGTCTCAGGCTTGAGCATCATCTGGATGATCAGCACCGCGCAGCCAACAAGGCAGACACCAGCAACGAACATGGGGAACACCCGGTCGCGGCTAAAGCTCGGGATCGAGGCAGCATCGTAAAAGGCGTAAGCGATGTAACCGGTGACCACGAGCATGAAGATGAACGGCGCGCGTTTGGAGCCGGATTTTACGTCGCCTTCGGCCATGATGTTCTTGGCCTGACGCAGGCCGAGCACAACCGAAAGCACGGTGATGATCAGCAGGATGATGACGATGGGCGAGAAGATGTAGTCGATCCCCTCGTCAAAGCCTTTGCGGAACCGGGACTGGGCGATCTGAAGAGCTTGATTGGCGTAGGTTTCTGCCGGGTTGGACAGAACGAACCCGATCAGGAACGCCGGGCGTGACCAGTCAAACCGCCGCATCATGATGCCAAGGAACCCGATGGCGAAAAGCGCCACGAGGTCCATGAGGTTCTGGCCCGACTGGAACGCCGCAAAGCTGATGATCATGAAGAGGAACGGCGCAAGCAACGCGAAGCGGATGGTGGTGAGCTTGGCAATGCCGCCCGACGCCGCGATGCAGATCACCGTGCCCACGACGTTGGCCAGCGCAAGCAACCAGACGATGGAATAGGTGATGTCGAGGTTGTTTTTCAGCATGGCGGGCCCGACTTCGATCTGACCCGACCCCAAGAGCGCAATCGCGCCGATGAAGATCGCCATAGACCCCGACCCCGGGATGCCGAAAAGCAGCGTCGGCACCAGCCCGCCGCCTTCTTTGGCGTTGTTCGAGCTTTCCGGCCCGATCACACCGCGAACCTCGCCCTTGCCGAAGTT
Source organism: uncultured Boseongicola sp. (assembly GCA_938016355.1). GTDB lineage: Bacteria > Pseudomonadota > Alphaproteobacteria > Rhodobacterales > Rhodobacteraceae > CALLWO01. Next base: position 526 of record CALLWO010000132.1, on the reverse strand, counting down.
GGATTTGTCTTTTGTTGTCTGAACGGCGTGACCATAGGCGATCCAGTCGACCACCGACCCGCCAAGGCCGGGAATGACGCCAACAATCACCCCGATGACCGAGCAGCGCACCGAAAGCCAGATGTTGGCGAACCAGTCGCGCACGCCGTCGATCCAGCCACCGCCAAGTTGCGGTTCGCGGCTGATCGCCCGGTCCTGACGCAAAAGCGAGATAATCTCTGGGATGGCAAAGATGCCAAGGCCGACGATCACGAGTTTCAGCCCGTCCGTGAGGTAGGGGAAGTCATAGGACGACATGCGAAGATCGCCTGACGAGGCTCCTTCTCCGATCGTTCCGATCAGCATCCCAAGGCCCGCCGCAACGATCCCTTTGATTGCCACGCGACCCGCCAGAATGCCAACCATTGAAAGGCCGAAGATCGTAATCATCAAAAGCTCTGGCGTGCGGAATTCGAGCACGATGGGCCGGGCAATCAGAATGAACACGGTCAGGAAAGAGGCCCCGACAAGCCCGCCAAAGAGCGAT
>CALLWO010000131.1 GCA_938016355.1 uncultured Boseongicola sp. | reverse complement strand
TGCGCTTGCCACGATTGTCGGGGCTGAGGCGCGCAAAGAAAGCCGTGGGGCGCATGCCCACGAAGATTATCCAGACCGCGATGATGAAAACTGGCGCAAGCACACGTTGTCGATGGTCACCGACAAGGTCGAGCTTACGTACCGACCTGTCCACCTCGACCCGTTGAGTGTGCAGGAAGACGGCGGCATCGACCTGAAACGGATTGCGCCGAAAGCGCGCGTCTATTGAACCGGTCCATTGTCATATGCGCGGCTGTTCTTGGCCTTGCGGCTTGTGGTCCTATTTCTCCGGAACGTGCCGCTGATCAGTGTGAAGAACGCGCGCGCGCGGCGGCTGGACCTACCGGAAAATTCGGTATCGGCGTGAACAGCTCTGGCGGTGTAACCAATAGCGTGGAAATCGGGATCACGTCTGACTTTCTTCGTGGGGCTGATCCGTTCGCCGTCTACGAAAACTGCGTGCGCCAGAAAACCGGGCAAGGCCCTGTGCGGCCATTAGAGCTTTGATGGCGCTTCAGGCAGGATATTCCGGCACGCCGCTGGCAAAAAAGCTGGGCCTCAAAGATGGCCAAGCCGTTGCATTTGTCGGGTTGCCAAAGCACTTGGATTGGCTGGCAAGCGAACGTGCCTTTTCAGCTGTCTACAAAGCAGACGATTTTATAGGCGTTGAGCACAACGAACTGGATTACGTTCACTTCTTCACCAAGGCGGCGTCGGCAGTCGACCTTGCAACGCCCATACTGCGGAAACGGATCAAGCAGGACGGAATGATCTGGATGAGTTGGCCTAAAAAGGCGTCCAAAGTCCCAACAGACGTCACGGAAGATACAATTCGCAATCGCGCTTTGGAGGATATCCTTGTCGACGTTAAGGTTTGCGCTGTCGACGACGTTTGGTCCGGTTTGAAACTCGTGATCCGCAAGGAACTTCGGACATGAGGTTGATTGCACTGGCGCCCATGTTTGTTCTTTTGGCATGTAGCCCCACGCAGCAAGATGACCTTGCTCGCGACGCGGCTCGCCAAGCCATTCGTCCGGTTTTACAAGAACAACTCCCTGGCGTGCCGCTGGAACCCGCGACTGATTGCATCATCGACAACGCGACATCGCGTGAGATTTTGGCGTTGGCTGCCGATGCTGTCATTGGGCCAACTGCCTCGACCGTCGAAATCGTCGGCAACGTGATTGCCCGACCCGAAACCATTCAATGTCTCGCGACAGAAGGACTGCCCGTCCTTTTGAATCGCCTTTGATGTTAAGGAGTTTACCATGGTCCAATTAACCCTTCCGAAGAACTCGACGATCCGAACGGGAAAGACATGGCCTAAGCCAGATGGCGCAGCAAATGTGCGCAAATTCCAGATCTATCGCTGGAACCCGGACGACGGTCAAAATCCACAGGTCGACACCTATTTCGTTGATATGGACACGTGCGGCCCGATGATCTTGGACGCGCTGATCAAGATCAAAAACGAGATCGACCCAACGCTGACTTTTCGCCGGTCCTGCCGCGAGGGTATTTGTGGGTCATGTGCGATGAACATCGACGGTATTAATACGCTTGCCTGCATTTACGGGATGGATGAAGTGGACGGCGACGTCAAAATTTATCCGCTTCCTCATATGCCTGTGGTCAAGGATTTGATCCCGGACCTGACGCATTTCTATGCCCAGCATGCTTCGATCATGCCTTGGCTCGAAACCAAAACGAACCGTCCGCAAAAGGAGTGGCGTCAGTCGATCGACGATCGCAAGAAACTGGACGGGCTGTATGAGTGCGTGATGTGCGCGTCATGTTCGACATCTTGCCCAAGCTACTGGTGGAACGGCGACCGTTATCTTGGGCCGGCAGCACTTTTGCACGCGTATCGCTGGATCATTGACAGTCGCGACGAAGCCACCGGCGAGCGTCTCGATGAACTTGAAGACCCATTCAAGCTTTATCGTTGTCATACGATCATGAATTGCACGAAGACCTGCCCGAAAGGCCTGAACCCGGCCAAGGCGATTGCTGAAATCAAGAAGATGATGGTCGAGCGCGTCGTATAAAATCGGAATGTGCAGGCAAATTTACGCGTTTGCGCAATTTCTGCACCGGCTCAGGCCATGATCTGCCGGATTAGAACTCAAGGTCCCCTTGTCACAAATAACAAGGGGACAGAGAGATATGTTTCGTTCAGCCGGTATGCGTTTTATCGCCGTAGGCGTGCTCGCACTATTGATGTTTATTCCACTCAATCTGGTTTCTGGGGTCGTCAACGACCGCGCCACCTACAGCCGTCAAACAATTTCTGACATAAGTCGTGAGTGGGGAGGTCAGCAAAGCCTGAGCGGCCCGCTTATGGTTATTCCTGTCACCGAAGACGTTACCTATGACCGAAGGCGCGAAGCCGTCGATGCGGCCACTGGGCTCACACTTCGGGATGACAACGGCAAGCCTATTTTTGAGCATTATCAGGAAACGCTCACTGAGACGCGTCCGCCAGTTTTTTTATATCCCGAAACACTTGAAATCCTTCTTGATACCAAAACCCAAACGCGCAGCCGTGGGATCTTCGATGTGCCGGTCTACACAGCTTCGGCACGTATTGCGTTTGATTTTGACGCAGATGCCGCAAAAGCGACCGTGCGAGGCGAAGAAGTCATCCATTGGGCGGATGCCGTTCTGAACGTATATCTGTCGTCAAATCGGGCACTTCGTGGGGAAGCGGAGCTTGCATCCGGAGACAGGATTTTCGCGCTTGAACCCATATCAAATGGTTCGCGAAAGGAGACTGGGATCACTGCCAATTTGGGTGATCCTCGAAAACTCGGCAAGTTTGATCTGAGACTCTCGTTGAATGGCGCCCAGCATCTTGCTGCCGCCGCCACTGGGCGGAAGACGCGTGTTGAAATCGTCTCTGATTGGCCAGACCCAAGCTTTTTTGGCGATTTCCTGCCCGATGCACGCGAGATCACAGAACAGGGGTTTTCGGCCAGTTGGACGATCCCGCATTTGGCGCGTTCGCTTCCGCAAGTCGGACGCGAAACACCTGAGCCGCTCGCGCGGAGCAGCGCAAGTATGGGTGTGCGCTTCATTACGCCCAACGACTTTTATCAAAAGGCCTATCGTTCGGCGCGTTATGGTTTGCTGTTCATCGGACTGACGTTTCTGACCATTCTCTTGCTTGATCGAGCGGGATCGAAGCCCACGCATCCAGTTCAGTATCTCATGGTCGGCCTTGCCCAATCGACGTTTGTTCTGTTGATGCTGGCTTACGCAGAGCAAATTGGGTTCGGAGCGGCTTACTTATTGTCAGCATCAGCAACAATCGGGTTGCTGTTGGTCTTTGGTGCAACCGCGCTGAAGCTTGGAAAGCGGACAAGTGTCTTGGGCGCACTGCTGGTTTCGGTCTACGCCGTGCTTTTCTTGATTTTGCGAAGTGCAGATTTTGCGCTGCTCGCTGGCGCGACGCTTGCCTTTGTTGCGCTGGCTGGCACGATGTTACTGACGCGGAACGAAGACTGGCACGGGCCTGAGCGCCCACGCGGACCTTGGTTCAAGCGCAAGGCACCAGATGCTCCGCCCGCGGTCTAAAGAGCCAACCGATAGAAGAAGCTCGTCGTTCGGTCATATCCCGGATGGCGAGTTTCGCTTTCTTTGCGAAACCCAACTTTCTCAAACACCAAGTGGTTTTCCGTCAGTTCCACTCGGGTCAAAAGCGTCAATGATGTCAAATGCATATCACGCGCGATCCCTGAAAATGCATCAATGATTTCTCGAAAGCAACCGCGCCCTTGAAATTTGGGATGCACCGCAAGTTTTGACAGATAAAGGGCGTCATCTTTCTGTCTGCCGAACCCGCATCCAACAAGTGACTGACCCAAAGAGGCGACAAAGACGCGCTCAAGTGCTGCTTTTTCGGCAAGGGAGCTGGCGCTCATTTCAAAGAGCGATGATGGAGGATCAATACGTCCTGCGTGCCGCGCAAAAGAAGCATGAAGGAGCGAAAGCATCGCGGTCCAGTCTGTAAAGTCTTTAGGGAGCGGAGCAATCACCGGTGCTTGGACGGGCTTTTCATCTATCACTTGCGTGCCTATTTGTGCTTAGCAATTGTCGAGGCAAATCTAAGATGCGCTTTTTATCCGAGCGTCGCAAAAAACAACTTCTGCACCTGCTTGCTACAGGCCGAAGAGCCGTGCGCAAAAGGGTGCCGCCGGGTTTTCGGTGGATCATCGGCTTGATCCTGATTGTCCTTAGCGCGTTCAGCTTCCTGCCCGTTCTCGGCCTTTGGATGCTACCGCTTGGCATCGTTGTTGCCGCAATGGACATAGGCCCGCTAATCCGTAGATATCGCGCACCAAAGACTATTGTGGAAACGCCGCCTCCAGCGCAATCTCAACCATATCCCCAAAACTACGCTCACGATCTTCACTCGGAAGCGCCTCGCCCGTCAAAAGATGATCGCTGACAGTCAGCACTGCCAATGCTCGACGACCGTATCGGGCCGCTAACGTATATAGCTCGGCGGCTTCCATTTCGACGCCCAGAATTCCGTGACGCACCATTTGTTCGTTCAGGTCCGGCCGTTCATCATAAAAGACGTCGGATGAATATATTCCACCCACATGCGTTTCGATGCCCTTGCCTTTGGCGGCATCTGCGGCGGCACTTAACAGGCTCCAATCTGCGCAAGGCGCATATTGAAGCTCTTTGAATATTCCGCGCGAAGGTGTGGAAAGTGTCGAAGACGTCATCGCCAATATCACATCGCGCACTTTGACCGAGTTCTGCATTCCACCACATGAACCAATGCGGATCAATGTCTGCGCGTTATAGTCCTTGATCAGTTCGTTGACGTAGATAGAAAGCGAAGGCATTCCCATCCCGGAGCCATGGATTGTTACCGGATTGCCTTTCCAGGTTCCTGTAAAGCCCAGCATTCCCCGGACTTCATTGACGAGCCGAACATCATCCAAGAAAGTTTCAGCCGCCCATTTGGCACGATATGGGTCGCCTGGAAGCAGTACGGTTTCAGCGATGTCTTCGGCTTTAGCACCGATGTGAATTGTCATGGGATGCCTCCTGGAACGAGAAAGATGTCTTGGACTATTCTTGTCATGTTCCGATCCGAAAGGCGAGCGATTGGAGCTATTGTGCAGCCACAGCTGACGTATCCGCCAAAGCGACGATGTCGAACATGATCCGGTTCAATTCGAAGTCTTTTGGCGTGTAGACGCGCGCGACACCCATGGAAAGCAATTGAGCCGAGTCGGCTTCAGGAATAATCCCTCCAACAATGACGGGAACGTCGCCAAGACCTGCTCCGCGCATCTCTTCAAGAAGCTCTTTGATAAGTGGCATGTGGCTTCCCGAAAGAATAGAAAGCCCTACAACGTGAGCGCCTTGCTCCGCCGCAGCTTTGACGATTTCATGTGGCGTCAGGCGGATGCCTTCGTAAGTGATTTCCATACCAGCATCGCGTGCACGCGTCGCGATCTGTTCCGCCCCATTAGAGTGTCCGTCCAAGCCTGGCTTCCCGACTAATAATTTCAGACGTTCTCCAAGCTTTGAGGAGACCGCGTTAACTGCCTCTCTGAGATCGTCTAGTCCTTCTGTTCTGTTGGATGGGGCCGATGACACGCCCGTTGGTGCGCGGTACTGGCCGAAGACACCACGAACGACGTCACCCCATTCGCCGGTCGTCGCACCTGCTTTTGCCGCTTTGACGGAGGCAGGCATGATGTTTTGGCCGTTGCGCGCGGCGTTTCTGAGTTCACCCAGTGCCGCCTGCACACTCGTCTCGTCCCGCGCATCGCGCCACTTTTCAAGGCGACTAATCTGATCACTTTCAGCTTCGGGATCCGCCACCATGATCGCCTCTGGTCCGCTGGTCAGAGGCGAAGGCTCGCCTTTTTCAAAGCGGTTCACACCAACGACTGTCGTCGAACCAGCTTCGATCCCACGGATGCGCTCCGCATTTGATTCGACCAAACGCATCTTCATGTATTCGATGGCTTCGACAGCGCCGCCCATCGCGTCGATATGCGCCAGTTCTGCGCGCGCGCCGTCTTTCAAGAGTTCAACCTTGGCTTCCACCACCGCGTTGCCTTCAAAGAGATCGCCATATTCCAGAAGGTCGGTCTCGTAAGCCAAAATCTGTTGCATTCGAAGCGACCATTGCTGGTCCCAAGGGCGCGGAAGCCCCAAGGCTTCGTTCCACGCAGGCAATTGAACAGCGCGGGCGCGGGCGTTTTTAGAAAGCGTAACCGCGAGCATCTCGAGCAAGATCCGATACACGTTGTTCTCGGGTTGTTGCTCGGTCAAACCAAGCGAGTTTACCTGAACGCCATAGCGAAACCGCCGAAATTTTGGATCCTCGACACCATAACGATCCCGGCAAATTTCATCCCAAAGTTCAGTGAATGCGCGCATTTTGCACATCTCGGTCACGAAGCGGATGCCGGCATTCACAAAGAAACTGATCCGTCCGACCATGGCATGGAAGTGCGCGTCTGGGACTTTGCCTTTTAAGTCATCGAGCACCGCCTGAGCCGTGGCTAGTGCGAATGCCAATTCCTGTTCGGGTGTCGCACCTGCTTCTTGCAAATGATATGAACACACGTTCATTGGATTCCACTTTGGCAGGTTGGATTGAGTCCACGCTGCGACGTCTGTGATCATGCGTAAGGATGGGCGCGGCGGGCAAACATAGGTGCCGCGGCTCAAATATTCTTTGATGATGTCGTTTTGGACAGTCCCCTGAAGTTGCGAGACATCCGCGCCCTGTTCCTCCGCGACGGCTACATAAAGCGACAATAGCCATGGGGCAGTCGCATTGATTGTCATCGACGTGTTCATCTGTTCAAGCGGAATATTCTCAAAAAGCGACCGCATATCGCCCAAGTGAGAGACAGGAACGCCGACTTTTCCGACCTCGCCGCGCGCCAATTCGTGGTCGCTGTCATACCCGGTTTGAGTCGGAAGGTCGAAAGCGACGGAAAGCCCGGTTTGACCCTTCTCAAGGTTGTTACGGTAGAGCTCGTTAGACGCCCGAGCGGTCGAATGTCCCGCGTATGTGCGGAATAGCCAAGGCCGATCTTTCTGCGCTTGCGACATGTACGAACCTCGTAATGCGTTAAGGTAATAAAATTTCGTCAAAGGCTGGAATATCGAAAGGATCTGACGCTGTCAATTCGCCGCATCGCGGCATTGGAGGGGATTTACCCCGCGGTCTTGCAGTGCGAGTGTCTCGGCATGACGCAAACAATCGCGCTGCCAGTTTGGCTATTGATATTGATTCTCCTGTTCGCAGCTGTCACGGCTTCGACCCATTTGCTGTTCCCGTCCGTCAGATGGTTTTTCCGGCGTCGCGCCGAACGTTTGGTTGGTGAGTTGAACAAGCGGTTGGAACGTCCGATCCAGCCTTTCAAGTTGCTCCGTCGGCAAGACATGATCCAGCGTGTTATTTACGATCCCGAGGTGGTTCGAGAGGTTGGTGACTACGCAACACGCCTAGGTGTGCGGGAGGATGTCGCCTTTGAGAAGGCAAGGGACTACGCGCGCGAGATTGTCCCGTCCTTCAGTGCTACAGCATACTTCGGATTTGCGATCCGTGCGGCAAGATGGTTGGCGAACCTTTTATTTGACGTCCGCCTTCACCGTATAGATGAAAGAGCGCTTTCAGAAATTGACCCGGACGCGACCGTCGTTTTCGTGATGAACCACCGCTCAAATTTCGATTATGTGTTGGTGACGTATCTTGCCGCGTCTCAGTCGGCGCTCAGCTACGCAGTTGGTGAATGGGCGCGTGTATGGCCACTTAGCCGCCTCATCCGGGCAATGGGCGCCTATTTCATTCGACGACGCTCGCGCAATGGTCTCTATCGTCGTGTTCTGTCGACATATGTTCGAAAGGCCACGGAAGCAGGTGTCACGCAAGCCGTTTTTCCGGAAGGTGGGTTGAGCCGAGACGGTCAGGTCGGCGAACCAAAGCTTGGGATATTATCTTACATTGTGGAAGGATGGCGCGCAGATGGGCGAGACGTTGTATTTGTGCCTGTGTCGTTGAACTATGACCGGATCGTCGAAGATCGTGTGCTTGTCGCGGCCGGTCGCTCCGGCCAGCGAAAGTTCCGCGCGTCCGCCCCTGAAGGTATAAAATTTACCCTTCGGTATTTGAAGCGACGGATAACTGGGAAGGTCGGACGCTTCGGCATAGCCGGTGTCACGTTTGGGGTTCCCGTCTCGCTATCGGAGGTTGCGACGGGCACTGATGGCGACGTTGTTCCGTCCTTAGCTGAACGGCTAAGCAATGATATCAGGGTCTCGACGCCGGTATTGAGTGTTCCCCTGGTATTGACCGCTTCGCTTCTGTTGGAGGGTGGCGCAACGCCAGCAGCAATTGCTTCGAAGGCCAGATCATTGCGTGAGAATATCCGGTCTGACGTGGCCGATTTTGTTGTTGATCTCGCGGACGAGGGCAATGTGATCGAGATATTGGATGTCCTTGTACTGCGGCAGATTTTAAAGCGCGACGGCGGAGTTTATTCGATCAAGAATCAAGACGTCGCTGTATTCTATGCGAACTCCATGCGCCCACATCTTGCTGCAGATGCATCCTCTGCGTTGCCCGAGATTTCGAAACCGGAAGAATCGGTAGCGACATAAAATTACAAAAATTGCGATAAATCGTTTGCAAAGTTACTTTGCAATCTATTATCCATTTGGCGAAGCAAAGTTGATTCTGCGATGCAGCGCGACCTGATGGGGAAATTTGATGGCACTTGATACGAAGGCGGACACGATGACTTATGATGCACCGATCAAAGATCTGTACGACATGGGCGAGATGCCCCCACTAGGTCACGTCCCGGAAAATATGCACGCATGGGCGATCCGCCGTGAACGCCACGGTGAGCCTGATCAGTCTTTCCAAAAAGAGATTGTGCCCGTGAAAAAACCAGACAGCCACGAAGTGGTCGTGCTCGTGATGGCAGCCGGTGTGAACTACAACGGCGTGTGGGCCGGGCTTGGCGTGCCGATCAGCCCTTTTGATGTCCACGGTGCGGATTATCACATCGCAGGCTCAGATGCGGCGGGTATCATTTGGGCGGTTGGTGACAAGGTGAAACGCTGGAAAGTCGGCGACGAGGTGGTCATTCATTGCAACCAGGATGACGGCGACGACGAAGACTGTAACGGTGGCGATCCAATGTTATCGCAAAGTCAAAGGATCTGGGGATACGAAACTCCAGATGGCTCATTTGCGCAATTCACGACTGTTCAGGCGCAACAAATCATGCCGCGTCCGAAGCACTTGTCGTGGGAAGAAGCTGCTTGCTACACGCTTACGTTGGCAACGGCCTATCGCATGCTCTTTGGCCATCACCCCCATGAATTGAAGCCAGGCCAGAACGTGTTGGTTTGGGGCGCGTCCGGTGGGCTGGGTTCTTACGCGATCCAACTGGCGAACACGGCTGGCGCGAACGCCATTGGCGTGATCAGTGATGAAGATAAGCGCGAGTTTGTAATGAGCCTTGGCGCAAAAGGTGTTCTGAACCGCAAGGACTTCAACTGCTGGGGTCAATTGCCAACCGTGAATACGCCAGAATACAAAGAATGGTTTGGCGAGGTCCGTAAGTTCGGGAAGGCCATATGGGAAATCACTGGCAAGGGTGTGAATGTCGACATGGTGTTCGAGCATCCCGGCGAAGCAACGTTCCCCGTCTCGACTTTTGTTGTCAAAAAGGGCGGCATGGTTGTTATTTGCGCAGGGACGTCCGGTTTTAATCTGACGATGGATGCACGATACGTATGGATGCATCAGAAGCGTATTCAAGGCAGCCACTTTGCACATCTGAAACAGGCCGCAGCTGCCAATCAGTTGATGGTCGAACGCCGCTTGGACCCGTGCATGTCTGAAGTCTTTTCATGGGCAGAGTTGCCGGACGCACATATCAAGATGCGCCGCAACGAGCACAAACCGGGAAATATGGCCGTTCTGGTGCAGGCACCACGTACTGGTCTCCGCACTTTTGAGGACACTTTGGAGGCGAGTGTTTCCAAATAGGAAACGATCAGTTTCGCGATTCGAATTAGTCGAACGAGTCGCACTGAAATCGAACGCTTTGAGCCTGTCCTTTTGGGCAGGCTCCATTTATTTCAAAGCGTTAAGAATTGCGACCTCACCATTTCTGGGGAGTTGATTCCAGTGAATTTTCTAAAAATCCGATACATGCTAGAGTTGTATTAATGCTTCGTTAACCTTTGAAAAAGAGAGTTACCATGACGAACGAATGGATAATTGATGTCCTTGCGGACTTGACGGCCTTTGCTACAAAAAACGGCATGACGGGCTTGGAAAGGCAACTTGGCGCTGCGGCGCTGGTGGCCAAGCAAGAAATGGCATCAGCACAATCAATTTCGCCCCAAGCGGCGACGCGGAGCTTGAGCCATGCTGGAATCTTACATCGAGCGACTGCAGGAGGTCCAAACGCTTGACGAACTGAATGATCAGGTCGTCGCGCTCCGGGACATCCTGAATGTTGAACACCTTGTCTATCACTCGGTAAATTCCACGGGCGAACAATACGCCGCGCTGACGTATTCTCCGGAATGGACGGCGCGGTACATTGATCAGGATTACGCACGTATCGATCCGGTAGTTCAGGCGTGTTATCGGCGGTTTCACCCAATCGACTGGAAGCGGCTTGATTGGTCATCCAAGCCCGCGCGGAACTTTATGGGTGAAGCGGTGGACGCCGGGGTTGGTAATCAAGGGTTTTCCGTACCCATTCGCGGTCCATCCGGGCAATTCGCTTTGTTCACGGTGTCAGGAAACACCAGCGACGAAGAATGGTCACGCTACACAGAGGAACATACGCGTGATTTGATCTTGGTTTCCCATTTCATCAATCAAAAAGCGCTGGAGCTTGAGCGTGGGACAGATCAAACAGCACATGTCAACCTGTCCCCAAGAGAAACCGACGCATTAACACTTTTGGCCATGGGTTATAGCCGGGCACAGGCATCAGAAAGCCTCTCGATCTCGGAACATACTTTAAGAGTCTACATTGAAAGCGCTCGGTTCAAGATGGCCGCGATGAACACAACCCATGCAGTCGCCCGCGCTTTGAGCCAAGGTCTGTTAATCGTCTGATAACCATTCCGAACGTGCTGGTTCGGTCTCCTTAACGGGTGCCAGAGTAGCAATCCCCCGTCACCAACGACGGAGGGCTTCCATTGCTACGCTATATTTATGCAGACGACCTACCAAGATTCCCACAATTGTCACGCACCATGTTCCGCGACCGCGCCTGTCAATTTCATGACCGATTGGGCTGGGAGGTATCCGTTGGTGAAGATGGGTTTGAGCGCGACGATTATGATGACCTGAACCCGCTTTACGTGATCTGGGAGCGATCCGATGGTCGGCACGGCGGTTCAATGCGGTTTTTGCCCACGACCGGCGACACTATGATAAACGATCATTTCCTCGAACTGACCGACGGCGTCGAAATTCGAAGCCCATTTATTTGGGAAAGTACGCGCTTCTGCCTTGCGCCGGATACGGACGCAAAAGTTTCCGCGGCTCTTATGTTGGGCGGGATGGAACTTGGGCTTGCCAACCATCTTTCGCATGCTGTTGGGGTGTTTGATGCGCGCATGGTTCGGATTTATCGTCGTCTTGGTTGGGGCCCGACTGTTCTTGGTACGTCTGGAACAGGAAAGGACGCGATCAGTGTTGGCCTTTGGGCGTTCGAAGATGATATCCGGCCTCGCCTTTTGCAACGCGCGGGCATTTCATCGGAAATCTCACGTCATTGGTATGATCGCTCGTTTGGCGCGCCAATCGCCCAACAAGACAGAATAACAGCCTGAAC
>CALLWO010000130.1 GCA_938016355.1 uncultured Boseongicola sp. | reverse complement strand
CCTGCGCCAAGGAACAACATCGCCTTGAAAAATGCGTGGGTGAAAAGGTGGAACATCGCGACCGAATAGACGCCCACACCTGCAGCCACGAACATGTATCCAAGCTGCGAGCAGGTCGAATACGCAATCACACGCTTGATGTCGTTCTGCACAAGGCCGACGGTCGCGGCAAAGAATGCCGTGATCGCGCCCATGATGATGATGAAGTTCGTCGTGGCCGGGGCAAATTCCATCAATGGTGACATGCGACAGACGAGGAAGACGCCTGCGGTCACCATGGTTGCCGCGTGGATCAGTGCCGAAACCGGTGTCGGGCCTTCCATAGCGTCGGGCAGCCAAGTGTGCAGGATGAACTGCGCTGACTTGCCCATAGCGCCGACGAACAACAGGAAGCAGATCAGCTCGACGGCGTTCCAGCTTGTCCAGAGGAAGCTGATCTCTTTTTCTGCCAACTCAGGAGCGGCGGCGAAAATGTCAGAGAAATTGATCGAGTCGACCATGAGGAAGATTGCGAAAATCCCCAGCGCAAAGCCGAAGTCGCCGACGCGGTTGACGACAAACGCCTTGATCGCGGCGGCATTCGCCGATGGCTTACGGAAATAGAAACCAATCAGAAGATACGAGGCCAGCCCCACGCCTTCCCAGCCAAAGAACATCTGCACAAGGTTGTCTGCTGTGACCAGCATCAACATCGCGAATGTGAAGAACGACAAATAGGCAAAGAAGCGCGGGCGATAGCTTTCCTTGGCATCGTCGAAATTGTCGTCATGCGCCATATAGCCAAAGCTATAAAGGTGCACGAGCGCGGAAACGGTGGTGATCACGATCAGCATGATCGCCGTCAGCCGGTCCAGACGGATCGCCCAATCGGTCGCCAGTGATCCGCTTTCGATCCACCGAAGGATCTGAATTTGCTGGGTTTCGCCGTTGAATGTCAGGAAAACGATCCAGCTTAGGAAACAAGCCAGAAACAACAGCGACGTCGCGGTCCACTGCGCGGCCTTTTCACCAAGAATCCGCCAGCCAAAGCCACAGATCAAAGCGCCAACAAGCGGGGCGAAGAGGATGATGGTCTCCATGTCCCTTACCCCTTCATCACATTGACGTCTTCGACGTCAATCGTGCCACGGTTTCGGAAGAAGCAGACGAGGATCGCAAGCCCGATGGCCGCTTCGGCAGCCGCGACGGTCAAAACGAAAAGCGTAAACACCTGCCCGGTCAGATCACCAAGATACGCCGAGAACGCCACAAGGTTGATATTCACCGCCAAAAGCATCAGCTCGATCGACATCAAAAGGATGATCACATTCTTCCGATTGAGGAAGATGCCGAAAATCCCGATGACGAACAGCGTCGCCGCAACCGTGAGATAATGTTCAATTCCGATCATGCGTTTTGTCCGTGTCTCTACTTCATGGCCCCACAGGCCGTTGCCGCCAGCGTCGCGACGGCATTGCCAAGGGGGATGCGCTCCATTTCGGGCGCGTCATTTCGTTCAGCGTCACCCTTCGCGATCACGCCAGCTTCGAGCGGCGCACAGCGGATCAGGTGGATAGTTGTTTCGCTTACGCCCTCAAACGCGCGTGTCGAGGTGATCTCGATCGCACCGTCGTCGTGGCGAAAGGCATTGATGATTGCGTAGGTTGCGTCGTCACCGGGGATTGAGATCGTCTCGGGAAGAATTGCCGGCTCATCGGACGCAGTCGGTTCCGGCGCGGTCTCTTCTTCAGCGCTTACGTCTTCGACGGGCGCTTCGGCTTCGGTCTCTGGTGCCTCTTCTACAGGCGGCTCTTCTTCGGCCTCATCTTCTTCAGGCTCTTCGATGGCTGCTGGTGTTTCCGTGGAGGTTTCAGGCAATGCCGCAACAACTTCGCCGCCCGGCGTCGCCGGATCGTCCTTGGAGTAGTTCAGGTAAAGCGCAATAGCCAAAAGCCCCGCAAGACCCCAGATGGTCCAACGGAAAAGGCTGCTTAATGCGCCGAATATGCCCTTTTTCTTGGCCACGCCGTTAGAGCCCCTGCCCCGGTTTCACATCCTTCAGCTCCATTGCTGCGGCTGGGTCGCGATACATTTGCTGCAAGATATCCTGCCGCTTGACGTCCGCGCGGTGGCGCAATGTCAGAACAATCGCCCCGATCATCGCAACCAAAAGGACAAGCCCCGCAAGCTGGAACAACAGGAAGTAATCATCGTAAAGGATACGGCCCAAAGCGTCGGTGTTGTGCTCGCCACCGCCTGCAACCGCATCAGGCATCGTCAGAAGCGCGACGCCATCGGCCGTTTGCCAAACGCCAAACGCCATTGCCAATTGCATCAGGATCACAACCCCGATCAGCAAGCCCAGCGGCAAATAGCGCGCCATTTCGGCCTTTAACTCGGCAAAATCAACGTCCAGCATCATCACAACGAACAGGAACAACACCGCGACCGCGCCGACATAGACAATGATCAGCAACATCGCGACGAATTCTGCGCCAAGCATCACGAACAATCCCGCCGCTGACAGGAACGACAGGATCAGCCACAAAACCGAATGCACGGGGTTGCGCGCGATGACCGTGAATAGCCCACCCGCGACGCAAGTGATTGCAAACAGATAAAAGGCGAAAATCTGAGCCGTCATGTGTCCTCCTCCTCGCCGCTTTCCATTACGGAGCTGGCAAGTTCCATCGCCTTGGTCATGGCCGGGACACCCCCGAACACGCCGACAAGCGCGATGGTTTCAGCAATTTCCTGTTTCGACGCTCCAGCCTCCATGGCGTGGCGCACCGTCATGCGAATTTGCGCTTCGGCCTGTGCGCCCAAAATGGTCAGCGCGCCCAGCGTCAGCAAAAGCTTGGTCTTTGCATCCAATCCTTCGGGATTGAAGGTCTTGCCCATGACCGTTTCCATGACCTCTTTGGGCATCGTGGGCCACAGGCTTTCAAAACCCTTCGGTGTGAAAGATTCCAGCGCCGGGTTCACAGATTTCACCCAGTCCTGGCTCATCTTCATCATCGCATCAAATGGGTTGCTTGGATCGCTCAACGACGCGTCTCCTCAATCTGGCGGGCAAGACGCGCGAAGTTCTCTACCATTTCCTGGCGCAGGGTCTCTACTTCCCGTGTGAGCGCCGCAATCGCATGTTGCGCATCCGACGATTCTGACGCGGGCGAAGCGGGCGCGGCGCGTTCGAGCGGAACAGGTGGCGCTGCAGGGTTTTCGATCGTTTCGGCGGCGTCTTCTGGCGCGCCGTTAATCCGCGCGCGTAGCTCTTCCAGTGCCGCCAGCCACTTTTCGTGTTCGTCCAAACCGGCATTGCGCCAAAGCCCGGATAATTCGGACCCGCTGGTCACGCACATGATCAACTCGTTGGCCTCGGGCACAAGCTCCCGCGCCGCCGCCGGATCGGCCTCTGGTGCGCCTGCAAGTTTCTCAGCCGCATCCGCTGTGCCGCGCCCCAATGCAAGAGCCACGGCCTCAACCGCAGCAACCGCTCGAAACCCGATGCTCGCAGAAAGTTTGTTGTCGACGTGATCGCTTATGGCGATCTTGATCGTACTGCCGGCAAGCGACAGCCCCATATCCCGATAGGCCGCCGCCCATTCCACGGCGTCGTCGTTTTCGAAGCTATGAACTCCCCAAACACTCATCAGCGATACGGCGCATCAATTTCAAGGTTGCGGGCAATTTCGGCTTCCCAGCGTTCGCCATTCTCCAAGAGCTTCTCTTTGTCGTAGTAAAGCTCTTCGCGCGTTTCAGTGGAAAACTCGAAGTTCGGGCCCTCGACGATGGCATCCACCGGGCAGGCTTCCTGACAGAACCCGCAATAAATGCATTTGGTCATGTCAATGTCGTAGCGCGTGGTGCGGCGCGAGCCGTCTTCGCGTGGTTCCGCGTCGATGGTGATGGCCTGCGCGGGGCAAATCGCTTCGCAAAGCTTGCACGCGATGCAACGCTCTTCACCATTTGGGTAACGACGAAGCGCATGCTCGCCCCGGAAACGCGGCGACAAAGGTCCCTTCTCGTGGGGATAATTCACGGTGGCTTTTGGGGCAAAGAAGTATTTCATGCCCAGCTTGAAGCCGTTCAGCATATCCAGAAGCAGGAAGTATTTACCTGCGCGGTTCCAGTCGATGTTTGCCATTTATTGACCGCTCCTTCTGCATTCTTCGATTCCCGGCACCAAAGGCACCAACGCCAGATAAACGGCTTCTGTGGTTCCGCCTCTTTCGAACACACCCGCCATGTCGCGTCCCAATCCCGCCAAGCAGTCAAAAACCGCAACGGTCTGGAGCAATTCAGCGCTGACACCTGTAGCGATTACCGCATTGAATTCGTCATCGCTCAAACGGGTACAGTCATAGACATCTATGGCCGCTGTCAGACCTTCCGCCAACGTCGTGTATCGCGGCAGCCAATTGGGCGGCGGCAGATCACCGCGATCCCCAAAAGTGCTGACGATGACAAGATCGTCCACCAACGCAAATCCTGACATCTGCCAGGCCGTCATCGC
>CALLWO010000129.1 GCA_938016355.1 uncultured Boseongicola sp. | reverse complement strand
CCGCCCCCGGACCCCCGGAGTATTTTTTGGAAAAATGAAGGGCAGGCCGTGGTCTGCTCTTTTTTTATGGACCCATCAGATCGCGAGGGACGGTGAAATCGCGGATTGTACCGGTTCTTGGGGCGAGGTCTGACCAGTTTTCGATGTCGAACTCAAACACAGTGGTGGCGGTCGTCGGATAGTCGTGAAAGCGGGGGTGGTCAGCCGGCGCGCGCGCCAGTTCTTCGGCCAGAAGCGCCATGCCGGGGTTGTGCGCGATCAGCAAGAGGCGGTTCGCTTGCGCGTTTTTGATGGCGCGTGACATGATCGTGGGCGACGCGAGGTAGAGGTCAGCCAGATAGGTTGTTGGGGCGTCGAGTGCCAGTTCATCGAGCGTTTCGCGGGCGCGCACAGCGGAAGAGCATAGTATTCCGTTCGGTGTATAGGCGTGCTCTTTCAGCCATTTGCCGATTGCGCTGGCAGATTTTCGCCCGCGATCGTTCAAACCACGATCAAAGTCGTCCTGAAGCGGATCATCCCAGCTGGATTTGGCGTGGCGCATCAGGATCAGGGTTAACGGCATGGGTGAAATCGCTTCATGTGATAGGCAGATTGTGCATCAACCCTGCGATAATCTGCACCCGCCGGGCAAGCCCTGCGCACTGCGCAACCGCGCGTCATGCAGGCGTCGCCATCGGCTGTGTCAAGGAAGGTGTGGCACACATCAAGGTTATAGCCGTCGCTGGTGAGCGCAGACACGGGGCAGGCGGTGCGGCAGGGTTGATCGGCGCACGCATCGCACGGGCGGGGCTGCGCAGGTGAGGCGTCGAGCTTTTGTTCGACAAAAAGCGCACCACGAAACGAAAGCCAAAGGCCAAACCTGTCATGGACCAGCATGCCAACCGGGGATGACCAGGCCCGCCCACTGCGCAGCGCCCAACTTAGGAATGGCCGCGCGGGCGCGCCAAAGGGGAACAGCGGCGTCGCCCCGAGATCGTCGGCGGCTTGTGAAATTGTGCGGGTCGACCAACGGTCAATCGGATCGGCACTTTGGTCATTGTATTCAGGCGAGGCAGTGAAATGCGCCCAAAATCCGGGTTCCTTCGGACCTAACAGAACGATGGATCCATCGCCGAGGGCGTCGGAGTCTTGGGTCGAACACACGCCGACAATGTCCAGAAAGTTGCTCCCAACACGGGTGTCGATGTCGTCAAGCGTCATCGCGACGGGCGGATCAGGCTGCCGGCACCATGTTCGGTGAACAGCTCCAAAAGGCAGGCGTTGGGCGCGCGTCCGTCAAGGATAACCACCGCACGTACCCCGCCTTCGATGGCGACCAGCGCGGTTTCGGTTTTCGGGATCATGCCGCCGACAATTGTGCCATTTGCTGTAAGTTCGCGAATTTGCTCAGGCGTGATTTCGGTCAGAACTTCGCCTTCGCCGTCCTTGACGCCCGCAACATCGGTGAGCAACAACAAGCGATCGGCTTCAAGGCTGGCCGCGATTGCGCCCGCCGCGGTGTCGCCGTTCACATTGAATGTCTCACCGTCGCGGCCCGCTCCAAGCGGCGCAATGACGGGTATGGTTTCGGCGTCCGTGAGCGTGCGCAGGATCGTCGGATCCATCTCTGCCGGTGTGCCGACAAAACCGAGATCAGGATCGGTCTGATCGCAGATCATCAGGTTGGAATCTTTGCCGGAAAGCCCGACGGCCCGACCGCCCTGCGCATTGATCGCCTGAACGATCCGTTTGTTCACATTGCCCGAAAGCACAGCTTCGACGACCTGAACCGTGGCCGCATCGGTCACACGTTTGCCGTTCACAAACTCAGATTTGATGTCGAGACGCGCGAGCATCTCGTTGATCATTGGCCCGCCACCGTGAACAACAATCGGGTTCACGCCGACCTGCCGCATCAGCACGATATCCCGGGCGAATTCCGCCATCGCGTCGTCGTCACCCATGGCGTTGCCGCCAAACTTGATGACAACGGTCGCGCCTTCATAACGCTGCAAAAAGGGAAGCGCCTCGCTTAATGTGCGGGCCGTGGCTATCCAGTCGCGGTTCATATCTCGTTGTCTCATATCGACCTTTCGGGCCTCTTCGTTAGACCGAAACGGGCCTCCGCCTCAAGTCAGCGACGCAATCACGGCGCGAAGTGTGTCGATCCCGTCGCCGTTCTGTGACGATGTCAGAACAAGCCCGGGGAAAGCAGCGGGGTGCGCGGCAAGGGCCGTGCGCACCTGAGCGGTGACTTTCTCAAGCTCGTTGGCCTTCACCTTGTCGGTTTTGGTCAGCACGACCTGAAAGGTGACCGCGGACGTGTCCAGCAATTTGAGGATCTCGGCATCCACCGCTTTCACACCATGACGCGCGTCGATCAAAACAAAGGCACGCCGAAGGTTCGGCCGCCCGGAAAGGTACGCCTTGAGCAAGCGTTGCCACTTTTCGACGACTTTGACGGGCGCATTGGCAAAGCCATAGCCCGGCAAATCGACCATATAACGCTCGTCCCCAAGGGTGAAAAAGTTGATTTCTTGGGTGCGACCCGGCGTGTTTGAGGCGCGCGCCAAGGCTTTGCGGCCCGATATCGCGTTGATCAGGCTCGATTTTCCGACGTTGGAGCGTCCGGCAAAGCAAAATTCGACGCGATCGGCTGCCGGCAGGCCGTCCATCGCAACCACACCTTTCAGAAAGTCCGTCGGACCCGCAAACAGCTTGCGCCCGATCTCTTTTTCGGACGGCTCGACCTCAATGATGGGGAATGGTGTGCTCATGAAAGCATCGTCAGAGGCGCGCCAAGCTCAACGCGTCCGTCATTGATGACCTCAGCGTAAACGCCAAATTCCTGGTGCCCCAAATCATCGAGGAAGCCCAGCGTATCTGCGTCGCGCCGGCCGGTTTCAGGGTTCGCCATGGTCGCCTTACAGCGCGTGATCTGAGCACGCACCGCGAACTCGACCTCGCCGATTTTAATCGTTTTTCCGACCCAGTTCATCTCTTCCCAAGGCTTCAACCCGTCGACCCAGATGTTGCCGCGCCAGCGATGGGGCGACAGGTCGGTGTCGCCGCGCTGCGACAAAGATTTCAGACTTGAAGTAGAATTAATGGAAATCCAAGGGTCCGGAACGTCGGAAAGATGCGCGTCACTCGCACGATAAATGCCTGTTGGGCGGGGCAAATCCGATGGCCAGATCGCGCGAAGCCAGTCAAGAAACAGGTGTTCGTCGTCGGTGCGATTTGGATGAAAGGAAACGTCGCCAGCTTCCGGGTGATGCAGCGTCAGAAGTTTGCTTTTGGTATCAAGCTTGGAGGTGACGGCCATAAGATTGGGGTCGGTCACACCGCGCAGGAAATTAACCTTCTTTCCCCATCCACCGTCGAGCTTTGAACGCTCGTGCGCAACGCCCCACAGCCGGTCAAAGGGCATCCACTTCCCGGCCGCAAGGTCCACGGCCTCAAGCTCCTCGCGCCCAATCGCCTTAATCGGATGGCGGACAATCATAGAGACCCGGGCGGTCATTTTTTCGGCTTTGCGTTCTTGTTGTCAGGCTTTTCCGCGGTTTTGTCGTCCTTCGCCGCAGGCTTCGCCCCCGATCGGATGTTGCCCCAGATATCCGGTTTGTAGCCGTGGCTGCGCATGATCAGATACTGTTGCGAGAACGTGATCACGTTGTTCGCAATCCAGTAAATCACCAGGCCGCTGGCAAAGCTGCCGAGCATGAACATGAAAACCCAAGGCATCCAGGCAAAGATCATAGCTTGCGTCGGATCGGTCGGCGCAGGGTTCAGCTTTTGCTGGAGATACATCGAAATTCCGAGCAACAGTGGCAAAATGCCGATGAAGATCAACGCAAGGAAGCTGGTCGGGTCCGGCGCGCTGTACGGCAATAGTCCAAAGAAGTTCCAGATAGACGTTGGATCGGGCGCGCTCAGGTCCTGAAATGGTCCAAAGAATGGCGCATGCCGCAATTCGATCGTGACGAAGATCACCTTGTAGAGCGAGAAGAAGATCGGAATCTGAAGCAGGATCGGTAAGCAGCCAGAGGCCGGATTCACCTTCTCCTTTTTATAAAGCCCCATCATTTCCGTTTGAAGCTTCTGGCGATCATCGCCTGCGCGCTCCTTGATTTTCTCCATCTCGGGCTGAAGCTCTTTCATCTTCGCCATCGAAATGTAGGATTTGCGCGCAAGCGGGAAGAGCAGGGCTTTGATCGTGAGGGTCAGCGCGATAATCGCCCAACCCATATTGCCGATCAGCGCGTTGAATTCGTGCAGCACAAAGAAAATCGGCTTGGTCAGGAAATAGAACCAGCCCCAATCAATGCTGTCGATGAAGCCGTCAACGCCGGTTTGGTCCGAAAACCCAAAGAAATATGACACCGAAGCACCAAAGCCCGTGACGGTGCGCCCGGCTTCATAGTCGCGGATGGTTTCCCATTCCTTTGCGCCCGCGAAAACCTGTGTCGTTGTTGACCCTGTCGCGCCCGGCGCGATCTCGATTGTCTGACCGGCGGTGGAGGTTTGGTAAACGTCGGAACTTGGAATGTACTGGATCGTCGATGAGAAAGGCTGCCCCTCTGCCGGGATCAGCGCGGTCATCCAATAGTGATCCGTGAAGCCGACCCAGCCGCTTTCTTCGGCGCGAACCGTGTCGGGGTCGGTCGGAAGATCGTCGTAGTCGATCTCTTTCAACTCGCCGTCCGACATGCGGATTGCGCCTTCGTGGATGATGAAGAAGCCCATCAAATCCTGCGGTTCACCATGGCGCGCAACGATGCCATAAGGCGCAATGCGCACAACGTTTTCCGTTGCATTTTCAACGCTTTGCTCGACGGTGAACATGAATTTTTCGTCGACCGAAATGGTGCGTCGGAAGGTCAGACCAGCCGGGCTATCCCAGCGCAGAACAACCGGCGTGTCGGTGTCGAGTGTGGCGCCCTCTTCGAGCGACCAGATCGTATCGGGACCGGGCGTGTCGGCGGCGGTCAATCCACCGCCAGGCGCCCAACCGAAAAGCGTGTAATAGGGTTGGGCCGCGCCAACAGGCGACAGGATGGAAACGGTATCGGCTCCCGCATCCCGTGTTTCGCGATAATCTTTCAGCGACAGCGTGTCGATGCGGCCACCAGCAAGCGAGATCGAGCCGGACAGGCTTGGCGTGTCGATGTCGATGCGTGGGGCATCGGACGTCGTAGCGGCGGGCGTGTCCGCAGGCGCGGCGTCGCCATTCGGCGTCGCCGTTGCCGATGCGGATGGCAGTGCGACGGTCCCGTCTGCCTGTGTGGCGGCGTTTTCCGTGGCCGGAACCGGCTCAGGGGGCGGAAACAAAATAAACCAAACAAAGAGGACCGCGGTGCTGAGCACCATGGCCAGAAGGAGATTTCTGTTCTGTTCGTCCATCGAACTCACCGGCTATCGCTAGAATGTCGGTGGTTCAATCGTTCATGGGCCAAAAGGTCAAGCGCTTTCAGTCAATCGGGGCGGTCGTTTCGACGTCAATTCCTTTGGAATTCGGGGTTCCAGTCGCAAAACCAATGGACGATTTCCTGTCTGGCTTGGGAATCGCCTGCGCGGAACGTCACTTTCGGGGCTTTTGGCCGCCCTCAACCTAGCCTTGGTCACGCGCGCTGGAGGCGGGGAGAGGCAAAGGATAGGTTTGCGCAATCTGCGCACGATGATCCGTGACCCATGTGATCGTGTCGCCAAGAGGCATTGGCCGCGCGATTGAAAACCCCTGGACATGATCGCATCCCAGCTGCGCGAGTTTTGCGTGTTCCGCCTGCGTTTCAACACCTTCACCAAGCGTTTCGACTTTGAGGCGTTCCGACATTGCCAGAAGCGCCGCGACAAGATCATTTTGATCGCGGTCCACATCGACCCGCGAGATGAGGCTTCTGTCGATCTTAATCCGCGAAACCGAGAACCGGCGTATGTTTAGGATACTCGTATACCCCGTCCCGAAATCATCAAGATCGATGCGACAGCCCAAATTTGCCAGCATGCGCAAATTGCGCGCAACGATATCGTCATGCGATTGCGCGATCACATTTTCCAGCACCTCGATGCCAAGCCGGTCGGGTGTGACGTTGTGGCGGTCAAATTCCCACGTCATGTATTCGGAAAGCCGCGGATTTCGAAGCTCCTCGCTGGAAAAATTCACAGCAACCGACGGCACGTTCAATCCCGCGCGATCCCAGGCGCGCAGCGCGCTCAGAGCGTGCGACAACACCACTTCGGCAAGGCGTTGTGACAGGCCCGCGCGTTCCACAATCGTTAAAAACGTCGCCGGGGAAACAAGCCCGCGGCTTGGGTGTTCCCAGCGCGCAAGCGCTTCAAACCCCGAGATCTCGCCGGAATGCGTCGACACTTGAGGTTGATACCAAGCAACGATCTCGCCGTTTTCGAGGGCTTGCGCCACACTTGCCGCTAAATCTGCATCGGAATCCGGGAGCTTTCCGGCGCTTGATTGGTGCAGCCGGATAGACGCAGGCCCCGCGTCGGCAGCACTTGCGTTTGCGCTTTCGGCAGCCCGGATCATTTGCAGCGGGGTCGGCGCGGAAAGCTGTCCGGAACGCACAATCCCAATCGACATCGTGCAATACACCCGAACAGAGCCATGCTCGAACGGATCCTCCAGCGTGGCTTGAAGTCGCTGGGCCAGATGCAAAAGGTTTTCGGTTTCCGGCGGCTTAAGATCGGCAAGGCACAACAGAAAATCCGCGCGCCGCCCCCGGCTGATCAGGTCGTCGCGCCGGATCAGCCCCTGAAGCCGCTGCGCGAGATCGTTCATCAGGCTTTCATGAAGCGCCGTGCCAACACGGTCCTCCAACGCATCGAGATCGTCGATTGTCACGGCCATCAGCGCCACAGATGACCGCGGCACCTCGGGCATCAAAAGCCGCGTTTCCAGCCAGTTTTCCGCGCTTTCGACCAATCCAAGCCCCGTCGCCGCATCCTGTTCGCGTGCCGCGGGGGTGCGATGCTCGACGATGGTGAACAAAATGACGGAGGCTGCGGGAATGATCGACGTCACCATCACCATCAATGTCGTGCCGCCAAGCCAATATGCGACCATGATTGTGAGCGGCAAGAACGCGAACGGGCGGTATCCGGTTATGGTCCAGCGCAGGAAACGGCGCATTTCATATTGTGTTATTGGCGATGCTGATTGCACCCTGGCAAACCCCGAAACTAGTTCTACGGGGATTTGGATAAACCAATAAGTTGTACGATCTGTTAACGACCAGAAATTATTGATTAATCTTTTGGTGCTTCCCGGCTCAGACCCTCGAAATCAAATAACTTCGGGTCCAAAAGATGCGATGGGCGGGCGTTCATAAGCGCGCGAAACATCACCTGACGGCGACCCGGCGCGTTCTTTTCCCACCCATCGAGAATTTGCTTCACCTGTTGGCGTTGCAGTCCGTCCTGAGAGCCACACAAGTCGCAGGGAATGATCGGATAATTCAACGCGCGCGCGAATTTCTCGCAATCCGCTTCCGCCACATGGGCGAGCGGTCGATACACGAAAAGATCACCTTCTTCATTCAAAAGCTTCGGCGGCATCGTCGCGAGCCGCCCGCCATGAAACAGGTTCATCATAAATGTTTCGAGAATGTCATCGCGATGATGCCCCAGCACGACCGCCGAACAGCCTTCTTCCCGCGCGACCCGGTAAAGGTTGCCGCGTCTTAACCGTGAACAAAGCGCGCAATAGGTCCGCCCGGCGGGCACCTTGTCGGTCACAATTGAATAGGTGTCCTGATATTCGATCCGATGGGGCACGCCCATGCGTTCAAGAAATTCGGGCAGCACCGTCGCCGGAAACCCTGGTTGTCCCTGATCAAGATTGCACGCAAGCAGGTCCACCGGCAAAAGCCCCCGCCATTTCAGTTCATAAAGCGCGGCCAGCAACGTGTAACTGTCCTTGCCACCGGAGAGGCAAACGAGCCATCGCGCATCGCGTTCGATCATCCCATACTGGTCAACCGCCTCGCGCACATAACGAATGATCCGCTTTCTAAGCTTGCGGAATTCAGTGGTTTTGGGCGCGCCTTTGAACAGCGGGTGGATTTCTTCGATATCGTCCAGCATGCTTTGGCAAATAGCAGGGATTGAACCGCCCCCACAAGTCAGAGCTTGCTTCAGCTCCTTAACAATCGAACACGCGAGAGATCATGCAGAAATTCGATCACCCGGCTGCCCCCGCGAACCCCTATCCCGATGATTGGGAGGATTTGCGCAATTTTCGCTTCCGCTCCGCGCTCAGCCTCATCCGTCCCCTCGGCTCTGTTCGCAACCGCTTGGGCGAGGACGCCGAATATGTGCTACAGCACGATCTGTTGGCCGAGATCGAAATTGATGGCGAGTTGCGCGAAATCCGTGTCCCGCGCGGGCTGATCACCGATCTGACCAGCGTGCCGGCTGTGTTTCGCATCTTCGTCAGTCGCGTTGGTCCATGGCTCGAAGCGGCCGTGCTCCACGATTACCTCTACATCGCGTGGCAAGACGTGCCAGACCGGGGGCCGAGAGAGGCCGACCGCGCCTTCGCCGACGAAGTGTTCCGTCTTGCAATGATTGAAGCTGACGTTTCGACCTGGCGACGCATCCTGATCCATCAGGCGGTTCGGATATTCGGTGGCAAGGCTTTCTCGACACGGCACGAAAAGCGCTACACCGACCTGAATGCGCCAGAACTCAAAGGCAAACTGGCCTTCGTGCTGCCAACGCGGCGCGATACATCCGAAACGCCCTCCCGCGCGTAGAACCCTTAAACCCGAAGGGACCAATCATGCGCGTATTCCTGATCTCAACCTGCCTCGTCATTCTTGCCGCCTGCACTGGCAAACCAGCGCTTGAAGATGCCACGCTCAGCGACCGCAAGCTCGACCTGGAAACCTTCTTTGACGGGCGCACAACCGCGCAGGGGCAGTTTCAGGACATCTTCGGAACGGTGCGTCGTCGCTTTGACGTGACCATCGACGGCACTTGGGACGGCAAAACTCTGCGGCTTGTCGAGGACTTCATCTATGAGGACGGCGCCACCGAGCAACGCATCTGGACCCTTACCAAAACCGGCCCCGACAGTTGGGAAGGCACAGCCCCCGGTGTTGAGGGCGTCGCAAAAGGCATTGAAAAGGGCGACACGTTCAATTGGCGCTACAGCATTGATCTGCCGGTGCCCGCCGCGGACGGGAGCGTCGAGACGATCCCTGTCATCTTTGACGACTGGATGTGGCTCCTGTCAGACGACACGCTTTTGAACCGCGCCTACGTCAAGCGCTTCGGGCTTGATATCGGCGACGTCGTCATCTTCTTCCAAAAAGAAAGCTGATCAGATCAAAAGCTTGCGAATCTTCAACTTGGTGATCCGGTTGTCCTGGCGCTCGATGATTTCAAACCGAAAGCCGTGGAACGAGAATATCTGACCCTGGTTCGGGATCGACTGGGCTTCGTGGATCACAAGACCCGCAACCGTGTTCGCCTCTTCATCGGGCAGGGTCCAGTCGGTCGCGCGGTTCAGATCGCGGATCGTCATCGCGCCTTCGACAATCACATCGCCCGCGTCTGTGCGACGCAGCGGATCGTCTTCGTCGATGTCAAACTCATCCGTGATCTCGCCGACGATTTCCTCCAGAATATCTTCCAGAGTGATCAGCCCCTCAAGCGAGCCGTATTCGTCCACGACCAAAGCAAAATGCGTTGACCGGCGCAGGAACTGGCGCATCTGTTCATCAAGCGTCGTGGTTTCAGGCACAAAATAGGGCTTCATCGCGACGCCCATTATGTCGAAATCTTCAAGCCCATCCTCGCCATCGCCCTGAGCCGAGCGGCGCGCATACATCGCGCGCAGCAAATCCTTGGCATGCATGACACCGACAATGTTCTCAGGCTGCCCGCTGAATATCGGCAGACGCGTGTGTGCCGATTCCAAACACAGCTGAAGCACATCCAAAGGCGGCAGGCTCGCGTCGATCATCTCGATCTGCGAGCGATGCAACATGATTTCCTCGACCGTGCGGTCGCCAAGATCAAGCGCGCCCAAAATCCGGTCACGATCTTCCTTTTCCACCACGCCTTCTGAATGCCCAAGCTGCAACGCCCCGGCAATTTCCTCGCGCATCGCCATGATGTGGCTGTCCGGGTCGATCTTCACCCCGAAAAGCCCCAACACGCCGCGCACCAAAAAACGCACGAAATTTACAATTGGCGAAAAGACCGTCACGACAACGTGAATCGGGGCCGCCACAAGCGAAGCTGCCCGCTCCGAATTGGTGATCGCATAGGTCTTGGGCAGCACTTCGGCGAAAACCAGCACCAGCGCCGTCATCACCAACGTGGCCAGCGCCACGCCGCTTTCTCCGAAGACCCGCGTGAACAAAGCTGTCGCCAGTGACGCCGCCAGAATGTTCACGAGGTTATTGCCAAGCAGAACCGCGCCGATGAGCCGTTCACTGTCTTCGGTGATCTTTAGCGCGCGTTCCGCCCCCTTGGAGCCTTTCTCGGCCTGGGTTTTCAATTTGCCACGCGAGGCGGCCGTCAATGCGGTTTCCGAGCCGGAAAAGAACGCAGACAGCACCAAAAGTCCCAGAATAGCACCTGCGGTGATCCAGAACGCGGTATCAATCAGTTGTGAGGAGGGGTCCATAGCCTATGGTCAATCATGCATGTTCTCATGTTATGGGGCCATGACGCGGCAGGATCAAGGGAAGACATCACGATGCGGATCGAGGATTTTGGCCATTTTGACGCGCCCGTGGTGCTTTTTGGCGGGCCTTATTCCAACGCACAGGCATTGGAGGCGCTGATCAGCGCCATCGATGGTCGCGCGGCCATCTGCACTGGGGATATCGTTGCCTATTGCGCAGACCCCGATGCAACGGCCGCTCTGCTCTCTGCCGAAGAGATCCCCTCAATCGCCGGAAACTGCGAACGCCAGCTCTGGGACGACGCCGATAGCTGCGGCTGCGGGTTCGAAGAAGGCTCGACCTGTGATCGCCTCTCTGCTGGCTGGTGGCCCTATTTGCGCAATACCATCGACGGCAACACCATTGCCTGGCTGAACAAGCTGCCCGACATCGCAACCTTCACTCAAGGTACGCGGCGCTATGGTGTGATCCATGGCGGGGCCACGACCAACAACAGGTTTCTCTGGCCGTCAACACCTGCGTGCGATTTCGAAACCGAAATCACGGCTCTTGAAGCGCTGACCGGCCCGCTGGACGGCATCATCGCCGGACATTCCGGCATCGCATTTCACCGCAGGATCGGCGCGCATCAATGGATCAACGCCGGCGCCATTGGCCTGCCACCCCATGATGGTCGCCCCGAAACCCGCTACGCGCTTCTCGAAGACGGCGAGGTTACGATCCATCGTCTCGCTTATGACCACAAGGCCGCGCGCCGCGCCATGGAAGCCGCAGGCCTCACCCAAGGCTACCACGACACACTCACAACCGGCCTTTGGCCAAGCCAGGACATCCTGCCACCAGAGCTGCGCCGCTGATCCTTCAGTTTTCCAGAAATACTCCGGGGGGAGAGGGCAAATGCCCTCGGGGGGCAGCGCCCCCCACCGCGACGCCGTCAGGCGGCGCAATCAAGGCGCGCTAATCCGCGGCCATCGGATGATGCTCAAGCACCAGCTCGCGCAAGCGCTCCTCCAGCACATGCGTGTAAATTTCGGTGGTTCCGATATCGGCATGCCCCAGCAATGTCTGGATCGCGCGCAAATCAGCCCCTCGCGCCAAAAGATGCGTCGCAAACGCGTGGCGCAACGTGTGCGGCGTCACATCTGCAGGCGCCACCCCGCCTGCAACCGCCAGTTCCTTGATCAAAAGATAGAACCGGTGCCGCGTCAGATGCCCGGCTTTACCGCGAGATGCGAACAGAAACTTGCTCGGCGGCGTGCCCTTTTCGACGCGTGCGATTTCCTCGGCGGCATCCCGTGCTTCAAGCCATCTGGCCGTCGCCTCACGCGCCGGGGGGGATAAGGGCACCATGCGCTCCTTGCCGCCTTTGCCGCGCACCAGAAGCATCCGTGGATCGCCGCGTGCGGCAGAAACCGGCAATGATACCAATTCGCTCACGCGCATCCCCGTGGCATAAAGCAATTCCATCAAACAGGTGTTGCGCACCCGATCGCCTTCGCGCCCCGAAGTCCGCGCCGCCTCCAAAAGCTTTTCCACATCCTCTTCGCTCAACGTCTTGGGCAACCGCTTGGCTTTCTGCGGCCCCTTGATGCGAATGGCGGGATTGTCGCCGCGCCATGCTTCTTCGAACGCAAACCGGTAAAACTGTTTGATTGCTGAAAGCCGGCGGGCACGCGTCGCGCGCGCCAAGCCCGCAGCGTCCAGCCCCAAAAGATAATCCTCAATCTCGTCCT
Organism: uncultured Boseongicola sp.; assembly: GCA_938016355.1. Classification (GTDB taxonomy): domain Bacteria; phylum Pseudomonadota; class Alphaproteobacteria; order Rhodobacterales; family Rhodobacteraceae; genus CALLWO01. The sequence continues at coordinate 5,055 of CALLWO010000129.1, read as the reverse complement.
GAGAGGCCTCGAGCAACGCCACACCGCGCCCAGTCAGGAACCCCGCATAATCTTTAAGATCACGCGCATAAGCCATAAGCGTGTTTTCGGAGGCATCAAGTTCTGCCGCCTGCGCATCGAGAAATGTCGCCACGCGTTCGAGTTCCCTCATACGCGCGAATCCTCGATCAAAAGCTCCACGGCGCATTGCCGCGCAAGCTCAGAAAGCCCTAACGCGCGCAGCACCGAAAGCGCATCTCCCAACGCACCGGGGTCGCTCTCGACCCCGCGGCTCAGCGTCTCCATTGCCAGCAAAAGCGCCTCACCTGCGCGCGCATCGCGCAGAAACGCGCGATATTGCTCGCTCGGGGGCAGTCCTGACAGGCTTTGACGGATGGCGGTCGCCAATGGCGTGGAAAGCTCCATTTCAAACACCCGTCCGCGGGCAATCGCAAGAAGCGTCGCATCCTCGCGCGTGGCGGTGACGTGGGCTTCAGCCAGCTCCATATTCCGCGCCAGCAACGCGATCTCAAACACCGTGTGATGGGCAGCACGCGCGACGGTGATCCCGTCAAGCCGAGGCGCAACCCACGCCGCAAGCTCGGCATCATATCCAATGTCGCCCGCAATTTCCCAGGCGCGTGGCAGGACGGCAGAAATCGCGCGCGCGTCGCGCGCTTCAAACGCGGCCTCCAGTTCCTGCAACGTTTTCACCCGCGTCCAGACCCCGCCCGAAGCCGCAGCTTTGCGTTCACCAAAGACGGCAAGCAGTTGATCTATCGGCAAAGCCCCGACCGAGGCCAGCCGTTCGGCAGCCCGCAACCGCGTCTTCCAGCCGACATTGCGCGACAGATCCGCAACTGCAAACGGGACGGGTAGTGTGTCGGTGGCGGGGCGCTCTCCGATGGCTTCGTAAACTCTGAAAATCAGCGGCGACATCTGTGCAGGCGGCGCCGGGATCGGCGTGTCTTCGAACAGTTCGGCATCAAGAAAATGCAGCAAAAGCTGATCTTCTGTCTCGCTCAGAATGCCAAGCGCTTCCGCCGTGCCAAGCGACAAGGCCGCCACGTCCCACTCGCCATTGCGCGCCAGGCAGAAAATCCGTGCCGGAAAGGTAGGGGAGATGTCAGGCGTCGCCTCCATGGTGGCGCAAGCCTGCGTTTCGGTACCCTGCAACAACGCAATATCAAACGTCCGGCGAAAGCGCACCGGATCAGGCGCGCCGGCTTTTGCAATCAAAGCGGCCGCTGCATCAAGCTGGGCAAGCCCAAGCAACTTGTCGACGCGCGCCAGATAAAGACTGTCGTCCGCAATCGCATCGATGGGTGGATCAAGGCGCGCCAGCAGGAATTCGATTTCAAACCGCCGAAGGCTTGGAAGGCGGATGATCGGCATATCGCGAACAAGCCCGGCCAGATCAGCCGCCGTGCTGCCCCCCCAAAGGTCCGCTTGCAACCCAAGGTCACGCGCATCCACCAACCCAAAACGATCGGGCACCGGCGTGTCGAGCGGCGCGACCAGCACTTCCGGCACTGCCGCGCCAGACGAAATTGGGCCCGGATCGGGAGTTGGCGGCGGTAAGGTCACCGAATCCGACAGCCAGTCAATCGCCGACAATGGCGCATCAGGATTTGTGCCTTGCGCCTGCGCGCCCGGTGCCAAAGCCGTCAAAACCACCGCAAATGCGGTGCGCGCGTTAATTCGTGCCCAGCTCAACCGGTTCACTCACCTTTTCCTGATCCGGGCTCAGATCACCCAGATAGGCATAACCAATAACAGCGGCAGCGATCAGAACCGCCAACACCAAAAGAAGCTTCAACAATCGGAGCATCCCAAATAACCCTTCTGCCTCTGACCCTTAGCGGATCATTGCCGCCAATTATGCGGTTCTTTGCTCAATTTATAACTGGTCTTTCAGCGAAGATCACGCCATTCAGACCGATGATATGAAAAGATAAGCGGGACGCTGCCGTTTTGCCATTCGAGCTGAAGAAAACTGTTGTGCTGGTGGGCATGATGGGTGCGGGCAAATCCGCAATTGGCACCGCGCTGGCGCGGCGTTTGGGCGTTCCTTTCCTCGATAGCGACGAAGAAATCGTGCGCGCGGCCAATATGACAATTGCCGAGATTTTCGAACGCGATGGAGAAGACTTCTTTCGCCGCAAAGAGGCCGAAGTCATCGAACGCCTGCTGAATACGAAAAAAGGCATCCTGTCGACCGGTGGCGGTGCCTACCTGCGCGCTGAGAATCGCGACAGCATTTCTCAAAGTGGCGTGGCGATCTGGCTGCGCGCTGACCTTGAATTGCTCTGGAGCCGCGTGCGCCACAAAACGACCCGGCCCTTGCTGCGCACGGCTGACCCCAAAGCGAGCCTGACCGCGCTTTACCACGAGCGTGTCCCCGATTACGCGCGCGCCGAAATTGTCGTGGATTCGCGGCCCGAATATTCCATCGAAGACATGACCGACAGCGTGGTCGAAACACTTTTGACCCACCCCGACATTCTGGAGCAAACGACATGAGCATCCAAACCGTTCACGTCCCGCTTGGAGATCGCGCCTATGACGTGCGCATCGGACGGGGGCTTCTGGCAAAGGCCGGGGCAGAAATTGCCCGCATGCTGCCGCGCCCGCACGTTGCCATTCTGACCGAAGATCGCGTCGCAGCGGCTCATCTCGACACCTTGAAAGCGGGGTTAGAGGCCGCAGGCATCACCTCGGCCACGCTGTCACTCGCGCCCGGCGAAACCACCAAAAGCTGGGACGGGCTGACGCGCGCCGTCGAATGGCTCCTCTCTGAGCGGATCGAACGCCAAGACGTTGTGATCGCGCTTGGCGGCGGCGTCATCGGCGATCTGGCCGGGTTTGCCTCTGCCATCATGCGACGTGGGGTGCGCTTTGTGCAGGTGCCAACCTCGCTTCTTGCGCAAGTCGACAGTTCGGTTGGCGGCAAGACCGGCATCAACACGCTGCACGGCAAGAACCTTGTCGGCGCGTTCCATCAACCCTCGCTGGTGCTCGCTGACATCGACGTGCTCGACACGCTTTCCCCCCGCGATTTCCTCGCAGGCTATGGTGAAGTGGTGAAATACGGCATGCTCGGCAAATCCGACTTCTTCGACTGGCTCGAAATCAATGGCCCCGCCATGGCAGCAGGCGACAAAGCCCTGCGCGCCGAAGCCGTGCGCGTGTCGGTCCAAATGAAATCCGACATCGTCGTGCGCGACGAAACCGAACAGGGCGACCGCGCGCTTTTGAACCTTGGCCACACATTTTGCCACGCACTCGAAGCCGCGACCGGCTATTCTGACCGCTTGCTCCACGGCGAAGGCGTGGCCATCGGCTGCGCACTGGCTTTCGAAGTGTCCGCGCGTTCCGGGTTTTGTTCGCAAGAAGACCCAAGCCGGGTCCGCGCGCATTTGAAAACCATGGGCATGAAGACCGACCTTGCAGATATCCCGGGAGACCTGCCGGACGCCGACGCGCTTTTGTCCCTCATGGGGCAGGACAAAAAAGTCATCGCAGGTCAGTTGCGCTTTATCATGGCGCGGGCAATTGGGGAGGCGTTCGTCACCGCGGATGTCTCGCCCGAGATCGTGCGTAAGGTTCTGGCCGAGGGCCTCGCCGCCCGCACGACCTGAAAAAGGCCACGAAAAGACGAGGGACGCTTGAGAAAAATCATCGTGACAGGGTTGAACGGCGTCGGCAAAAGCCATTTTGCAGCGCGATTGGCCCATGTGCGCCCCGATATCCCGGTCGTCTCATTCGACGCGCTCAAGCTTATGACCAATTGGCGCCAAAAACCACGCCCTGAAATCGACGCGGCCCTCATCCGGGAGGTGGAAAAGCCAGAATGGATCCTCGAAGGCGGACCAAGCGCGCTGTTTCAGGCGGCACCTCACGCCGACGCTCTGGTCTGGCTGGACCCGCCAGAGCCGGTTCGCCTCTTGCAGCTTGCCCGGCGCCCATGGATATCGCGTGGCAAAACCCGCACGGAAATCCCCGATGGCAACGTCGATTGGCCATGGCAGCAATACGGGTTTGCTTGGCGCAGCTTTCGAAAGCGCGCCCAAAACCATGCCTACCTATCCGGCTTTTTCGCGCAAGTTGAAGATATTCCCAAATGGCAATGTCGCAGCGAGGCCAGCCGGGCGGAAGTTCTCAGACAATGGTCCAACGGCTAAGGCCCTGATCTCTTGCGACCTTGGCACCCGCAAAAGACTTTTTCATATCCATCGCAGCTAATCGGTGCCAGAAATATCGGCAAGCCCGAAATGCTCTGAGGATCGCCGATGGACCAGCTTGCACAATTCCACTGGATCGAAGTGATCGGCTGGCTGGCCTCGTTACTTACCGTGGCCTCCTATTCGGTCAGCACCATGTTACCGCTGCGCATCCTCGCCATTGCGTCGTCGGTCTGCTTTGCGATCTATGGCTTTGCCCTTGGGCTTTGGCCCTTACTGGCAATGGAACTTACACTTCTGCCCATCAACATTTACCGGTTCTGGCAAGTGCTGTCGCTGCGCGGAAAACTGGGGCGCGCGACGCAAGCCAGCGGTTCGGATTTCTCGGTGATCCAAACCTACGGCAAACGTATGCGCATTACCGCAGGCGCGACCGTGTTTGAAAACGGCGACCCGGTGGATCGCCTCTATTACCTCGCCCAGGGCCGCGTCGAAATCGAAGAGCTGAACATCGCGCTTTCCACCGGCGACGTCTTTGGCGAGATTGCATTTTTCACGGACGCCGCCAAGCGCACCGCGACTGCGCGCTGTGTCGAGGACGCGGTGGTTTACGGCATTGATGAAAAACAATTCATGCGCCTGCAATTCGAAGACCCGAGCTTTGGTATGGCGATCATGCGGACTATCACACGACGCCTCATCGAAAACGTGAATCGGACACCGCAAAATCACTTAAGCGGCTTTGGTCCCACCGCCGAACCTGGGTAGTCGATGCCAATCGTGCGCCGATGTTACGAATTTTTATTGAATATTATCAGCTGGTTAATTCGTGTTTCGCGCGCGAAACATTTCTCCGCTAAGTCCTTGATTTCAGGTTCGGCGAATGATCATT
>CALLWO010000128.1 GCA_938016355.1 uncultured Boseongicola sp. | reverse complement strand
CCCAGATTCCTTGTGTTTTGAGAGCGTCCGCGCTTGCCAGACTCACTTATGTAGTGTGTACTTTACACTATGACTGTCAGCGTAGATTTACACATGGATGACACTTCCCCTCGGCGATGGCCCGAAGTGAAGGGAATGCTTCAGCTTTTGAAGCCGATCACGTGGTTTCCGCCGATGTGGGCGTATCTTTGCGGGATCGTTTCCGTTGGTGTGTCTCCGACCGGGCAGTGGGGCCTCGTCATCTTGGGTGTAGTTCTTGCCGGGCCGATCGTTTGTGGCATGAGCCAGGTCGCCAATGACTGGTGCGACCGTCATGTGGATGCAATTAACGAACCAAATCGTCCAATTCCGTCCGGTCGCGTGCCACCCGCTTGGGCGTTGGCTTATGCGCTGGCACTGTCGGGATTATCGCTTTGGGTCGGGTCGTTTCTTGGCCCTTGGGGTTTGGGCGCAACGGCGGTTGCCGTGCTTGCGGCCTGGGCCTATTCGCTGCCGCCGGTGCGTTTAAAGCGTTCGGGCTGGTGGGGACCGGGGCTTGTTGGTTTGTCATACGAAACGCTGCCGTGGTTCACGGGTGCGGCCGTCTTAAGCGTTGGCGCGCCGTCTTTTTATGTGGTGATCGTTGCCGTTCTTTATGGCATCGGGGCGCATGGGATCATGACGCTGAACGATTTCAAGGCGCTTGAAGGCGACAAGGCGACAGGCGTGCGGTCTTTGCCGGTCGTTCTTGGCCCCGAGGTCGCGGCGAAAATTGCGTGTATCGTGATGGCCTTGCCGCAAACGCTGGTGATTTCGCTGCTCTTTATCTGGGGCAAGCCGCTGTTCGCGACGATTGTTTTGATCAGTCTGATTGCGCAATTTGCCGCGATGCGGGTGATGATGCGCGACCCCAAAGCAAAAGCGCCTTGGTACAACGGCACGGGCGTCACGCTTTATGTGCTGGGCATGATGGTTTCAGCCGTTGCGATCCGCTCGTTGGGAGTTTCGCTATGACACTTTCGTGGCTAGCGATCGTTCGACTTGGCCTTGTGCAGATGGCGCTTGGCGCGATTGTCGTTCTGACGACGTCGACATTAAACCGTCTTATGGTGGTTGAGCTGGCGCTTCCGGCGGTTCTGCCCGGTCTGTTGGTGGCGCTGCATTACGGCATTCAGATCACCCGTCCGAACTGGGGGTTCATCAGCGATCAGGGCGGGCATCGAACGCGCTGGATCATTGCGGGAATGGTGGCTTTGGCAGGCGGGGCCTTGTTGGCATCGGCGGCCATACCGCTTTTCGAGACCAGTTTCACGACCGGTTTGGCGGTCAGCATCGTAGCCTATGCGTTGATCGGGATCGGTGTCGGGGCGTCGGGCACGTCGCTTCTTGCGCTTCTGGCAACGGCAACCGCGCCGCATCGACGGGCTGCGGCGGCGACGATCACTTGGTTGATGATGATCTTTGGGATTGCAGTGACGGCAGGCGTCGTTGGATCAATGCTTGATCCCTATAGCCACGCGTTGTTGCTGCGCATCGTCTTGGTCGTCACACTTGGCGCGGTCGTGATGACTTGTCTTGCGGTTTGGGGCATCGAGGCCCGTGTTGTGGCGCGCGCCGAACCCGAGCCCATGCCATTTCGCGAAGGACTGGCCGAGATTTGGGCCGAGACGCGGGCCCGCAACTTTACGATTTTCGTTTTTTTGTCGATGACGGCATATTTCATGCAAGAGCTGATCCTTGAGCCTTATGCCGGATTGGTGTTCGCATTCACGCCGGGGCAATCGACATCGCTTTCGGGTGCGCAGAACGGCGGCGTTTTTGTCGGAATGCTGGTTGTCGGCATCGCTGCCACGGGATTCCGAATAGGTCATTTGCGCCACTGGGTTGTTGCGGGCTGTGTTGGATCGGCGTTTGCACTTACCATAATCTCAGTTATCGGAATTCTGAGCATCGCGGTTTTGACGCCTGCGGTTGTGCTGCTTGGGTTCTTTAACGGCATGTTCGCGGTTGCGGCGATTGGCTCGATGATGGCGCTTGCGTCGCAGGGTCGGGACGCGCGCGAGGGCACACGCATGGGGCTTTGGGGCGCGGCTCAAGCGATTGCCGCCGGGTTTGGCGGACTTGTTGGCGCGGCTCTGGTCGATGTTTTGCGACACCTGACCGACACCGCGCCCGCTTTTGGCGCTGTCTTTATATTAGAAGCTGTTTTGTTCATCGCTGCCGCTTTGATGGCGATGCGCATCATGGAAAACACCGCGACGAGATCGTCGGCGGCAATGGTTCCGGGGGAATGACAATGCAATATGATGTGGTCGTCGTGGGCGGTGGACCCGCCGGAGCAACCGCTGCTGAGGATTTGGCCCGTGCGGGGCGCAAGGTCGCGTTTCTGGATCGTGCGGGCCGGATCAAGCCTTGTGGCGGTGCGATCCCGCCCCGGCTGATTTCGGATTTCGACATTCCTGACGGCCAGATCGTCGCGCGGATCAACACGGCGCGGATGATCTCTCCGACGCAGCGCAGCGTTGATATCCCCATTGAAGACGGCTTTGTTGGGATGGTCGATCGCGAGCATTTTGACGAATTCCTGCGGGTGCGGGCGACGGATGCAGGCGCGGAACGGTTCACCGGCACGTTCCTCAGGATCGAGCGCGACGAGAACGGCCCGAGCATCATTTACCGCGACAAGGAAACCCGCGAGGAACGTCCGCTTGCGACCAGGCTGATTATTGGTGCGGATGGCGCGCGTTCTGACGTGGCGCGCGCGGAAGTTCCCGGCGGCGACACCATCCCGTATGTCATCGCCTATCACGAGATCATCAAAGCGCCCGAGGCGACGAACGGGTATGATCCGCTGCGCTGTGACGTGATTTATGATGGTGCGATTTCACCGGATTTCTATGGCTGGGTGTTTCCGCATGGATCGAGTGCGAGCGTGGGAATGGGCACCGGGATTGACGGTATTGACCTGAAGAAAGCGACGGCGGAATTGCGCGTGGCCAGTGGTCTGGAGCATTGCGAAACGATCCGCAAAGAAGGCGCGCCGATCCCGCTGCAACCGCTCGACAAATGGGACAACGGCAAGGACGTTGTTTTGGCCGGAGACGCGGCGGGAGTTGTTGCGCCGTCGTCTGGCGAAGGCATTTATTATGCGATGGCCGGGGGTCGCGTTGCGGCAACGGCGGCGCAGGCGTGTTTGGTTAGCGGTCGGGTCAAGGATTTGATGCTGGCGCGCAAATTGTTCATGAAAGAGCACAAGATGGTGTTCAAAGCGCTGCGCGCGATGCAGGACGCCTATTACATCTCGGACGAACGGCGCGAGCGTTTTGTGTCGCTTTGCCATGACGTTGATGTTCAGCGCCTGACGTTTGAGGCCTATATGAACAAGAAACTGGTCAAGAAACGCCCTCTTGCGCATCTCAAGATCGGCATTAAGAATCTGGCGCACCTGACGCGACTGGTTCCGGAGACCTACGCATGAACGACATGATCCCTGCTTGGATCGACGATGTTTTGACGCCGGTCGAGAAGCTTGAAGTCCATATCAAAGGGTTAAAGCACAAGGCGGTCAGCGTGTTTGTGATGCGTGGGCAAAAGGTGCTGATCCAGAAGCGCGCGTCGGTGAAATATCACACGCCGGGGCTTTGGGCGAATACGTGCTGCACCCATCCATTGTGGGATGAAGCGCCATTGGATTGTGCGAACCGGCGGCTGAACGACGAGCTTGGGATCACGGGGCTTTCACCGGTGCATCGCGACCGGATCGAGTATCGCGCGGATGTCGGCAACGATTTGATCGAGCATGAGGTGGTCGATATTTTCGTGGCTGATGCGCCTGCGGATCTTGGGATCACGATGAACCCCGACGAGGTCGAGGACATCGCGTGGGTTGATCTGGGTGAGCTGACAGAGAACGCGCGCAAGACGCCGGAGGTCTATACGCCGTGGCTTCGGATATACCTGGCCGAGCACATGGACCGCATTTTCGCGGAGCTGGCGCGCGCGTAAAACTTAACGCGCGGTCATCAAGATTAATCCAGTCTTAAACAACAGATCGCTGTCGCGAATTTCCGTCGCCTGCGAATGGACCTGCGCGTTACGCGGGCGCTTGGGTGTTGAGGAGCCGTGAAATCAGCCCCGCCTGATTGTGCGTCTGTGTTTTTTCGAACATCCGGCGAAGCTGCGTGCGGACCGTGTTGACGCTTACGCCGAGTTCGTCGGCAGCGCTTGCAAGGTCGTGGCCAAGCGAAATGAGCTCTGCCAACTTCACCTGTGACGTGCTCAGACCAAAGGTCCCGGCCCCGGCTTCGATCAGGCCCCGCAATTTGTGGCGATCGTCGAACGACAGGATCAGACGCTCTTGCTCGTTATGGATCCAACACAGCATGGGCATGCCGAGGGAGTCTTCGCCCAGTGGCACGGCCGAGTTCTGTTCGTTTAGAAACCCGCGCGGCAGGTTGGTCAGCAAATGCTGAATGCCCTGATCGATCGCCTTTTGAAGCCCTGCGTCATAGGCGCGAATGACCGCTCTTGGGCGGTTGCCGGAGATTGTAAGCCCCTGATGCGCGGTCAGGAGCTTGCGGGCGAGTGCGTTGACGCCGACCACTTTGCCGGTCTGGTCCATGGCAATTTGCGGAACATCTTCGTTGCTGAGGGCGGGGGCGACCACGATCAGGCAGACGATTTTCCATTTCCCGTCGAATTTCTGGATGATTTTCGTTTCATGCGCGAATGGGGCCGCATGCAATTTCGGATGATACTCGGTCGGGGTTTGATCATAGGTGATCCACGCCATCTCGCCGCATGACTGAATTTGAACGTTGTCCCATCGCAGGATTTTCAGGGCATCATAGTCTTGCGGGTACTGGCGATATCCCTCTTTGAACTTCGCCTCGAGATCCTCCCAGCCGATGTGGATGCGCGTTCCTGATTGCGGGCCGGACACAATCCGGCGGACTTCCGGGCCATGGTGCCAGTGGTCTGCAAAGGCGTCAAAGTCGCCACGATAGTAACTTGCCTGTTCAGAACGCAGGAAAGCCAGAATCTCGGTTTCTTCTTCTGAATAAGGCATAGATCGGTCGTCTTTCGATTTCACCGCATCGTACACCGATCCGCCGGGTTGAACATAACCCATCACTCAAACGCCGTGGGCGTTTTGGACCAATGGTGGGCTGTCGCCAGAGGCCGCAGGACAATTTCGAGCAGTTTTTTACAATGGCGGACGGTTTTGGCCGCGAGGCGGTTTAACTTTTGGCGACGCGCTTCGGCCCGCAGGATCGACCGGTCCAGCGCATCAGCGTCAAACGCGAACTGCGTATCGGGCGAGAGGTGTGCCGCGGTGATTTGCGAAAGATCCATGACGTTCTCCAATGCTTCTGGAGACATTTGTACGACGATCCATCGAAACGCGTTGTCATCCCAATAGATGACAGAGGTGCAAAATTCGTGAACAGGCCCGGCGGTGGGGTCGCGACCGACCCTTTTCGGGCCGTTGATTTATGCGCGCACGGCCCCAAAGACAGCCGGAACGATGCCAAGCGCGTCCATCGCGGTCGACGCAATATCTTCGGCGGTGAGGCCTGCGGCTTTGTACATGTCGGCGGGGCTTGCCTGATCGATGAATGCATCGGGCAAGGTCATCGTGCGAATGCGCAAACCACGATCCAGCGCGCCTTTGGCGGCCAGATGGTGCAGGACGTGTGCGCCAAATCCGCCGCGCGCGCCTTGTTCCACGGTGATCAGCGCTTCATGTTGTTTGGCAAGCTGGCCGATCAGCTTTGTGTCGAGCGGTTTGGCAAACCGCGCATCGGCCACGGTCACGGAAATGCCCCGCGCTTCGAGGTTTTCGGCGGCGATCAGGCATTCCGACAGATGCGCGCCAAAGGAGAGAAGCGCGACTTTGGTGCCTTCGCGGACGATGCGGCCTTTGCCGATTTCGAGCACCTCGCCACGTTCGGGCATTTCGACGCCTGCGCCTTCGCCGCGCGGGTAACGGAAGGCAATCGGGCCTTCATCGTGATGGGCGGCGGTGGCGACCATGTGAACCAGTTCGGCCTCATCGGCGGCGGCCATCACGGTGAAATTCGGGAGGTTCGCAAGATAGGCGACATCGAATGACCCCGCGTGCGTTGCGCCATCGGCCCCAACGAGGCCCGCCCGGTCAATCGCAAAGCGCACGGGCAGGTTCTGAAGCGCGACATCGTGGACGATCTGGTCATAGCCGCGCTGAAGGAAGGTGGAATAGATCGCGCAGAAGGGTTTCAACCCACCGGCGGCCATGCCAGCGGCGAAGGTCACGCCGTGTTGTTCAGCGATTCCGACGTCAAAGACGCGGGCGGGGAAGCGGTCGGCCATGATGTTGAGACCTGTGCCGGACGGCATCGCGGCGGTCACGGCGACCACGCGGGGATCCCGGGCGGCTTCGTCGGTCAGTGATTTGCCAAAGACGGACGTATAGCTTGGGGCGTTTGATTTGCCTTTTTTCTGCTCGCCGCTGACCACGTCGAATTTTGCAACGCCGTGATACTTGTCGGCAGAGGTTTCGGCGGGTGCGTAGCCTTTGCCTTTGACGGTGCAGCAATGGATCAGCATTGGCCCATCCGCACGCGCATGGGCGGCGCGCAGAACGGGGAGAAGCTGATCCATGTCGTGGCCGTTGATCGGGCCAAGATAGGAGAAGCCAAGTTCTTCGAACAACGTCCCCTGCCCGCCGGTCATGCCCGTCACTAGCTGACGTGCGCGCCGTGCGCCATCGCGGAACGGTCCGGGCAGCGCGGATTCAAAGCCTTCGGCCATCTGATGGAACGGCGTGTTTGCGTAAAGGCCCGAGAGATAGGACGACATCGCGCCCACAGGCGGGGCGATGGACATTTCGTTGTCGTTCAGGATCACAAAGAGGCGGCGCTTTTCGTGGCCGGCGTTGTTCAGCGCCTCGTAGGCCATACCCGCCGAGATCGAGCCGTCGCCAATGACGGCAATCCCGTCGCCGGTCGCCTGCCCCATATCGCGCGCCACCGAAAAGCCAAGCGCGGCGGAAATGGAGGTTGAGGAATGCGCGGCGCCAAACGGATCATATTCGCTTTCAGCCCGTTTGGTGAAGCCGGACAGCCCGTCTTTCTGGCGCAGGGTGCGCATACGATCCCGCCGACCGGTGAGAATTTTATGCGGGTAGCATTGGTGCCCCACGTCCCAGACAAGTTTGTCCATCGGTGTGTTGAAAACGGCGTGAATGGCCACGGCCAGTTCAACAACTCCAAGCGACGATCCAAGGTGTCCGCCGGTTTCTGACACAGCCGAGATAACCTCGGCGCGCAGTTCATCGGCCAGTGTCGCAAGGTCGCTATCGCTGAAATTCTTGAGGTCAGCGGGGCCCGCGACGCGATCAAGAAGCGGTGTGTCAGGACGGGTCATGGCAGCGATCCTTTGCGATTAGAAAAAAGGCGTCGCGCGGGCCTTGTGGACCCAGGCGACGCCAAGGTTCCTGTAGCCAACAGGAAGGGAACCGGGGTGTGGAGGCCCCGAAAACCGAACGCGGCTAGACGTTCGATTCCATTTGACGCGGCGATGTGGACGCCGCGCCAATTCTTATGCCAGTTCGGTTGTGATCGCCGGCGCGGCGTCGAGCGCGGCGAAGGGATCTTCGGGCAGGATGTTCGAAATCGCGATCAGCGCGAAAATGAACAGGATGACCCCGAAAAAGACGAGCGCACCCCATCCGGCCCCCACAGCCATCTGCGAGAAAATCCAGGCCCGCATCGACGGTTTGCTGTCGTCGAGATACCAGTGTGGATCTTTGTCAGACATGTCGCATTACTCCTGTGGCGGCAGATAAGGGGTGAAGTCTTCGGGTTCCAAGGCCGGGACATAGTTCGTCTCGGCGCCATAGCCGTGTTCCTGCGCCCATGTGAACCAGTCGTCCACGACCGTGCCGGTGAGCAGGATGCCGATGCCGCCGGTCAGCGTACACAGCACTGCAAACCACCACGCCCAACGGTGGATCCCTTCCATCGTGGCGTTGAACCCCATGGTCCAGCGCCAGAAGAGACCGGCGCGTTCGGACGCCGTTCCGCGGTCATAGATCTGTTCCAGCTCCCGGTCGCCGCCCATACGGGAAACGGCCAGAATGGTTGCGCCGTGCATCGCAAACAGCAGGGTCGAGCCATAAAGGAACGCAATCGAAAGCGCGTGGAACGGATTGTAGAACAGGTTGCCATAGGTCAGCGAAAACAGGTTCGTCCAGTCAAGGTGCGGGAAGATGCCGTAGGGCACCGCTTCGGACCAGCTGCCCATCAGAACCGGGCGGATAAGGCCCAGAACAAGGAACAGCCAGATCGCTGAGGCGAAGGCCCAGCAGACATGTTTGCCCATGCCCAACTGATCCGCGAGCACATAAGAGCGGACCCACCAGCTGATTACACTGATCAACAGGAAGAACGAGGCAATGATCCAGAGCCCGCCTTCCCAAAGCGGCGCGAACCCAAGGCCGTATTCCGGCCCCGGCGGTTCGAGTGCCATATAGAAGAGATCGCGCATGAAGACACCCGGGCTGAAGCCCGCCTGTACCCAGAAGCTGATCCCGACCAAGAAGAACCAAAGCCCGCCGGATGCCAGCGACAGCACGCCCCATGGTCCGAGATAGATCGGGCCAAGCTGCGCATTGCCGAACCAGCCAAGCGCTGAGCTGAAGGATGTGCCTTTGGTGCGGTCCCCAAGATCAGCGTCCTCGACCATGCCCATTTCTGGCGGTCCCTGGACCTGAACCTGACTGAAGATATTCATATACTCAGCCATTGACGCCTCCCTCAAGGTCAGCCCACCAGGGCAATTCGATGTACCAATCCCACCAGACGATCCATTGATCGAACCAGATGGTGCCGGAAATCACGATGCAAATGGCGCTCCAGAACCCGGCGTTCAGGGCCAGAAGCAGGCCAAGACGGTGAATGCCGAGCGGCCCGATTGAATACCCGATGAAGTCGCGGAAGAACGTATCTTCGTGTTCGGGCGTGCGGGCCGATTTGCCTTTGGCCGGGTTCGCCGCTGACAGGATCAGCGAGCCGTGCAGGGCAAGGGCGAAGGTCGTTGTAAAGAACAGCGACACCGCCAGCATATGCGCGGGATTGTAATGGAAGTTGCCATAGAGATAGCCGGTGTAGCTTACCCAATCGAGATGGGACCAGATGCCATATGGGAACGCATGCCCCCATGCGCCCATCAGAACCGGGCGGATGACAACCAGCGTTACGTAGGCAAAGATTGCCACGCCGAACGCGATCGGAATGTGAAGTCCGATGCCGAGCTTTCGGCAGATTTCAACTTCGCGCAGCGCCCATGAGACGAAGGCACCAATCGCGCAGATCGTGATGATCTGCCACAAGCCGCCTTCGGCCAGCGGTGCCGCCCCGAGGCCATAGCTGATGGCCGGTGGATTGACCGAGATCAGCCACGGGTTCCAGGTGCCCTGCAACGCTGCGGAATAAAAGATCAGGATGGTTCCGAGGCTGGCAAAGAAAGCCGCCGTCACCCCGAAGAAGCCTACGAAAAACGGTCCGACCCAGAAATCGAACATTTCTCCGCCGATGAGCGTGCCGCCGGGCACTCTGTATTTTCGTTCGAAACTGAGCAAAGCCATATTGCTACTCCGTTATCGGTTGCGCCTGTTATTCGGGCGCGAATCTGAATGTTCTTGTCATTGATTGTCGTGGGCGACCGGGAGCCGCCCACGACTGCTTTCAAATTCGATCAGCCATCTGCTTCAACGGCGAAAGCGCGTTGAAACCAGTTGGTGTTCGGGTTGCTGAGCAGCACGAGATGAATCATTGCTGCCAGCAGGAACAGGAAGACACCCTGAGCCACGAACACGCGACGGGGATCGAAGATTAGCCAAACTTTGTAGAATTTTGCCATTTCTTCGTTTCCTTAGTTCCAGTTGAACCAGGGCAGCCAAATGTACGTGAGAATGTGAGCTACAACGGCAATGCCGGTGAAGACCCACAGACCGCTCATGTACACAGAATGGAGCTCCTGCGCCTGATCGTCGGTGAGACCTGTAAAAGACAGGTCAGTTCTATCAGCCATGAAATCCTCCGGATCTTAGACTGACGCCGCGTCCCCCGCGGCCGGGTTCCTAAGCAGGCCGAACGGCCCGCCAGGGTATCTGCCTGCCCGTAAAGGCCGACAAATGGCGACTGCGGTTTTGCAAGAAAACCGCGAAAAACTCCGCTGATTAGGCGGAAAAGATCATCGGCGTGATGATCCGGGCCTGGCTCCAGGCGCGGGCCATCGGGCCTTTTTGTTTCAGCGTGCCTTTGCGCAGAACGCTCAAGGCCCAGGTCAGCGTTGCCAGCGGCAGCGTGGCCAGAAAAATGATCCCGAAATAAACCGCAAATTCGGTCGTCGGTTTCTTCGACGAACGGATCTCGGCCTGTGGGATCACGTTGATGGTTTGGTCGCTCATTGGCTCCCTCCCTCTTCTGAAAACTTGGGTCCGCCGAGGGCCTCGACGGTTTCGCGCACGACCCGCTCATCGCCAGCTTCGAGCGCGGCTTTTTCGGCGGCGTCGCGAAGCGTTTTGGCGGCGGAAATGCGTGTTAAAATAGGATGTTGCGCGACAATCCGGTCGAGCGCGGCTTGCGCATCTGCGTCCCATGGGAAGTCGCGGCGCAAGGTTGTTGGCGTGGCTTCGGCGGCGTCCATTTCACTGCCCAACGGCAGGATGTGGAAGAGCGCATCAAAGAGGCCGTTGCAGATTTCCTGAACGAGATAGGTCGCCCCCGCATAGCCCATGAACGGCGTTCCGGTGGCGCGCCGTATGGCGGCGCCGGGGAAGCTGGCGGGCATGAATGTGGGGCTTGGACCGTGACCGGCTTTGGTCTCAGCCAGGTACATTTTCTCGTTAATCGACCCCATCACAACGAGGGGGCGCTTTTGATTGATCAGCGCGCGCACTTCGTCGTTGTTGGTCTTTTTCCCAGCGGTGCGGGCGACCGCAAAGGCGCAGGGAAACCCGAGATCATCTTCGAGGAACAGCCGGATACCGCGGGCATAGGTTTCGTTCGCCACGATCCCGAAAGAGGCGGTCGCAAAGAAATCCTGCGTAACCGAACGCCAGAGATCCCAAACCGGTTTGATCGTCGAGTGCTTTTCACGCTCGATAAAAGGTTCGGGGTCGAGGCCGGTGATTTCACCGAGCGTTCGCAGGAATTTTGTGGTGCTGTCGACACCGATAGGCGCTTGCAGATAGGGCTTGCCGAGCACTTCGCACAGGCCGCGCCCGAATTCACGATACATGCAAATGTTTACGTCCGCGTTAACAAGGTTCCGCATTTCGGCGAGGTGTGCCCCAAGCGGCATAATCATGTTGATCTCGGCGCCGATGCCTTCGACGAGGCGGCGAATTTCGGCGAGATCGGAGGGCATGTTGAACGTGCCATACATCGGCCCGAGGATGTTCACGCGCGGTTTGGCGTCTTCTTCGCGTTTCTTTTCCGGCGGCATCCGACCTTTGGTCATGCCAAATTCGGTGAAGATCCACGTCATTGCGCGATCGGCGCATTCCCATTGATCTTCGTCGATGGTGCGCGGCAAAAAGCGTTGAATATTCGTGCCTTGCGGGGTCACGCCGCCGCCGATCATCTCAGAGATCGAGCCGGTCACGACCACGGCGGGCAAGGCCGGATCAAGGGTGTTCCAGGCGCGTTTCATCGCGCCTTCGGTGCCGTCGCGGCCCAGCTCTTCTTCGCCTAAGCCTGTGACAACAATAGGTAATTCATGAGGTGGCAGACCGTCAGTGTAGTGCAGAACGGAGGTGACCGGCAGGTTTTCGCAACCCACAGGCCCGTCGATCACGACTTGCAGGCCTTTCACGGCCGTAAAGGCGTAAACCGCGCCCCAATATCCCCCTGCCCGATCGTGGTCCTGGATCAGCATGTGCGGCCCCCGAAATGAGGATCGGTATGGGTTCGGTAATGCGTCGGTATAACGTAGGTATCACGTAGGTGCGCCCGAACGGGGCGTTCAGACGCGCTTAACACACTCCAAGGCGCGCTATGATGGCGGTGCGCGCTCATATCATGTTCGCAGCCGCGGCTGCCCTTGCTTGTTTGTCGAGTTTCTTTTGATGCTGGGCGCGGAAATCAGGGCGCAGGTTTGGCGCGCCTTCCCAGACCCCGGCGGTGTCGCCATGGCCGACGCCTTCGAAGAAAGCTTTCATCTTGGACATGCGGTCTTTGTTGCCCATGGCCGCGTTCACAACCTGTGCCAACGATCCGGCACCTGCGGGGCCCATAAGGGGACGCGCGGAAATGAGGTTGGTGTAATAGAGCGACGGGATGCCCAGCTCTTTGCCTTTTTGGACGACCGGCGTGGTGCCGATGGCGAGGTCAGGTTTGATCCCTTCCATCGCAGAGAGGTCATCTTCGAGCGAGGCGCGATAGACGACTTTGCAGCCTTTGGCTTCGAGCCATTCGCGATCCCAGTCTGATTGCGGCGTGCGCGGACAGGCGGTGCCGACGTAAGGCACATCCGCGCCGCTTTCGACAAGAAGCCGCGCGACAAGAAGTTCGCTGCCTTCGTAGCCCGACAACGTGATGGTGCCGTTGATCTTGGAGCCGGCCAGCGCGCCTTTGGTTGCGCCAACGAAGATGTTCTGCGCGGCGGCGACTTTGTCGGCGGCAAGACCAAATGCGTCGCCGATGCCCGCGAGCCAGTTTGCCACGCCGTCCGCGCCAACCGGAGCGGAGCCGACGATGGGTCGACCAGCGGCTTCAAATTCGCGCATGGACGCGGTGTAAAACGGATGGATTGCCGCAACCGCGCCGCTGTCGAGTGCAGCGTAAAGTTCACGCCATTCGCGCGCCGGTATGACGGGGCCAGCGGCGAGGCCAAGAGGTTCGAGCATCTGGCCGATGACCATGGGATCGGCGGGGAACATCTCGCCCAGCATGGCCACGGTCGGGCGGTCGGATTTTCCGCCGATGGGCGCTTGCACCGGACCGGCTTCGATTTCCTTGCGCGCGTAATTCAGCATGGCACCGGCGAGGACGTCTTTCGCCTCGGCATGGGTCGGGATGCCAAAGCCGGGCACGTCGATGCCGACGATGCGCACGCCGTTGATTTCATCAGGCAGCAACCGCAGTGGAACGCCAGAGGCGGTCGGGACACAGAGGTTGGTGACAACGATTGAATCGTAAAGTTCGGGGTCGGCAAGATCATGGACGGCTTCGCGGATGTCCTCGAAGAGTTTGCCGGTAACAAGCGTTTCGGAATTGAACGGCACATAGCCGACCGAGCGGCGCGCGCCATAGAAGTGAGAGACGAAGGTCAGGCCATAGACGCAGCAGGCGGATCCTGACAACACAGTTGCCGTTCTGCGCATGCGCAAGCCGACACGGAGCGAGCCAAAGGCCGGGCACATGGATTGCGGTTTGTCGTGCGGGCCTTGCGGATAGTCGGCGGCGTATTGATCGAGAATGTCGGATTTCCCGGCAGCGCGCGCGGCGGCTTCCATCTCGCCAGCCCCGGCGTGACAGCCCATGCCGTCGCCGCCTGCAAGGTTCGCGCCCGCGAGCTCGGGCACGTCTTCGCGTGCGGTGCCTTCGATGATCTGAACATCGCCCGCGTCGTCATAGCCGACTTCGTATCCGGTGCGATCAGGCATCGTCGTAAACCACCTCGAGCGATTTCTTCGGTGCGGCGTTCTTGCCGCGCATATCCATGTCGGTGGCCGGTTCAAGCACGACCCCTGCCCCGGTGTCGGAGCCGTCAAAGAGTTCGAGCAGCTGATCCTGGTTCAACGCGGTCGGGCGCATGGGCGGTGCGACGGCGACGTTTTCGCCAAGGGCAGCGAAGAGTTCGCCCCATTCGCTTTCCGCTGTGCCGACGATTTGGTAATTCGCGGACTTCTTGCGCAGGTCGTCGTTTTGCGGGATCGAGGCGAGGACCGGGATTTCGACGCTTTCGGCAAATGCCTGCGCCTCGCCGGTGCCGTCGTCCTTGTTGATCACAAGGCCCGCGACG
>CALLWO010000127.1 GCA_938016355.1 uncultured Boseongicola sp. | reverse complement strand
TCGAAAAGCGTATCGCGACCGCAAAAAATGTGATGGATCACCCGCGTGTCCGGATTACGTCGCTCGAGCAAGAATTGGGAACTCAGTACACTGCGGATACTATCGCGGCGCTTCAAAACAGGTTTAGAGGCGCGCATTTTGTGTGGCTGATGGGCGCAGATAATTTGGCGACGTTTCACACCTGGGATCGTTGGGAGGATATCGTCTCGATGGTTCCGATCGGTGTTCTTGCACGCCCGGGAGATCGACAGCGTGCGCTTCATTCCCGCATGGCGCGGCAGTATCGGTTCGGACGAATTCCTGCCTCTGATGCAGCGGCTTTGGCAAGAGCGGAAGCGCCGGCTTGGTGTTTTCTCAACACTCCAATGCAACATGTGAGCTCCAGTGAAATTCGTGCCGCCGGGAATTGGAGCGAATAATTTGGTCGCGATCCGGTCACATCGGCGCGAAAGCCTCTGCGTCAAGCTTGCCACGCACAATTGGTGAACCGATAAAGCTGTCATGAAGAACGAGTTGAGCAGACGCACCGTCTTAGCAGGGATCGCAACCGGTGCTGCCGGACCTGCCTTAAGCTCGGCACCACAATCAAGCGACCGTCCGGTGCCGCGCGGAGCGGCTCCGGCCGCGCCCACGCTGCCATCAGGCAGCGAGGACATTGTTCGAAAAGCTAATCTTGACGGCGATGTGGCTTACGTTGTGGCTGATGCGACCACTGGTGAAATCCTCGACGCGCGATTGGCAAATCAAAAAATGCCTCCTGCCAGCACACTAAAATCTGTAACGGCGCTTTATGCGTTAGACCGTTTGGGCGCGAATTTTGAGTTTGAGACCTCGCTTTACGCAATCGGATCGGTGAACGACGGCAAACTTGACGGAGATCTCGTTCTCTCTGGCAGTGGTGATCCGACATTGGACACTGATCGGTTGGGCGAGCTAGCGATAGCTCTACGCGAAGCCGGCATCACCGAAGTAACCGGTCGGTTTTTGGTTTGGGCAGGTGCATTGCCACGTGGCGACAGAATTGACTACGATCAGCCGGATCATGTCAGCTACAACCCGGCGTTTTGCGGTTTGAACCTTAACTTCAACAGGGTCCATTTCGAATGGAAACCCAAGAAAAACGAGTATGAAATGACGATGGAAGCGCGCGGGCGAAAATACAGCCCGTCGACCGTCATTGCTCAAATGGACATCGTTGACCGGAAATCGCCGGTCTATTCCTATGCCCGTGGAACACGATCAGACCTATGGTCAGTTGCGCGCGGCGCGCTGGGCAAAAAAGACGGCGCCAGATGGTTGCCCGTCAGATTTCCGGCGCTTTATGCGGGCGATGTTTTTCGAACGCTCGCGCGCTCCAATGGGATCGTTCTAAAGACGCCGGAAATTGCTAATTCACCGCCAAACGGCATGCAACTTGCGACAACCTCCAGCGATGCACTCGGCAATGTTTTGTTTTCAATGATGAAATACTCGACAAACTTAACGGCGGAAATGTCGGGGATGCGCGCGAGCCTTTCCAACAATGTCCCAGTCAACAATCTCCTTGGGTCCGGGTCGCGTATGGCTGGTTGGGCAGAGACCAGATTTGGCGTTCGGAATGTCATTTTCCGTGACCATTCTGGGCTGGGTTATGGCTCGTCGATCAGCCCTTTAGATATGGTCACAATTTTAAGGGGCGGCATGCCAGTGGCTGCGCTGATGAAGCGTGTGAACGTGCCCGATCCGTCCGGAGCAAAAAACAAATCGCTCGATGACGTGATGGCTGTTGCCAAGACCGGTACGCTCAACTTTGTGAGCAGCCTTGCGGGCTATATTACTACAGGGAACGGGCGAGGGCTCGTGTTCGCGATATTCACCGCAAACACTGAAAAGCGCGATGCAATCCCAACCGAAGCACGCGAACGCCCGCCGGGCTCAAGGTCGTGGGCGCGTCGATCAAGAACACTTCAAAAATCGCTGTTGAGCCGTTGGGCTGTCGGATTTGATCCGCTTTAAATAATCATATGCCGCGCCCGCGCGCCGCGTTCAATCGCAGCCGCATGAAGACGGTCAATTTCCAGCTGGTATCGAATTTCTTCGAGGAATCGTAACTCGCTTTCACGAAGTGTTCCGTCGGCAGCGGCAACATCACATGCAAGAGCATAGGCCGTTTCGAACAACCGCTCTGGAAGGGTCGTTCGCACCGAGTCCCATAGCAATTCCAGACCGTCTTCGTCGGCGAACAGATCAAGGACCGTATTTGAGATGTGCTTCAAACGCTCAGTCTTGAAATCAACGAACGCTGGAAGATGGTTGAGGATGCGTTCGATTGTCACCAATTCCGCCGTCCTTATGCGTTCATCCGACGCCGAAACGGCCAGCATGATAGCAACAAGTGTGTCTTCTGGCGTAAATTCAGAGGCTTTTAATGGCACGGCGTCTTTGTCCTTTCGAGATACAGTTTTGAATTTATTGACGCCAATCGCTGCCCGCAATAGGAAGCAGACCTTGCGCGGTCCGCTGTGACAAAGAGCGCCAGTTGAGGAAGAAAGCAATGACGACGTTAAGAGACGCTGCGATGAGCTCGAAAGCTTGGCCCTTTGAGGAAGCGCGACGCCTTTTGAAACGCTACGAGAATGCGCCGCCCGAGAAAGGCTATGTGCTTTTTGAAACGGGTTACGGTCCTTCCGGGTTGCCCCACATTGGGACATTCGGGGAGGTTTTGCGCACAACAATGGTTCGCCGTGCCTTCGAAGTGCTTTCCGATATTCCGACCAAACTGATTTGCTTTTCCGACGATATGGATGGCTTGCGCAAAGTGCCTGACAACGTCCCGCAACAGGAATTGTTGTCAGAGCATTTGCAGCGGCCTTTGACGCGCGTTCCGGATCCGTTCGGAGAATTCGAGAGTTTCGGACACTACAATAATGCGATGTTGCGCCGGTTCCTCGATACGTTTGGTTTTGAGTACGAGTTTTATTCTGCGGCCGAATATTACAAGTCTGGCCGGTTCGATGAGACGCTTCTGCGGGCGTGCGAAAAGTACGACGAACTAATGGCCGTCATGTTGAAAAGCCTGCGCGACGAGCGGCAACAAACATACTCAATTTTCCTGCCCATTAGCCCCACGACAGGCCGTGTCCTCTATGTGCCAATGAAGGACGTGAATGCCAGCGATGGAACGATCACATTCGATGATGAAGACGGGATCGAAACCACGCTTCCCGTGACCGGCGGTAACGTAAAGTTCCAATGGAAGCCCGATTTTGGGGCACGCTGGGCCGCCTTGGGCGTGGATTTTGAGCCATATGGGAAAGAGCATGCGCCCAACACGCCGATTTACTCAAAAATTTGCAGAATTCTG
Organism: uncultured Boseongicola sp.; assembly: GCA_938016355.1. Taxonomy (GTDB): domain Bacteria; phylum Pseudomonadota; class Alphaproteobacteria; order Rhodobacterales; family Rhodobacteraceae; genus CALLWO01. Next base: position 30,087 of record CALLWO010000127.1, on the reverse strand, counting down.
GGGGGCAAACCACCTGAAGTGTTCACCTATGAGCTCTTTTTGGACGACATCGGGCAAAAGATTTCAAAGTCCAAAGGTAACGGCATCTCGATTGACGAGTGGCTGACTTATGCGTCCAGCGAGAGCTTGGCCTATTTCATGTATCAAAAGCCAAAAACCGCCAAGCGTCTGCATTTTGATGTCATTCCAAAGGCTGTTGATGAATATCACCAGCAGTTGCGCGCTTATGCGGATCAGGACGCTGCGGCCCGACTGAATAATCCTGTATTCCATATCCATGGCCACAACGTCCCGGCCTCAAATTTGGTCGTTCCTTTTGCCATGCTCTTGAATCTTGCCAGCGTTTCGGGCGCTGAAGACAAGACCACGCTTTGGGGCTTCATCAAGCGATATGCGCCAGATGCGTCGCCTGAAACCCATCCTGATCTGGACCAGGCAGCAGGTTTTGCTGTCAGCTATTTCAATGATTTCGTGAAGCCGACACGTCAATTCCGTGCGCCAACCGAATTGGAGACGACAGCGATAAAAGATCTTTTGGCCCGCCTTAAAGGCTGGACCTCAACCGCAGATCCCGAAGAGCTTCAATCGATGGTGTTCTCTGTCGGAAAAGAACATGAGTTTGAGCCGCTAAGAGATTGGTTTAAAGCGCTTTATGAAGTTCTTCTAGGCGCGAGCCAAGGGCCGAGGTTCGGTGGTTTTATCGCGCTCTATGGTATCAGTGAGACGATTGAACTCATCGAAAATGCGCTTGCGGAAACACATTCCTGAGCCCGTTTTGCGGTGACTGCCGCGCACGAAAAATGAACCAAACCTGTGCTTTGATCCGTATCACTCTATGATCGGAAGAAAGCGGAGGGGAATATGCGACAGTTTATTTTTGCGGTAATCGCGGCGTTCGCGCTCGTCGGACCAACAAACGCGTCGGACATTCTTCCCTCTGAGCCGGATATCGAGCGGACAATCCAAAGCCAGATCGAGGCCTTTAAGTCGGACGACTTTTCGACGGCTTTCACATTCGCGTCACGGTCCATCCAAAGCATTTTTGGCTCACCGGAACGTTTCGGAAGCATGGTTCAGAACGGTTATCCCATGGTTTGGCGCCCTACCGAGATGAAATTTTTGGAACTCAGGAACGAAGGCGGCAGGTTGTGGCAGAAGGTGATGGTCCGTGATCGCTCTGGCGCGCTCCATGTTCTCGATTATCAGATGATCGAAACCGACCAAGGCTGGCGCATCAACGGCGTGCAGTTATTGGAGACCCCAGATGTGGGTGCCTGAGTAAACCGTTCGCATGGTTTATTACGGATTAATGCGAAACCCTTAAACACTTTGGGTGGCGCTCTGGCTTTGGAAGTCGGGGCTAATTCCTAAAAAAGCGATAGGTTGCGGGGCAGGCCTCCGCGTTTGCATTTTTGCGCATCCTTTTGCTTGCATGAAAAGGGTTCGCAAAATGAACAAGGCAGTGACTGACGGCGTGGCGTTGATGCCCCCGAAATTCGAAGAGGGACTCAACGTTTGGTCAAATGAAAACGGTACACCCGGAACAGCGACTTACGATACCATTCCTACAGCTGCCGTAGTCCCGACAGACGTGGATTTCGGCTCTTGTCTTGAGATCTTAAAAACAGATGGCGAACAACAAATTCGCTTCACCGGCGAAACACCGATCCTGTCTGGCTGTTATTTGCGTGTGACTGCGCGAGTAAAGGCAATTTCTGGCGCTTTGCCGTCGGTTCGCATTGGCGCCTGGGCTGGTCAGTCGGGCGGCACTGAGGTCACCGGCCTAACGACAGTTTCAACAGCGAAAGCTCTGACCACCTACGGATCTGTCGTCGAAGTCTCGGCAATCATTGGTTCTGGGCCGAGAACAGGCGTAGATTTTCACTGGGGAACGCCGGTTTCTTATGGCCACTTTGGTCTGGATTTGACGGGTGCGACCGGCGGCATTGTGCGCGTTGATGACATTCAGATCGAAGATGTTACCTCCGTTTTCCATCGCGTCATGATGGATTGGGTCGATGTGCGTGATTTTGGGGCTGTGGGAGATGGCGTCACCGACGATGCCGCAGCATTTGACGCCGCGAACACAGCAGCTGAAGGGCGCAGCATTCTCGTGCCCGCAGGGACATACCTATTGGGATCTAACGTGACGTTTGAATCGCCGGCGCGTTTTGTTGGCACCGTTACAATGCCAGACGATAAGCATCTGATATTGCGCCGCAACTTTGACCTCCCAACTTATGCAGACGCGTTTGGTGACGAAGTTGCCGCGTTTAAAAAAGGGATTCAGGCGCTTGTACAATTCTCCGATCACGAAAGCTTCGACCTAGGGGGACGTCGGATCGAAGTAAGCGCGCCAATTGACGTCGCTGATGCCGCTCAAACAGACACATACGAAATCCGACGCGTTGTGCGAAACGGCCAGCTGAACGTGGTGCCTGGTGCGGCGTGGGACGCAGAAACGTTCACAAGCAGCGCGAGCTATGACGCGGGCGCGTCGACGACTTTGACGGCTGTCGCAAACGTCGCCAACGTTCCCGTGGGATCATTGGTCGAGGGCACTGGCGTCGGTCGCGAAGTCTATGTCACCGAGAAAAATGTCGGCGCGGGAACGCTCACTTTGTCTCAACCGCTTTATGCGGCGCCATCGAGCCAGACATACACATTCAAGCGTTTCAAATACGTTTTGGATTTCTCCGGTTTTACCAAACTGTCCAAATTTACGCTCACCGATATTGAAATCCATTGTCAGGGCGAGGCGAGCGGTGTGTTGCTTGCCCCTGCAGGCGAGACGTTTCACTTGAAGGATTGTTTTGTCACCAAACCCAAAGATCGCGGCATCACAAGCCATGGACGCGGGTGTCAGGATCTACAGATCGACAGATGTCATTTTGTCTCTGACGAGCAGGCCGTGCCTGCAACATCGCGAGTCTCAGTTGGCTTTAACGTCAATGCCAATGACGCAAAAATCCGCGATAACCGGTTTCAAAGGTTTGGAACGACCATGGTTCTGCATGGCAACGGGCACCTGATCGTCGGCAATCACTGGTTTCAGGGTGACAACGTCATTGATGGCCCACGGGTTGCTGGCTTGGTGCTGACATATCCGAATGTGAAATCAGTCATCACGGGCAACTACATTGATAACTCGTTCATCGAATGGACCAATGAGCACGACGCCGCGCCTGCGTTCTCGTCTGAATATTCGTTTGGCGGCCTTGCAGTCACAGGCAATATTTTCACAGTGAATGATGCGGCGTCTTACTTTTCTTGGATTGTCGTAAAGCCTTATGGCGCGGGGCACTTTCTGCAAGGTCTTTCTGTGACGGGTAACACGTTCAAATCGTTGAACGGCTCAACCGATCGGGTCGAAAAACTTGATGACAGCATCGCGTCACTTGATTTCGGTCTGACTCGAAACGTTGTTTTTTCAGCCAACACGTTCAACGGAATTGGGCAGAACACAATCAATCCGGTTACACTTGAGTTCGACCAGATCAGTGAGGCAACCGACTGGACGCTCGACGTTTCGGGTTACCTGCCATTCGGTGGGCGCGCTCGCGAAGTGGAAAGCATTGTCACAGAGAACGCGATTACCAATGCCTCGGGAGATGACGTATTTGCGTATCCCTTTGCGACCACCGAAGTCGGTTCATCAAAGAACCAGATTTCAGTGTCTTGGCCGGAACCCGTAAAAGGGCGCGTGCATGTCACCGCTCGCGTGGATCGACCGATCTGAGATAGATCAAAGCGCTTGCAACTCTTCTGTGTCCTTCTACGTTCGAGCGTAGGAGGACACTCATGTACAAAAATATTCTTGTTCCGGTCGATCCGGCACATCCCGAGAAACACGCCCACGCATTGGATGTAGCACGCCATCTCGCTGACAGTGTAAACGCGAAAATCTCAGCGCTTGTTATTGTCGAGCCATTGCCGAGCTACGTTGCAAACGAATTGCCTGAAGAGGTTCGACACTCGGCCGACGCGTCAGTTAAGGACATGTTAAAAGCGCTGGTGCAAGAGCATCCGGGCGTGACCCCTGTCTTGCAACACGGACGTCCCGGCAACGTGATCGTCGACTATGCATCAGCGAACAATGCTGATTGCATTATCGTGTCGTCCCACAAGCCGGACCTGTCTGATTATCTTCTTGGATCGACAGCAAGCCGGGTTGTGCGCCACGCCGAATGCGCAGTCCACGTTATCCGTTAAAGGCTTGGAGCTAGAAGGTCTTCGCGCGATAATTTGTAAGCTTTCCCGAAGCCGCCGTTAAGAATGGCGCCTTCGGGGGTTAGGCGAACGAGATTGAAATCTGCAAACCTTGCATAAAGTTTTGCCTTTGGTTGTTTGAAGAGATAGCGGTCCAGCAAGACCTCGTCTTTCTCTACAAATTCCGCTCGAATTTTAAGCGTCATTCGCGGATGCACAAGCGGATCGCCCTTGTCCGGAACGTCTCCAATAAGGAGCGATGCGTGGGGTGTGGTTCGCAGGCAAGTGGTGTGATGTGCAAGGTCAGAGATCAACGTCATCGGCATCATGCCCCGTTCAGTCACCAAGGCTATTCTGCTTACAAATGGCACGCCTTGATCCGAGACCGCCAAAGCTCCGTACCGCGCGCTCAACAAGAGAGTCTGCGCAAGGTCTCTGGCCTCATCGTCGGTTTCGCGAAACGGATCGTTCATACCTATCCTTCGTGTGCGAATTAGCCGTCAAGCGCTTGGCGCTGCCACGCAAGATCGAAATTTCTCAACTTCCGGTGCAGCCCCAAACAGCGGGATAATGGTTGTGTCATCACCAAGCATTGCGATTGCGATCTGGTTAAAGGCAATGCCATTCAGGACGTTGTCAAATCCACGATCCGTGACGGTTAGCCTTTCGTTCCCCTGTGATAGCCGATGTCTGTCCGTGGTGATTGTAAGTGGACCTGATCCATCGAAACGCATGACAAATACCGGCGCGGCGCCCCACTGCGTGCCGATACGCGCCAGATCAATCGCATAGGGCAGGGCGTTTCTTGGATCAAAAGACACGACGACTTCCGCATCTTCCGTGGCATGAGACAAAAGGCAGACGGGCCCGTCACTCGTCGCCTCCCAAGCAGCAGCAGGTGTTGAGGACAGCAGAATTGAGGCAATCAGATAGCGCATGTTGAAAATCTAGCTGTCTTTACGCGTTCGACAATCCTTTGATCAGGAATTGAGCTCGTTCGTGTCGAAATCCACATGGATGTGGTTGCCATCAGGATCGTGAATGTTGACCTGCACAATTGATGCGTCTGCTATTTCCGCTAAGCGTGCATCAATGCCATTCTGGTCAAGCACGGATTTGAATGCATCGAGATCGGTCGCCCGCAACGCGAAATGTTCCAACGTAAGATCTCCATCGGCCGATGGGTGACCCGAAACCTCGGATATGTGAACGATTGCGCGATCCCCAAGGTACAACCACGCACCATCAAAGGGAAAATCGGGTCTCCATCCCGCCTTGAGTCCCAGAATTTTTTCATACCAGTCAATCATGGGTTTCAGGCGTGTCGTGCGAAGATTGACGTGATCAAACGACGTGATTGGCATGAATATTCCCCTTTTTCATCAATCAGGTTGGCGTGAAGTCTGCTCAATGACAACATGCGATCATGAACAGAACCGAATTCAACGCCTTTTGCGCGAGCCAGAAAGCCACGACTCATGTCGTTCAATGGGGCAACGCCGATGTTTGGAAAGTTGGCGGAAAAGTCTTTGCAATTTGCGGCTGGGCCGACGGACGCGACGCTTTCACTTTCAAAGTAACGCCTCTTGCCTTTGAAGTGCTCGGCGAAGAACGCGGTATTCGTCCTGCGCCCTATTTGGCTTCGCGTGGAATGAAATGGCTGCAGGTCTTTGAAGAAAACGCGATGAGCGACCAAAGCCTGCGGGAACACATCATGGTCAGCTATGATTTGGTGGTTGCGAAACTCACAAAGAAACAACGCGAAGAGCTCGGTTTAAACCAAACCTCAATTTGAAGACCGCGCAGTAATCCAGGGCCCTCAACACTAACGTCCGCGACGCCTCACATTGCCACCTTTCTGACCGGCACGACCTGCGGTCGAGCGCCCCTTCGATTTTTCTTGATCGCGCACTGCCTGATCCACCGCCGATTGGCGCGCCATCGGATCGTCCGCAACGACAAGGTCCACCGTCTCCAGCCGCTTCACTTCATCCCTCAGTCGCGCGGCCTCTTCAAACTCGAGGTTTTCGGCGGCTTTGCGCATATCGGTGCGCAGGCCCTCCAGAACCGCCTGCAGATTTGCCCCGACATTGGCCGCGTCAATTTTGGCCGTCACGCGGCTCATGTCGGTGTCGCCCTTATAGAGCCCGGCCAAAACGTCATCGACATTCTTCTTAACCGTTGCCGGTGTAATGCCATGTTCTTCATTATAGGCGATTTGTTTTGCGCGACGCCGATCTGTTTCAGCAAGCGCACGTTCCATCGAGCCAGTTATGCGATCAGCGTACATGATCACGCGTCCTTCGGCATTTCGCGCCGCTCGTCCGATGGTTTGAACAAGCGATGTTTCCGAACGCAAGAACCCCTCTTTGTCTGCGTCAAGAATAGCGACAAGCCCGCATTCAGGGATGTCGAGGCCCTCGCGTAAAAGGTTGATCCCGATCAGCACGTCGAATGCACCAAGACGCAAATCTCGCAGAATTTCAATGCGTTCCAGCGTGTCGATATCGCTGTGCATATACCGAACCTTGATGCCTTGCTCGTGCAGGTACTCGGTCAGATCCTCGGCCATGCGTTTGGTCAAGGTGGTGACAAGCGTGCGCATTCCGTCGGCTGTGACCTTGCGAACTTCATCAAGCAAGTCATCGACCTGCATTTCCACGGGGCGAATTTCCACCTGCGGGTCAAGTAATCCGGTAGGGCGAATAACTTGCTCAGTGAACACACCCCCGGATTGCTCAAGTTCCCAAGATTGAGGCGTGGCGGAGACAAATACCGATTGTGGGCGCATCGCATCCCATTCCTCAAATTTCAGAGGCCGGTTGTCCATGCATGAGGGCAGGCGGAACCCGTGTTCTGCAAGGGTGAATTTGCGTCGATAGTCGCCTTTGTACATGCCGCCGATCTGGGGCACGGATACGTGGCTTTCATCGGCAAAGACAATCGCGTTGTCTGGGATGAACTCAAACAGCGTAGGCGGCGGTTCACCGGGCGCGCGCCCAGTGAGGTATCGCGAATAGTTCTCGATCCCGTTGCAGACACCCGTCGCCTCAAGCATCTCAAGATCAAAATTCGTTCGTTGCTCAAGTCGTTGCGCCTCAAGCAGCTTTCCTTCGTCGACGAGCTGGCTAAGGCGTTGCTTAAGCTCGGTTTTGATGTTGCCGATGGCCTGCTTCATCGTGGGTTTGGGTGTCACATAATGCGAATTCGCATAAACCCGGATCTTCTCCATCGCACCGGATTTCTCGCCAGTCAGGGAATCAAATTCAACGATGCTTTCAAGTTCTTCACCAAAGAAGGAAAGGCGCCACGCACGATCCTCAAGGTGTGCTGGCCATATTTCCAATGAATCTCCGCGAACGCGAAACGTCCCGCGCTGGAATGCCTGATCGTTGCGTTTGTATTGTTGCGCGATCAGGTCGGCCATGACTTTGCGTTGGTCGTATTGCGCGCCGACCTTCAAATCCATCGTCATCGCACCATACGTTTCGACCGAGCCAATCCCGTAAATGCAGGAGACCGACGCCACGATCACGACATCGTCCCGTTCCAAAAGCGCGCGTGTTGCGGAATGCCGCATCCGGTCAATCTGATCGTTGATCTGGCTTTCTTTTTCGATGTAAGTATCTGATCGCGCTACATAAGCTTCTGGCTGATAGTAATCGTAAAAGCTGACGAAATACTCGACAGCATTGTCTGGAAAGAAGCCTTTAAACTCTCCGTAAAGCTGCGCGGCGAGCGTCTTGTTGGGCGCAAGAATGATGGCGGGGCGTTGGGTCTCCTCAATGACTTTCGCCATTGTAAAAGTTTTCCCGGTTCCAGTCGCGCCAAGCAAAACTTGGTTTTGCTCGCCGTCACGCACCCCGGCTGTCAGTTCTTTGATCGCGGTCGGCTGATCGCCCGCCGGTTTGAACTCGGTGTGCATTACCAAAGCCCGCCCGCCTTCCAGCTTTTCGCGTGTTTTCACGTCTGGAGCCGCGGCATTTAAAATTGGTTCAGCACTCATTGCGGATGATTCCCTTTGTTAAGACCAAAGTTGTGGTTCTTTTCACCGGGATCAAGGTGCGTAGGGCCGGCTCCTGACAATTCTGGCAGCAATACGAAGTATTAACAAAACGTTAACAAGGAGTACAACTTTAAGTAGATAAATATCTTGTTAACCCACGTTTATGGTGTATTCTGAACTCCTAAGCAGCAGAACTGGTTGCCGGCCAGATACGCGACCCACCCACCCCTCGCTCCCCGTATCCCGGTCGGCAACCACATCTTTCCTCAGCCAGAAAAACGAACCTCCCCCTTGCAAGGGCGCCTCGGATTGGTGATAGAACCTTATGGCAATAGGGAACGGCACATGACGGCTCGTATTTTTCGCCCATCTAAATCCGCTATGTCTTCGGGGCAGGCGAAAACACGTGAATGGGTGCTTGAATATACCAACGACGCAGGGCGCGAAGTTGACCCGTTAATGGGCTGGACGTCCTCAAGCGACACACAAGCTCAAGTGCGCATCAGTTTCCAATCCAAGGAAGCGGCCCTCGAATACGCAAAAGAGCGCGGGATAGAAGCGACAGTGACCGAGCCAAAGGTCAGAAAGCCCAATGTGCGGGCGGGCGGTTATGGCGAAAATTTTGCGACCAATCGACGGGGCGCCTGGACCCACTAAACTTTTGCATGCGCGTCGCCGTTTGACACGGCACCGCGCACCATGAACCCGATCATGTGCTCGATCCGATCCTGCGGAACCCCTGAAATTCGGCGTTCCAACCCCAAAAGCACAATTCCATGAACTGACGAAAAAAGCGCGCGTGTCATCAGATCAATTTGCTGGGCGTCAGCCACTGGATTTAGTTCTTTCAAAGGGGCGGCGATAATCGCGAACAATTGGCCGAGTTCAGTCATGTACCAATCCGGCACATCCGTATCCGAAGACATCTCAACGTCAAAAAGCGCGCGCCAAAGCAACGGATTGTCAACGGCAAAGCCCAGATAGGCTTCCCCCATGCGAACCAGCTTTGCGGTAGGCTCTACATCGCCCAGGGCACTTACTGCTCCGGAGACATGGGCGCCCAAACGATGAAAGGTGCGCCCATTCACGGCTAAAACTAGCCCCGTCAAATCGTTGAAAACATTGTATATTGCGCCCACCGCGCAACCGGCTTCGGCGGCCAGTTTTCGCGCTCTCAACGCGCTCAGCCCTTCTTGCCGCACATGACGCTCTGCAATTTCCACCAGAGTGGTTCGCAGGGCTTCGTGACGTTTTTCGGTGTTTTTAGCCATTGCAACTTTCTCATTGAACGCCGTTCATTTCATTAACTTTTTGTTTTGAAGCGTGCAACAGGCTTGCCAAGGTAACGCCCTGCAGCCAATAACGTGCGCAGCGGTCCCATAGCTCAACTGGATAGAGCAGCTGACTTCTAATCAGCAGGTTCGGGGTTCGAGTCCTCGTGGGATCGCCACTTAAAAATCGGGGAACCCGGTTGAAGATTTTGTTTGTCCATCAGAATTGCCCCGGGCAATTTAAGCATCTTGCCCCGGCATTGATGACGCGCGGCGATGACGTGACTTTCATCACGCAAAAGGGCCGCCCCGACATTTCTCCAATGCGCAAAATCGAGTATGCGCCGCACCGAAAAGTCACGGAAGGAATTCATCCATATCTCGCCAGCAGCGAAGCAGCCGTCCTCAATGGCCAAGCGGTTGCGCGCGTCGCACTAGAGATGAAAAAGGGCGGATACCACCCTGATATTATTGTGGGAAATCCGGGCTGGGGCGAAACGCTTTTCCTGAAAGAAGTTTGGCCCGACGCACCCCTTTTGGCGATGGTCGAATTTTTCTATCGGGGTCATGGTTCAGACGTCGGTTTTGATCCGGAATTCGATCAAGGGTTGGACGCCAAGCTGCGTGCAAGGGCCCGCTCTGGCGTGCACCTTTTGGCGATCAACGCCGCGGATGCCGCCTACGCGCCGACGCAATGGCAAGCCGCTCAATTTCCTGTCGAGTACCAGCCGAAGATAAGCGTCATCCACGACGGGATCGACACCGATTTCGTCACTCCGGATCCGAATGCAGTTTTTAAGAGTGCAAAGTTCGGTAGCCTGACTCGCGATGATGAAGTCATTACATTTGTCGCCCGAAATCTCGAGCCGTATCGAGGGTTTCACAGCTTTATCAGATCGTTACCAAGCTTACTTAAATCGCGAAAAGACGCCAAAGTGATTGTCGTCGGTGGTGACGACGTGAGTTATGGATCGCGCCCGAAAACGGGTTTGACGTGGCGTGAAACCATGATGGAAGAGGTCAAACCGGACCTCGAACGCGTGGAATTTGCGGGGCGCGTTCCGTACCAGGATTTTGTCAGCCTTGCTCAAATTGCCTCGGTTCATGCCTATCTGACGTACCCATTCGTTCTCAGTTGGTCGATGCTTGAAGTTATGGCCGCAGGTGGTGTTGTCGTTGGATCGAAAACGCCACCTGTTGAAGAAGTGATCGAAGACGGGAAGAACGGATTTTTGGTCGACTTTTTTGATCCCGAAGAGATTGCTACCAAGATCGCGAATGCGTGCGCGGAACGAAGGGCGTTACAGTCTGTGAGTCAGGCGGCGCGAGAAACAATTCTCAAGAAATACGCGCTAAAAACCTCGTTGCGTAAACAGATTGAACTGATTGAATCGATGGTTTCTGAGCCAAAGTAAGGGCCGGTTAACCAATCCGCGCAATCATTGCCTCACAAGAATCAAAGAGGCTATGGCGTGAGCGACGACACGATATTTGGCGGTGCCGGAGACGACACGATTTTCGGCGGCGGCGGCAATGACGTCATCGCAGGTGGCGCCGGGGCGGACTTCATGGACGGCGGCACCGGAGTGGACCGCTTGTCTTATGCGGATGCAACCAGCCGCGTGGTCGTCGACATGCTGAACGGGTCTGTCATGGGGACTTATGCCGCAGGTGATACATTCTTCAATTTCGAAGACCTCGAAGGAGGCGCCGCTGACGACCTTTTGCTTGGCGACAACGAAGACAACACGATTTTTGGCGGTGCGGACGATGACGAGCTTCAAGGCCGGTTTGGCGAAGATACCCTCGAAGGCGGTGCAGGCGCCGATATTCTTGATGGCGGTGGAAACGTCGACACCGCCTCGTACGCCGGAAGTGCCCAAGCCGTCGTTGTTAACTTCTTCAATGGCATAGCAACTGGCGGTGATGCCGAAGGCGACACGTTTAACAAGATCGACAACTTGATTGGGTCATCACTCGCCGACCAGCTTACAGGCTCGTTTACTAATAATGTAATCGAAGGTGGTGCGGGATCCGACACTTTGAACGGCGGCGCTGGTTTGGACACGTTAAGCTATGCCTCTTCGGCTTTTGGCGTTGCGATTTCATTTCTTGCGAATACGGCGAGCGGAGGGGACGCGAGTGGTGATGTTTTTTCCAACTTCGAGAATATTCAGGGAAGCTCGCATAACGACACTCTAACAGGCGATAACAGCGAAAATCATTTGCTTGGCGGCGCTGGCAATGACACTTTGGAAGGCCAAGGCGCGAGCGATACTTTGGAAGGTGGCGCGGGCGCGGATGCGCTTTACGGCGGAGACGGGCAGGATTGGGCCTCCTACTTTGGTGCCGAAGACGCCGTCAACGTCAATTTGGCAACTGGCAGCGCCAGCGGAGGCGATGCCGCCGGAGACACCATTTTCTCCATCGAGAACCTACAGGGGTCAAATTTTGATGACACGCTTACGGGCGATACGTCGGACAACGTCATCGAAGGCGGTGCCGGAGCTGACACTCTGGAGGGTGGCGGGGGCCTCGATACCCTGAGTTATGCGAGCTCATCGACCCGCGTTGTGGTCGATCTCTTCAACGGAAATGCGTTGTTGGGCGATGCGGAAGGTGACGTCATTTCCGGCTTTGACAATCTGATTGGGTCTCGACTGCCGGATTACTTGCTTGGTTCGAACAGTGCCAATGACATTGCGGGCGGCGCAGGCGTTGATCGTCTCGATGGGCGTGGGGGTGACGACACACTTTCGGGCGGCACACAAAACGACAATTTACGCGGCGGCTCGGGGGCGGATGTGTTCGTTCTGGCTCAGGGCGATGGTCGCGATTTGATCGCCGACTGGGAAGATGGGGTGGATCAGATTGATCTTTCCGATTTCGGCTTGACGTTCTCCCAAATTTTTTCGGCCAGCAGCCAGCTTCCGATTGGCGCGCTTCTGGTTGATCTTGGCGATGGCGATGGATTTCAAATCAATCAGTTCTCGATGTCCGACTTCGATGCCGGTGATGTCATTGTTTAATAGAAGAAAATTCTAGAAAGGCGCCACGTGCCAAACACAGAATGTGTGGATCAATCTGAACACCTGCCGCGTGTCGAAAACACACGCTTAGATACGCCTATATTCTTCATGCATATCGCAAAAACGGCGGGGTCGTATTTGAACCGTCGGTTTGAAGTCCTTCTCGGACCTCAGTATTGCGCCACACATATTGAACTGTCGATTGGCAACCGAACCGATTTGAAGGCCGCCCTTGATCGTGGCGTCACGTTCTTCTCCGGCCATGTCATGCTTGGTCTGTGGAACGATATCGCCGGTGATCTTGCACCTAAGTTCCAAATGGCAACCATTCTTCGAGATCCGATCGAACATCTCGCCTCGCATATTCAATGGCTTGATCACTACAATCGCCCCGACAAGCGTCGCGAGTATCTGGCTTTGGACGAAGCCCATCGCCGGGTTGTGGACAAAATTGGGGCCTCGGATATTGGCGAGATTGGGCAGCTTGACGATTTTCTGACAAACCTTTCGGGGATTGAAACACGCCTGTTCGATAATTGTCAGGCCAGATACTTTCTGATGTCGGGGCAGCGAGACGTCGTCTCGCAGCGTGCCTTGTCGCTCGGGGATCGTCGACACGTCTCAGCCGCATTGAAACGATTTGACTACGTGATCCGGCAGGACGACCTGAAAAATGGATTGGCTCTTTTAAGCAAAGGCACCGGTATCGATCTCAGTTTCAGCGATACAAGGATTAATGCCGCAAAATCGCTTCGAAAAATCGACACCTCAAATCTAATTGTCAGACAAATATTGGGAAAAAGAACCCTGCTTGATCAATGGTTGTGGAGACGCGTGCACTCCCTGGATGCAGGCCGCGCTTTAGGGCAGATCTCATGAAGGAAGACGCAATCCACGCCCCGATTTATGTTGTCATGGCAGTCTATTCACCAGATGCCGGTTATCTTGACGCGCAGGTACAGTCTTTGGCCAATCAGTCCACGAAAATTTCGCGCCTTGTTGTCGTGATCGCCGATTGTGCGTCCGCAAAATTGGTCAGGCGGATATGCGACAACCATCAAATCAACCCATTTCTTGTCGAGCCAACCAATCCCACACCTTCCTACAAGAGTTTTGAAATTGGCCTTGATGAAGCGCTAAAGCTGGCACCTGAAAACGCGCTTTTTGCGTTCTGCGATCAAGACGATCTTTGGGTCGACGAAAAATTGGCACGAAGTGCACGACGATTGCGCGAAACCGGCGTGTCCTTGGTGCATTGTGATGCAGAAGTCGTCGATGCCGAGACAAATGTCTTACACGCCTCCTTGTTTCGATTGGAGCGTCGTCAGAAACGCGCAGGTTTGCGGGATCTTCTGCTCAGAAACTCAGTCACGGGCATGTGCGCGATATTCACTAGAGAAACGGCCCGCGCCGCGCTCCCGTTTCCAACTCAATCCGGCATGTTTTTCCACCATGATCTGTGGACGGCGCTCGTCGCGGAGTCCCTCAATGGCATTGAGTTTCTCGATGAAGCATTGGTCAAATATCGCCAGCACGAAGACAATGTGGTCGGCTCAGTAATGACTAAGGCCACGCGACCTCCCCTTGGATCCAAAGCTTGGATGCGCCATTGGGTCGGTTGTTATGGGGTCTCTTCATACCTTGCTAAAAGCCTGTATATTCGCATGGAAGAGATCGTCGCGGCGGGCGCAGGCGATCTGAAACGACGCCGTCTAAATCCACTGAAACCTTATCTGTCTCGTCGAAAAATCGGAGTTCCGCACTTATATGATGCCGCGCGCCTTTGCGCGTCAGGGCAATGGGACATTGCTTATCAATCCTTGCTGTACTTCCTTGTCCGAGTTGCGCGCTTGGTCGCTGCTGTGCGAAAAACTCTCAAAGACGGTACAATCTCGGCTTTGTCTGACTTCGATAAGAAGATCTTTGCGATCGCGCCCGGTGCGCAACCTGGCGAAATTCGACACCTTTCAAAATCAAAGTCTGCATCTGTAAGCGCAGGGTCTTTTGAAGATCGTCGAGCCAAACCGCAGTTTGAAATTTCAATTGACGAAAATATGGAAGGCCGGTTCGTCGTCTTGGTTCCGAGTCTTAACCCGTCCGAAATATTCGCCGGAATTGCCACCGCAATCGACATCGGAATTGGACTGGCGAGAAGGGGTCACCGCGTCGCATTTGTTGCCACCGATCTGCCCGTCGCGAACTCCGACAGAACGTTGCAGTTCATACTTGATCGGGCACACCCGGACGAACGATGGTTGGCCGAAAAGATCACAGTGCATTGTGGACTGACGACAGCCCGGTTCGACTGTTCCCCACAAGACAGGCTGATGGCGACGGCCTGGTGGACGGCACATCTTGCGAGTGAAATTCTGAAGTCCGAAAAGATCTTCTTCAAGAAAATCTACTATTTGATCCAGGACTTTGAGCCAGGTTTCTATCCATGGGGCGCAGAATACGCCGGGGCCCTCGACAGTTATCGGCTGGAAGCGATCCCGATCTTCAACACTGGTATTCTACGCGACTATTTTGCATCTCAAGGCTTTTATCAAAACTCGGCTTTTGATTTTCATTTTCGTCCTTCGATCGATGTCGATCGATATAAGTGTCAGCGATCAAAAGCTCGGGGTAAGCGCACGCGCTTTGCGCTCTACGGCCGTCCGGAAGTAGCTCGCAATTTGTTCCCGCTTGCAATCGAAAGCATCGGGAAGTTCCTGACAGACTCAAAGTTAACCCCGGACCAAATTGAGCTCGTGAGCGTCGGCCTTATGCACGACGACATCGAATTTTTGGAAGGCCACAGACTCCGTAGCTTCGGCAAAATCCCGTGGTGCGATTATCCGGAGTTTTTGAGGTCCGTCGATGTTGGCCTGTCGCTGATGTTGTCACCGCATCCAAGTCATCCGCCGTTGGAAATGGCCGCTTCGGGTGTCCGGGTGGTGACGAATAGTTTTTCCAATAAGAATCTCTGCGGTTTAAGTGAAAATTTGATCAGCGTAGGGCCAAGTGCGGGCGAAATCGCATCCGGCTTGCGACAAGCAATGAAGCTCGGGCCAAATATTGAAGGCAACGGCGGTTTGGACCTTAGTTCTCTGGGGCCAACGCTGGATAAGATGGTGACTGCCCTGTCGCAGGAGCTCGCTCAAAACCCTGTATCGTTCCCGGAAATTGCATGATGAATCTTGGAAGCGACACTCCCGCCAGTGTGAATAATTCAATTAATTCAACGCACAATCCGATTTTCTCCATGGAACGAATGCCGAGCCTTGTTGACAACGCCAAGAGGCGTACGCCCTTACTGATGTCCGCGCGCCGGGGGCTTCCAGACCGACTTATTGCAGTTTTGCTACTCCCGTTTGTAGCCGCGGTTCTCTTTGTCATCCTGCCAATAGCGCTTCTGATCCAGGGGCGGCCGCTGTTTTATGGTTCTGAGAGGATGAGGGAGCCGACACAATCTTTTATATTGTGGAAATTGCGCACTATGGATGTAGATCTTGAGAAGGATCCATCCGTGCTAGGCGGGCATATGGCGAAAAAGGTTACGGCCTTTGGGGAATTTGCCCGACGGACCCGCCTTGATGAGCTGCCTCAGATTTACAACCTTATTAAGGGCGACATCCGGTTGATCGGCCCTCGGCCACCGCTGAAAAAGTACGTTCTGAAATACCCAGAACTTTACCGCGATGTCTTACGGTCCAAGCCCGGAATTACAGGGCTGTCGACAATAACAATTCATCGTCGCGAGGCTCGATTGTTGGCGGATTGCCGTACAGAAAGTGAAACGGACACGGTCTACTGCAGGGCCTGCATCCCGATCAAGGCCCGCTTAGATAGAATATACCAAGAAAACCAATCATTGCGCTTGGACATCTTCATTCTGATCCGCACATTTTCGCGTCTCAGATTGCGCAAGATCAACCGGGTAAGACACGCAATCCGAACTCCGCATCGCGCAAGGGCGTCCACAATTAGACTTTAGAGCTTGTTAAAGAGAACCGTCGCCCAAAGCGCCAAATTCCCGCGCCGTGTTTGTCGACGAATCCCCGAAGTTTTAAATGAAACCAAGCGTTCGAGCAGTGAAAGTTTCCGCATTTCTCTGAGACGCCTTACGCGGGCATTGGCCTCGGGCGTGAGCCACTTTTGGGCACTCGAAAGGGCCTCAATCTGGCAATCAATCCAGTTCGAGAATTGCCCATCCACGATGCGAGATACACGTTTCAATGACGCAATCACACCGGTGTTCTTGCCGATCAGATTTCTGCCGTGTTGGCGATACAGCAGCGTCGGTCGAACATCATAAAGAAACCTCCCGCCACCTCCCGTAACCATCTGATAGCACCACCAATCATGGGACACGATTGAAGTGGCGGTAAGGCTTGCGGGTTGAAGAATGTTCAACGCATGTCGGTTGATAACCATCGTATTTCCGCCGGCGACATTTTGAACAAGCGCGTTTTCAAACGTCTTTGGGCGCGAAAATTCGATGGATTCAAAAGAAACCCGCAACGCGATATCTGTAATACACGTCCTTGACCCATAAATCGCGGGGCCGTCTTGCCTCTCAAGTTGTTGGACCGCTCGGGCGAGCTTGTCGGGAAACCAAACGTCGTCTTGGTCTGCAAAAGCCACATACGACGAAGCGCCAGATGCACGCAGCAACGATAGAAAGTTCTGGGCAAAGCCCTTTTGTGGGCCACGCAATATTGTAATGCGGTGCTGTGACTGCTCCCGGCGGAACGCCGAAACGATGTCGAATGTGCGGTCTGTCGATCCGTCGTCGGAAATGATGAGCGACCAGTTCGTGTGAGTTTGCCCCGCAATACTGTCCAGCTGCTCCTGAATGAAGCGTTCGCCGTTGTAGGTCGCCATCAAAATCGTCACGTGATCGTATTCCGAACATCGTGACGGATTGGGTTTTGGGTGCGCGACTAGAGTGGAAACGAACATCATGACTGGCGTAATTCGTTCTGAAAGTTTCTAAGCAAGAGAAGTCCAAAAACGGCAGAGACGAGCGCGATGCCAAAGACGTAAAATGGTGCCAAATACTCTGGCTCATAACCCGAATATATCGCGGACCGCATCGCGCCGGTAACATGAAAAAGCGGGTTTAGTGCCGCGATCGGCTGAAGGTTCAAAGGCACATCTTCAAGAAGGAAAATCACGCCGGACACAATGAACATGGGGCGCATAGCGATCGCCCATAAACGCTCCCAGGCTGGAAACGCGCTAAATAAGTAGCAATTCAAAATGCCAACGCCCGCCGCCAGGAAAAACGCCATAGAGCAGGCTAGAATTAACCGACCAAAGTTAACATCGGCCCCAGAATCGCTTGGTAAAACAAACCCCGACAGCACAATACCTAAGACTAGGATGTAAGTCAGAGTGTTCAAAAGTAATCGCGCAAGGATCGCGTCCAAAAGTGTCACAACGCCAAAGTTAAGAAGTGGTTTTGAGAACCGGAGCGACGTCGCGGTTTTTTGGCTTAACTCATGGAAAACAACAAACGGAAGATATCCGCTGGCGTAGAAAAGTGGAAAGCTCAACCCAAGGGGAGGTGCGCGAAAGGCAATTGAAAAGATAAACGATAACAACATGATGGCAGCCAAAGGCTCAATGATGGCCCAGAGCCAACCGCCAGGGCTTCGCCCGTACGTCGTCGCCATTTCACGCAGACACAACGCGCCGATTGTCCGAAAGGACTGGAAGCTCTGTGTCTGCACGAGCACCGGCAATCTCTGTGCATTCAACTCAAAGCCGTGTGAAGGGACGTCACTCATGGAGGTAGCGTTTATCTTGAGTTTCTTTACGCGGTATTAATTGGAATTCGCGACAACCGAATTCATGGTTAATCAAGCAACGCTCCAAACGGCTCCCGAGATCACTCACTTGAATCCGGTGGCACCGCGCGCGCGCGTTCGAAAACGACACGGGTTCGTCGCCGCGTCTTTTCTTTTTCTGGTAGTGGCCCCTGTGGCAATCGGCGCGGTCTATCTATACACGCGCGCCGCGGACCAATTTGCCTCGACCGTCGCGTTCTCTGTTCGAAAAGACGAAATTTCGACGCCGCTTGATCTTCTGGGGGGTATCGCAGATTTCTCCTCGTCGGGTTCGCTCGACGCTGAAATCCTGCATGAATATATCGCAAGCCAAGAAATCGTCAGCACGCTGGATATCGCGCTTGGCTTGCGGGAAATGTATGCACGCCCCGTCTCCGACCCGGTGTTTCGTCTCAAGCCCGGAAGCTCGATCGAAGACCTGCATGACTATTGGTCGCGGATGGTTCACGTCAACTTCGATCCCGGAACAGGACTGATCCAGGTCACGACGCGGGCATTTGATCCCGAAGACGCACGTTCAATCGCGGCCGCAATTTATGGCGAGTCCGCGCGCTTGGTCGAGACGCTCTCACAGATCGCCCAAGACGACACAACCGAATTTGCACGCGGCGAGTTGGCGTTGGCTTTCGAGCGAATGAAAGAAGCGCGCGCAGAACTGACCGCTTTTCGCTCCCGTACACAAATCGTGGACCCGGCTGTCGATCTGCAAGGGCAAATGGGTCTGCTTTCGATGTTGGAACAACAACTTGCCGTTGCTTTGATCGATGCAGATCTTCTTCGCGAAAGCACACGAGCTGCAGACCCAAGACTGACCCAAGCGGATCGACGCATCAGCTTGATTGAGGCACGCATCGACAACGAGCGACGAAATCTTGGTTTTGGTGGCGAAGCGGGGGATGGCTCTGATTATGCGTCGCTCATGTCTGAATACGAGCGTCTCGCGGTGGACCGAGAATTCGCCGAACAAGCTTATACGGCGGCGCTTGCGACATACGATGCCGCGCAAGCAGAAGCACGCCGGAAAAGCCGTTACCTCGCCGCGCACATCAAACCCACGCTCGCGGAAACGGCACAATTCCCCGACCGTGTGGTCATACTTGCTTTGGGGTTTTTGTTCTTAGGTGGCGCATGGGCGGTACTGGTCTTGGTCTATTACAGCCTGCGTGATCGCCGATGATCAGGCTCATTGATGTCAAAAAGTCGTTCTACTCCGGCGCCGCTAAGAAAACGGTCGCGGATGAATTGAACCTCGTATTCCCTGCACGGGGCGCTGTGGCCCTTATTGGGCGCAACGGATGCGGAAAATCGAGTTTGCTAAAGCTGATCGCGGGAACGCTCAGGCCCGATCACGGCGAGATTGATGTGCGGGGCAGCGTGTCCTGGCCAATCGGCTTTGCCGGCAGTTTTCATGGTGACCTCACGGGGCGGCAGAACACCCGATTTGTAGCCCGGATCTATGGGGTCGACACCGATGCGCTTGAGGATTTCGTGCGCGAAGTATCCGAGCTTGGGGACCAGTACTTTTTGCCGTTCAGAACCTATTCCTCGGGGATGAAGGCAAGACTGGCGTTTGCGGTTTCCATGGGGATCGATTTTGACACTTACCTGATTGACGAGGTGACCAGCGTTGGAGACGCCGGGTTTCGTGAGAAAAGCGAGGCCCTCCTGAACGCACGTCTGGAGCGCCGCGCCGCAATTGTCGTCTCGCATAATCTGCCGCTTTTGGAGCGTTTATGCGATGCAGCCGTCATCCTGGAAAATGGCCGCGCTGAATGGTTCGACAATGTTTCGACGGCGATCGCCACTCACCGCGCAAGGATGAAAGCGGCGTAACCGTCAGGCCTAGTCTTGAGATTTTCCAACGGGTGCTCCGCCTTCAAACAAATTTCGACCAACATAGTCGATTGGATCATCTTGCATTTGTAAGTGAAGTCCGGTGCCGGTGTAAGGATGCGCGCGCGCCAATTCTTCATCGACGTCAATGCCCAACCCTGCGCCTTCAGGCGCGGGGACAAAGCCGTCTTCGACCGAGATCGTGTTTTTGATCAGGGCAGCGTGGAACTCCGTTTCGATTGTCTCGGCCATCAAGATATTTGGGATCGAGGTTGCAAGATGTATGTTCGCCGCCCATTCAACCGGGCCCGCATAAAGATGCGGGGCCATTTGGGCGTTATACGCCTCAGCCAACGTGGCGATTTTGCGTGTCTCCCAGATACCACCGGATCGACCAAGGGCAGGTTGCAGAATGTTGGCAGCACCAGCCTTCAGGACCGCGCCAAACTCTGCCTTTGTGGTCAGCCGCTCTCCGGTTGAAACAGGCACCTTGGTGGCCCGCGCAACCGCGGCCATCGACTCTGTATTGTCCGGCGGCACCGGTTCCTCAAACCACAGCGGGAAAAACGGCTCGATGGCTCGTGCCATGCGAATAGCGCCGCCTGTCGAAAATTGACCGTGCGTGCCGAACAAGAGGTCCGCCCGCGTGCCCACTGCCTTCCGGATCGTTCCGCAAAATGCCGCAGATGTCTCGATATCGTTCATCGCAGGCTGATGACCGCCCCGCATCGTATACGGGCCGGCGGGGTCGAATTTGACGGCCGTATATCCCCGGTCCACAAGGTCAATCGCCGCTTCGGCGGCCATATCTGCATTGCCCCAAAACTCTGGCAGGGGATGGTGGGCGAGTGGATATAAATAGGTATAGGCGCGGATACGGTCGTTCATCCGACCCCCGATCAACGCCCACACCGGTCGATCCCGATCCTTGCCAAGGATGTCCCAGCACGCAATTTCCAAGCCTGAAAATGCACCCATTACCGTGAGGTCGGGGCGCTGGGTGAAGCCCGACGAATAGGCGCGACGAAACATCTTTTCGATGTTCTCAGGATTTTCACCCTCCATGTGCCGCTCAAAAACGTCGCGAATAACGGCCTCCATCGCAACGGGCCCTACAGAACTGGCATAGCATTCGCCCCAGCCGACGATCCCGGTGTCGGTTGTCACTTTCACAAGGATCCAATACCTCCCACCCCAGCCGGGGGCTGGTGGTGCAGTGACAATCACGTCAAGATCAGTAAGTCTCATGAAAGTTCCCGTTTCGCGTCGAGGTTAGGGCCAATGTCGTCAAATCCAATCACCATTCGCAACCTTGGTCCAGAGGATGCGCATATATTGGATCGCGTGCGTCCCGGTACATTTGACAATCCCATTGATCCGTCGCGAGCCTGGGCATTTCTTGCCACGCGCGTCAACGAATTGGTCGTGGCGCTCGATATGGGCGAAGTCATTGGTTTTGCGAGCGGAACTGTCATCATGCATCCGGACAAACCGACTCAATTCTTTGTCAATGAGATCGGCGTGCATGACGATTTTCAACGTCAGGGCATTGGCTCGCGGCTTTTGAGCCGCATTGCGGATCTGGCCAGTGATCGCGGCTGCGAAGAGATTTGGGTTCTTGCCGAGGCGAAAAACAAAAACGCCGTCGAATTCTATCGCAGCCGTGGCGGTCGCGAGACGCCAAAGCTGATCATGTTCGACTGGCCGGATCTGCGCTAGCACGATTTCATCTTACGACCCATCAAAATACAATCACATTGCGCCGCGCGGTTCCGGATTTCGTATCGGCAATGGCTTCGTTAATCTGCTCTAGCGGCCAGCGTTTTGAGACCAACTCATCCAGTTTCAGGCGTCCCTGAAGATACATATCCGTCAGCCATGGGATATCGCGCGCAAGAACGGCATCTCCCATTTTCGAGCCGACCATGCCTTGCCCGACCGAGGCAAAAGCGCCGGGTTCGTAAGCGGACATGGCACCGTCCGCAGGCATTCCGACCATGATCACCCGGCCGCCCGGGGCCAGGTAACGCGGCGCTGAATCATAGGCGGGGATTGCTCCAACCGTCACAAACACGGCGTCCGCGCCGCGACCGATGGCCTGGCGAAGTTTTTCCCACGGGGCCTCGTCGCTCGCCAAAATGCCGTCGGTTGCGCCAAAATCCATAGCGACGTCCAACTTGTCTTCTGTCATGTCGATCGCAACGATCCGTCTGGCACCGGCAATGCGTGCGCCTTGGATGGCGTTCAAGCCGACGCCGCCAGCGCCGATCACAACCACATCCTGACCTGCCTTAAGTTGGGCCGCGTTTACAACTGCCCCGATCCCAGTGATCACGCCACACGACAAAAGGGAGGCCACATCCGATGCGATGCCATCCGGGATCGGCGCGACCTGACTTTGGTCGACCACGACTTTTTCGGCAAACGCGCCGCAATACATGGCCTGAACCAATGCGCTCCCTTCGGATGTCGAAAGGGGTGATGGCCCCGGTGGCGAGACGCAAGCAGTCGGGCGCCCGGCGCTGCAAGAAGCACATGTGCCGCAAGACCGAATAAGCGTCACGATCACGCGATCGCCAACCGCAATGTTTCTCGCGTCGGGCCCGGTCGCACTGATGCGCCCCGCGGCTTCGTGGCCGTAAACTGCAGGCAGCGTTCCGCCCCAAATGCCGTCCACATAGGAAATGTCGGAGTGACAGATCGCGCAGGCCTCCAGTTCAACCTCGACCGCTCTGCCATCTGGCGCGGCAAGCTGAACATCTTCGATGGATAGAGGGGCGCCAAACGAATGGCAGACAGCGGCTTTGATGGTTTGCATGGAACTTCCCAAATGTTTCAGACCAAGTTCTTCGACAAAAACAAAACCGGCATGCCAGAAAACGACTTTGAAGCGTCAAAAACAACCACACGAAACTGGCGCGTCAGGTCTGCTTTTCCTTTGGTGCGCCCAAGAACACAAACCAACAGGCAATCATCAGACCCATCGACACAATGAACGGCGCGCCGGGGAAATAGATCGCGGCATCTTCGCGCGCGAACGCTGCGAAAACCTGGGTCATGACAAGCGGCGAAATGATCATCGCCAGCGCTGCCGTGGAGCTGAGCACGCCCTGCAATTCCCCCTGACTGTCATCAGAGGTCATCCGCGACATCAACCCTTGCACGGCCGGGGTCACAACCGCGCCCAAAGCTGTCAGCGGAATGAACAAAATTGCAAGTGTCCCACTCTGGACGATCGAAAGAACAAAGAAGGCGAAGAAATTGAAAACAAGGCCATAAATCACGGTCCCGCGTTCGCCCAAACGCGCAAGGATTATCCGGATCAACCCGCCTTGTACGATGGCAATCGCGACGCCAAACCCGCCCAGCGATAATCCGATCATGCCGGGCGACCAGCCAAACTGCTCTTCTGTGAAATACGCCCAGATTGATGGATAGACGATAAATGCCACCTGATAGAGAAAGAACAAGATCAGCAAGCGCCGCAAGTCCGGATTTGCCCCGACGTGTTTGAACGCGCCCAGTGGGTTCGAGCGCGCGCGGGTCAGGGGGCGACGCGTTTCGTCGGTCACAGTCTCAGGCATGACGAACCAACCAAGCGTGAAATTCAGCCCCGCGAGGATCGCGGCTGCGTAAAACGGTGCGCGGGTTCCGAACTCTGCCAATAGCCCGCCGATAATCGGACCAAGCACAAATCCCATTCCAAAAGCTGCGCCGATCAATCCAAATCGCGCGGCCTTTTCCTCGGGTTTCGAGATGTCAGCCATAAAGGCCGAGGCCGTGGATTGCGTTGCCGCCGTGATTCCGCCGACGATCCGCCCGAGAAGGAGGAGCCAGAACGTCTGCGCCAACGCCATGACCAGATAATCCAGCGCCATAACAAAGAGCGACCCAAGCATGATAGGACGTCTGCCATAGCGATCCGACAGCGCTCCGATCACCGGACCAAACAAAAACTGCATCACCGCGAATGATGTCGCCAGCACGCCGCCATAAAGCGCCGCATCTGCCAACGGGATTGACCCGATCTCTCGCAAAAGCGCGGGCATCACCGGAAGGATCAGCCCGATACCCATCGAGTCGATCATTGTTGTCGCAAGGACGAAAAAGAGAGGCAGTCGCATGTCAGATCCGAGGCTGTTCGCCTTTCGGTCTATGCGAAAAAAAGTTTATCGCAACCCATTTTGAACTGATTAGTTCAGTTTTTTCGTGACCTGTGCTGCCGCTCTCGCGAAGCTCAGCGCCTCGTCGGGGGCCACTCCCATCTGGTCAGACGCCGAGAATACCTTTGCCAGATTTACGTCGGGATGTGCGCGGCGGGCGACATCCGCGAGCGTGGCGTCTTTCTCCATTGCTTCGGTCACCAACGCCTTCACGGCTGCCTGCGCTTCCGGGCGGCCCATGGTCTTGGCCAATTCAAAGCTCAGAGCTTCGGCAAAGACATGTCCGTTCGTCGCCTCAAGGTTGGCCAACATGGTCTCAGTATTGGGCGACAGAGATCCGCAAAGCCCCTCCGCCGTCGCAAGTGACCGAGCGCAGAGCAAGACCATCTGTGGCAGTGTAAGCCATTCGGTCATCCAAGCGCGCCCATCGCGTTGTTGCCCATGTATGGCTGCCCCTTGCATTGCGCTGGAGAGGGCTGCGCTGACACGTGCGAGTGCCACCAAAGTGGCCGGTGCGACAGGGTTCATTTTCTGAGGCATTGTCGACGATCCGCCTGCGCTCGAAATCGCAAGCTCATTGATCCCGCTAGCCGCGTGAAAAACAACGTCATCGCCCAACTTGCCCAGGGAATTGGCGACGCCGCTCAGCCAATTTGCAACCGCGATACTCCCATCGCGTTCGCTGTGTCGGCTGTTTTTGGGATCGTTGAGAGATAACAACTCTGACATCGTCGTGCGCACGTCGACACCTTTGTCCCCCATCGCTGAAAGCGTTCCCGCCGCGCCAGAAAGCGACGTCATCGCGGCCACGTCCTGAACGGATGGCAGCGTCTCTAGATGACGCAGAAGTGGCGCGCCCCAGTTCGCGGCAATTGCACCAAAAGATGTCGGTACGGCCGCCTGACCCCAGGTGCGCGCGACCATTGGCGTGCCTGCATGCGCCTCGGCGAGTGAGCCAAGTTGTGACACGACGCGCTCCAAACGTGCACCTAAAATGGTCAGCGCCTGACGCAGCCTCAAGGCAAGCCCGGTTTCGACAATATCCTGACTGGTGGCACCCCAATGGAGGTATTGCGCGTGTTCCGGCGCATTCATTGCCTTGCGAAAAGCAGCAACCAGCGCCGGTACCGGGACGCCGTTCTGTCCGGTGGCTGCGGTCAACTCCAGCGGATCAATCTGGACTTCCAGTGCGGCACGATGGATCGCTTCGGCTGCTGTTTCCGGGATCATGCCAATTTGACCCTGGGCTTTCGCCAGCGCACCTTCCGCCAGCATCATAGCGCGAACTTCAGCGCTGTCTGTAAACAACGCCCCGACTTCAACGTCGCCAAAAAGATCGCGATAAAGCGCGCTGTCCATCGGGGTGGCAGGCATCAGGTATGTCCAATTTTCGTCAGGAAATTTGTGAGCACTTCGGCGTATTCCTCCGGGCGCTCGACGCAAGGAAGGTGCCCCGCGCCGCGAATTAGATGGAACTCCGACGCTTTGACCAAATCCACGGTTTCGCGCACCAGATCAGGGGGCGTCGCCCCGTCTTCGCTGCCCGCAATGCCAAGCGTCGGAAGTGTCAGGCTCGCAGTCGTCGTGTAAAAATCAGTCCCTGCAATCGCGGCCGCGCATCCAACATACCCTTCGGCAGGTTGACGGGTCAGCATATTGCGCCATGCGTTTATCTCGTGACCTTTGCGGAAATTTCGCGAGAACCAGCGCTCCATGACAGGATCCGCCAGCGCCTCGATACCGCCTGCGGCAATTGCGTCTATTCGATCTTGCCACATGCTGACCGTGCCGATCTTCGCGCCAGTGTTCGAAAGCACCATCGCACGCACTTGATCCATGCGTTTGACGGCAAGCCCTTGCGCGATCATTCCGCCGATGGACAACCCCACAAAGACACAGTCGCGAATGGCAAGGTGATCCAACAGAGCTTCAGCATCCGAAATCAACGCGCCCATTGAATAGGGTGCAGCAAGCGAATCCGACAATCCATGACCGCGTTTGTCATACCGAACCAACCGAAGCGATTTCGGCATCAGCTCGACCACTTTGTCCCAAAGCCGCAAATCCGTGCCCAGGGAGTTTGCAAACACGACCGGAGCGCCCTTGGGATCACCATCATCGCGATAATGAACGCGAAGCCCGTCCAAATCAGCCATCAGCATCGCGCGTCTCCTGTCCCATACTTGTCCAATGCCATTTGAAACACGGTGCTGTCGACATTTCCACCCGAAGCCACCGCAATCACATCGTTATCGTCGTCGCGATGATAGAGTGCCGCGGCCAAGGCCACCGCACCGCCCGGCTCCAAAACGATCTTCAGTCGACGAAAAGCAACCGCCATGGCACGCAGCGCCTCGTCCTCAGTGACAGCAATTCCAGTGCCGCAATGGGCTTTCATGATCGGGAAAGTCAGCTTGCCGGGGGACGGGGTGACGATCGCGTCACACAGCGAGCCAGATCGCCGGTTGTTGGTCTGGATCGCGCCTGTCGCCAACGACCGCTTCACATCATCAAATCCTTCCGGCTCCACAGGGCGCGGCACCAAATCTGGCGCATTCGCCTTCAGCGCGATGGATATCCCCGACGTGAGGCCGCCACCGCCACAGCAAACCAACACATTGGCGGCACCAATGTTTGCAGCATGGGCCTGCTCGGCAATCTCAAGCCCGCATGTGCCCTGTCCGGCGATGGTTCTTAGATCGTCAAACGGCCGGATCAGCTCCAGTCCTCGCTCAGAAGCCAACTTGTCCCCAATCTCGTCACGATCTTCATTCGCGCGATCATAAAGCACAACTTCCGCGCCCAAGGCGCGCGTGTTGTCGATCTTCATTTGGGGCGCATCCGACGGCATGATAATCACCGCAGGTGCACTCATCTCGCGGGCGGAAAGCGCGACACCTTGGGCATGATTGCCGCTGGAAAATGCGATGACTCCGCGCGCGCGCTTTTCGTCTGTTAGCGAAGACACGGCATTACGCGCCCCACGATATTTGAACGAGCCCGTTTTTTGCAGACATTCTGCCTTCACGAAAATGCGCCGACCCGCGTCGGCATCCAAAAGCGGAGAATTCAAAAGCGGTGTGCGCACAGCATGCCCTTCAATGCGTTTGGCAGCGGCAACAATGTCGTCTATCATGGCAATCTTCCCAACCATTGCTGAATAATTTCAAGGCTTTCCGGCTCATCAAGGAACGGCACATGCCCACGATCTGGAACGTCCACGCGCAACATATCTGGTCGTCTTTCTGACATCGCGTCCGCTGTTTCTTTGGTCAGCAACTCAGAATTTGCGCCGCGAACAAGCGCCAGCGGCAAATCTTGGAGTGCATCAAAAAATGGCCAAAGATCCGGCAACGTTTCCGGCGCAGTTCCAAGCACTGCTTCCCGCAAAGCCGGATCATAACGAATTGAAAGCCCGTTATCCGCCTCTTTGTAATGAATGCGAACTTCTTGAGCCCAGCGTTCATCGCTTACGTTAGCAAAGCCCTGGATCAGATTTGCCCGAACGCTTTGCGCCTCAGCGTAGGTGCGCGCAGCCGGATTCTTGCCAAGATACCCTTTGATCGTCTCCATGCCCGCATCCGCGATTTCAGGGCCGATATCGACAAGGCACACGCCGGAAAGCCGTTGTTTGGCCGTGGCAGCCAGACCCATCGCAATCAATCCACCGCGCGAGGTCCCCAAAACCGCGACTTGCTCCAACCCAAGGTGATCCAAAAGCGCAAGAACGTCGGCAGATTCCTGTGGGATCGTGTAAGTCTCTGGCCCTGTCCATTCGGATTGACCGCGACCTCGGTAATCCATCCGGATCAGCCGAACGCCCGTTAGGAAGGGAGCAACGTAGTCGAAATCGTGCACATCCCGGGCCAATCCCGACAAGGCCAAAACGGGTTTGCCGTTACCTTCGTCCAGATAGTGCAGTTGCGCGCCATCTTGCGCGGAGAAAGACGGCATCAGAGCCCCTTTACCAATTCAGGTAACGTTGTGAGGTCACTGAGTACATGCGCAGGTTTTCCCGGCAGTCTATCCGTCGGTTCACCAGCGCGGTTGATCCACGCCGTTTGAAAACCATAGCTCGTTGCACAAGCGGCATCCCAACCATTTGCACTTACAAAGAGCACGTTCTCTTTCGCTTTGCCCAGCCGGCTTTCGACCAGATTATAGACCGCATGGCTTGGCTTGAAGACTCCTACGTCTTCGACCGAGATCACCTCGTCCAGCCAAAGACCAACACCGCCAAACGCCACAGCACCCTCCAACATGTCTGGAGAACCGTTCGACAGAATGGCCGTCGTCATACCGTCCGCCTTCAAGGTCGCCAGCATTTTTGGCACTTCGTTATAGGCAGGCAGCTCCCAGTAAAGCGCACGCAACGTCTCGCGAAGTACCGGATCATCAAGCCCGGCAGCTTCCATTGCCCAATCCAGTGCGTCTGTGGTGACATCCCAAAAAGAGACGTGGTCCCCGGTGACAGCCCGAAGCCAAGTGTATTGAAGTTGCTTCGCGCGCCAGTCAGTGGCCAGCTTTGGCCAAACCGCGGCAAGGTCTTCTTGCCCGGGCTGTTCAGCAGCAACGCGCGCCGCCGCTGCCACGTCAAACAGCGTCCCATAGGCATCGAAAACGCATGCTGTTATCGCCATCTGACGGCCTCCCGTTTATTTCGCGTGACAGTGCCACGAGGCCGCAACCGAGAAAACCCCAGTTTCGCGGGCATTCTCTGTCGCACAGGGCTTACCTGTTTACACAGCGCTTCGGACGTGTTCGGTTTCAAATCGATACGTTAGACATCCTGCTTATTTGAAAAAGGTCAGATATGAGCGCTGCAAAACACGGTGATACCGTTCGCATCCACTATACAGGTACACTTGAAGACGGGTCCGAATTTGACTCGTCACGCGCTCGCGAACCGCTCCAATTTGAACTGGGCTCAGGGCAGGTGATTGCAGGATTTGACGCAGCCGTTACAGGCATGGAAGTCGGTGAAACGAAAACTGAAACGATCCCAGCCGACATGGCCTATGGCACGGTCAATCCAGACGCCAAACAGGTGTTTCCACGCGACAAAATTCCGGCAAATATCACTCTTGAGCTTGGAACAAAGCTGCAGCTGCAATCGGCTCAGGGTCATCCGATCATGGTCACCGTAACAGAAGTCACAGAAGAAACTGTTGTGCTGGATGCCAATCACGAGCTCGCCGGTAAAGACCTGACGTTTGAGATCGAACTTGTTGAAATCGCTTCGTAAAAATAAGCTGGGCGGCACGCATCTTCCGTCAACGCAAATGGCGGGGGGAGTGTGACAGGCATGTCAGTGTCTCACATCACTCCCTTCATGAACCGAAACGTTCGCCTGTTTCCTTGGTTTCGGTTCCTGACAAATCTGTCGTTTTGGCAAGCCATTTGGTTCTTGTTCTTCCAAGACCGTCTTTCGGCGTCCGAAGCGATCTTGATGTATGCGATCTATGACATCACAACCACCGCGCTTGAGGTTCCGTCGGGCTATATGTCTGACCGGCTGGGACGGCGGTTGACACTCGTTCTCAGCGCAATCGCGCAATTTACTGCCATGCTTTTTTTCGTCGCGGGGGACAGTTTCATGGCCTTCGCCATCGGGCAAATGTTGCTTGGGGCGGGGGCTGCATTTGCGTCCGGGACGGACAGCTCTTTCCTATACGAGTCTCTTGTGGCCGAAGGGCGCGGCGAAGAAATCGAAGATCAGGAATTGCGCGCTTGGCGGTTCTC
>CALLWO010000126.1 GCA_938016355.1 uncultured Boseongicola sp. | reverse complement strand
CCATCGGGGTCTCCATGGAAATCTTCGGTATGTTCTGCACGGAAATACGTGATGTCGCCCAGCGCGCCTTCGGCGATCAGCTGACGTGCGTACTGTGTCGCAGGAGTGCGTACATAATTATATGCCACCATGTTGGCGGCACTTGATGCATCGGCGGCTGCCTGCATTTCGCGCGCCTCGGTCACATTCAGGCCCATGGGCTTTTCGCACAAAACCGGTTTGCCCAGCGCGAATGCGGCTTTCGCAATCTCAAGATGGGTGGCTTGGGGCGATGCGATGACCACGGCCTCCACGGCCGGGTCTTCGACCAGTTCCCGCCAATCACGGGCCGCGCGGGCAAAACCAAAGGCTTCGGCGTAGCGTGCGCTGCTTTCAGGGCTTGAGCCGCAAATCATCTCAAGGCGCGGTTTGAGAGAGGTTTCAAACACGGTGCCAACGCTGGCAAACGCCGCAGAATGCGCTTTGCCCATATAGCCGCCACCAACAATTCCGATGCCAATCTGAGCCATGATGCGTGCCTTTGGAGAATCTGTTTTGCAACCGGTTGCAAAACGGTTAACGTGAGTTTGTCGCGCTGGCAACTGGCAATCGCAGCGCCCGAGATAAGAGCCCCGTGAGAAGGAAGACAGATGCACATCGCGCCCTATGACAACCGTAATAAACCAATTGTCGATGTGGATCATCCGCTCGTTCCGTTGAACTATTTCAATATCGTCAAACTAAAAGCGGGCGAGGTTTTTGATTATCAGGTTGCGGGGTTTGAAACCTGCGTTGTGCCTGCGACCGGCACCGTCACGGTCGAGACGATGGGCGAAACCTACAAAGACATCGGCAATCGCGGCGAAGACGTTTGGGACGGTGAGCCCGAAGGCGTCTATATCCCCGTGGGGGCCGGTTGCCGGATCACCGCGCGCACCGATACCGAGGTTTTTGTCGCCGGGGCCAAATACGACGAGGTGTTGAAGCCCTTCGCCGTGCGAGAAGCCGAGCTTGACCGCGTTCAATATGGGTCGGACGACACGAAAACACATCGTAAAATCAAGCACATACTTGGCGCGAACCAGCATGATCGCGTCGGGCGGCTCTTGGTCAGCGAGCTTTTTACCGTGGGCGCTGGCGGGTGGTCGGGTTTTCCGAGCCACAAGCACGACACGGATCGCCTGCCCGAAGAAACGCGCCATGACGAAACCTATAATTTCCGGTTCAAGCCGAATTACGGCTCGGGCCTCCAGATGCTCCAGCGCGTCGATAACGAACCGGGGGATGCTTATCACATCGTCGATGGCTCCACGATTTGCATCGACAAGGGCTATCACCCTTGCAGCGTCCTGCCGGGATACGAGATGTATTATTTCACCATTCTCGGTGGGCTCAGCCAGCGCAGCCTAAAGCAATACTTTCAACCCACCCACGCCGAGCAGCTCCACACGATCCCCGGCATCATGGATATGGTCGCAAAGTTCAAATAACCGCGTCGATGGCCGTGGAAAGCTTGTCGACCAGCTCGTCAAGCTGGGTGTCCTTCAGGATGAAAGGCGGCGCAAGCAGGACGTGGTCGCCCGTCTTGCCGTCCACCGTTCCGCCCATCGGGTAACAGATCAGGCCAGCTTCAAAAGCGGCCTTCTTGATCTTGGCGTTCACCTTCTTCGCCGGGTCCATGGGCGTTTTGGTTTCGCGGTCCTCGACAATCTCCAGCCCCTGAAACAGGCCGCGCCCGCGAATGTCGCCAATGTGGGGGTGTTGCCCAAAGCGATCCTGTAGCCGCGCGCTCAGCCCCTCTCCCAGCGGCGTGACCCGCTCCATGATCTTATCATCCACCAGCCGTTCCAACACCGCGCGACTGGCCGCACAGGCCATTGGGTGCGCCATATAGGTGTGCCCATGCTGGAAAAAGCCGCTGCCGTCGGACACAGCGGCATAAATCGTATCTGTGCACATCATCGCACCAATGGGCTGATAGCCCGCCCCCAGTCCCTTTGCGATCGCCAGAATGTCGGGGTGAACCCCGTCCTGTTCACAAGCAAAGAGCGTCCCCGTCCGCCCCATCCCGCACATCACTTCGTCCAGGATCAGCAGAATACCATGGCGGTCGCAAAGCGCGCGGATGCGTTTGAAATAGTCACCTACACTGGGAACGGCCCCCAGCGTCGCGCCGACAACGGGTTCCGCCACAAAAGCCATGACGTTTTCCGCTCCAAGGCGCGCAATCTCGCCTTCGATCTCATCAATAAGACGGTCAACGTAAGCGACTTCCGCCTCACCGGCTTCTTGACCGCGATAGGCATAACAGGCCGCGACGTGGGTCACGTCCATCAAAAGCGGGGAAAACGGCGCGCGTCGCCATGCGTTGCCGCCTGTTGCCAGAGCACCAAGCGTGTTGCCGTGATAGCTTTGTTTTCTTGCGATGATGTGGCGGCGCTCGGGCTGGCCGATCTCGATATAATACTGACGCGCGAGCTTTAGCGCAGCCTCCATCGCTTCGGACCCGCCCGAGACGAAATACACCCGATCAAGCGCGCCCGGAGCGAGATCGACCAAGCGGTCAGCAAGCTCCTCGGCAGGGTCGGAGGTGAAAAAACCCGTATGCCCATAGGCGGTTTTTGCCGCCTGTTCGTTGATCGCGCGGGTGACGTGCGCGTCAGAATGCCCAAGACAAGACACCGCCGCCCCGCCTGATCCGTCCAAGTAGGACCTGCCGTTTTCATCAATCAAATAAGGGCCATCTCCGCGCGCAACGCGCGGCAGTTCGACATGGCAATGGCGGGGAAATACATGTGACATTGAGGGCTGACCTTAGGTTACCTGATCGGAGATTACGCAAGTCTTGCACCCAAACAAAGATCTCGTTCTTATGGCCGGGTCAAGGAGTTCGATTAACGAACCCGAAACTGTGGGAGTAAATATCATGAAAAAATTTGCACTTGGAGCTCTTGTTGCGGCCGGTCTTTCCATCGGCGGTGCGGCAAGCGCGCAAGAATTCATCTCGATCGGCACCGGTGGTGTGACGGGCGTTTATTATCCAACGGGCGGTGCAATCTGCCGTCTGGTGAATAAGAGCCGTAAAGAGCACGGCATCCGCTGCGCTGTGGAATCGACTGGTGGGTCTGTCTACAACATCAACACCATCAAAGGTGGCGAGCTGGAATTCGGCGTGGCTCAGTCTGACTGGCAGCACCATGCCTATAACGGCACGTCCAAGTTCGCGGACAATCCGTTCCCTGAAATTCGTGCGGTCATGTCGGTTCACCCAGAGCCGTTCACTCTGATCGTTCGCGGCGACAGCGGCATCACAAGCTTTGAAGAAATCAAAGGCAAGCGCGTCAATGTCGGCAACCCGGGTTCGGGTCAGCGCGCGACGATGGAAGTCGCAATGGAAGCCTTTGGCATGGGGCTGGGCGATCTCGCTCTTGCCACCGAGTACAAGGGTTCGGAAATGGCCCAGCAGCTTTGTGACGGCAACATTGATGCGATGATCTACACTATCGGTCACCCGGCTGCGGCGATCAAAGAAGCGACAACCACCTGTGATGCACGTCTTGTGTCCGTCACCGGCCCAGCTGTCGATAAACTTGTCGCAGACAATCCGTTTTATCGCGTCGCCACCATTCCGGGCGGCATGTATGCGGGCACCGACACCGACACGACAACATTTGGTGTTGGCGCAACTTTCGTGACTTCCGCGAACATCCCGGACGACACGGTTTACATCGTTGCCAAATCGGTCATGGAAAACATCGACGATTTCCGTCAGCTGCACCCGGCTTTCGCCAATCTTGATCCAAAGCAGATGGTCAATGACGGCCTGTCCGCACCACTGCACCCCGGTGCTGAGCGGGCTTACAAAGAGCTTGGCCTGATCGACTGATCGTTCGGCGACTTAAAGAAGACGTGTTGCGCCTCGCATTTTGGGGGCGCAACACAATCCGACAAAATCAAAAATGACGAATGGGGGGAATGATGACAAACGCTGTGGATCCAGAGCGTAGCGCCGATGATATGGTGGCCGAGGCCGATACCGGTGCCCGCAATCCTTCCGCCCAATGGCAGGCCAATCTGATCATTGGCACCTGCATCGTCTGGTCCCTCTTCCAGCTCTATATCGCCTCCAAGCTGCCCGGCGTTCTGGCTCAGGCCACCGGCGCAGGCATCTTCGCCAATATCGTTGCGCAGGCACGTTTCGTACACCTTGCCTTTGCTATCATGTTGGCGACGCTGGCGTTCCCGCTGTTCAAGGGAAGCCCGCGCGACCGTATTCCGACCTATGACTGGATCTTGTTGCTGCTCGGCGTCGGCGCCTGTCTGTACCTCGTGGTTTTCCGGTTCCAGATTGCCGATCGCCCGGGATTGTGGAGCACGACCGACATCACCGTCTCTGCGCTTGGCATGGGCGTCTTGATGGTGTCGGTCTATCGCTCGCTCGGATTGCCTTTGGTGATCATTGCCTCGTGCTTTATTCTTTTCGCCTTCTTCGGTGGCTATTCGGAATGGGCGCGCAACATCACGAATTATGGCGGTTCGTCGCTTTCCAAGGCGCTTGGCCATTATTGGATGCAGACCGAAGGCGTCTTTGGCGTCGCCTTGGGTGTCTCGACCTCGATGATCTTTTTGTTCGTGCTTTTCGGCGCGCTTTTGGATCGAGCGGGTGGCGGGAATTGGTTCATCAAGGTTGCCATCGCGCTGCTGGGCGCTTTGCGTGGCGGACCTGCAAAGGCCTCGGTTCTGTCCTCGATGATGACGGGCATGATTTCAGGGTCATCCATTGCCAACACGGTAACCACCGGCACATTCACCATTCCGCTGATGAAGCGCATTGGCTTTCCCGCCGAAAAAGCGGGCGCGGTCGAAGTTGCATCATCGACCAATGGCCAGCTGACCCCGCCTGTCATGGGCGCTGCTGCGTTCTTGATGGTCGAATATGTCAACATCCCCTATATTGACGTGGTAAAACACGCGTTCCTGCCTGCAGTCATTTCCTACATTGCTCTGCTTTACATCGTGCATCTGGAAAGCCTGAAAATGGGGCTCGAAGGGCTGAAGAAAGAAGGCCGGAAGATCGGCGTTCTGATGATTATGATCCTGTTCCTGTCGGGCTTTATCTTCCTTGGGGTTTGTACGTTCCTGATGATCGGGCTGCGTGCGGTACTTGATGGATTCATGATGGAATCGGTTTATGGCGCCGTCGCATTGGTCGCCGTGCTTTATGTCGTGCTTGTCGGCGTCTCGGCGCGTTTTCCCGACATTGCGATGGATGATCCCAACGACCCGGTGCCTTCTGCCCCGCGACTGACACCGACGCTGATTGGCGGCGCGTATTTTGCCCTGCCCATTTTCATTCTGGTCTGGAACCTGATGGTGCGCACCGACAGTCTTGAGCGCCTGTCGCCTGCCCTTTCTGCCTTCTGGGCCACAATGTTCATGATCATCATTGCGCTGACCCATCGCCCGCTGAAGGCCATGTTCCGGGGTCAGGACTTTGCGCGCGAAACGCGTGAGGGCTGGAACGATTTCATCAACGGTTTGATCCTTGGCGCGCGCAATATGATCGGGATCGGTGTCGCAACCGGCGCGGCTGGTGTGATTGTCGGGACGATCTCTCTCACCGGCGCGCATCAGGTCATCGGTCAGGTGATCGAAGTGATCTCTGGCGGCAACCTGATCATCCTTCTGGTCCTGGTGGCGATCCTGTCGCTGATCCTTGGCATGGGCCTTCCGACGACGGCGAACTATATCGTCGTTTCGTCGCTCATGGCGCCTGTCATTGTCAGCGTGGGCGCGCAATCCGGCTTGATCGTTCCACTGATCGCGGTTCACATGTTTGTCTTTTACTTTGGCATTCTGGCGGACGATACGCCGCCCGTGGGCCTTGCCGCCTATGCGGCGGCTGCTATCAGTCGCGGCGATCCGATCAAGACCGGCATTCAGGGCTTTGCCTATGACATTCGCACCGCGCTTTTGCCGTTCCTCTTCATATTCAACACCGATCTTTTGTTGATCGATGTCGGACCGGCCAAGGCGGTTCTGGTCTTCTTCATCTCACTGACGGCGATGCTTTTGTTTGCCGCGGCGACCCAAGGCTATTTCATTGCCAAGTCGCGAAAATGGGAAAGTGCCGCTTTGCTATTCATCGCCTTCATGCTGTTCCGACCGGATTTCTTCCTTGATCAAGTCAGCGAGAAATACACCGAAGCAACCGGCGCGGCAGGATTGTCGGTGATGAGCACTGCCCCTGACGCGCAAGACGTCCGACTAACCATCGAAGGCCCCGATTTCGACACGGGCGAGGTGCGACCAACGACCATCATTGTGCCGTCGGTTGCCGGGGACGCGATGGCTGCTCTTCAGGCGCAAGGCCTGACTGTGGTTGAGGACGGCGATAAATTGTTGCTCGAAGAACCTTTCCCGGGAACGCCGCATTTTGAAACACTCGGAACAGAATACGACTACTACGGCGATACGTTCGTAGAGGTGAC
This sequence comes from uncultured Boseongicola sp., assembly GCA_938016355.1. Lineage (GTDB taxonomy): Bacteria > Pseudomonadota > Alphaproteobacteria > Rhodobacterales > Rhodobacteraceae > CALLWO01. Next base: position 21,845 of record CALLWO010000126.1, on the reverse strand, counting down.
TTTGTTCCAGGTCGAAAACGAGCGGATGCCAAAAGAGCTGTTCTTCATCCCGGCCCTTTTGCTGCTGGCTGGACTGGTGCTGATTCAACGCCCACGCGCGACGCAACCCGCGTTTTGATCTGATCGCGCCGCCGGTTCATTCCGGCGGCGCATTTATGTTTGCTTGAAATATCGCAGTTTTTAGCCAATTGGCGCGTTGGTTAAGCCTGCGGAAAGACTCCTACCTTAAAGCATCGGTTGAAATTCGATCATTTGCTTTCTTGGAAGGATTAATCATGCGCTTGTCCCCGCTTACATTTTTCGTTGCCTCGCTCGTCGCAACACCTGCTGTCTCTGACGAGTTTACTGGCGCTATTCAGGACTTTTACGAACGTGAGATTACGGCCTGGGCGAACGCGCAGGTGCTGGTCGACGCGGTCAATGCTCAAAACGTCCAAACGGCCGGATACGATATGGCGCGGATTGACGCGCTCGATAAGGCTTGGCGGGCCGAAGTGGGTCTCGCTGATACTCCGACAATCTCGCCTGTCATCGAAAACGTTGCCGCGGATTTCCTCAGGCAACAAGTCGCATCGTCTGGCGGCCAAATCACCGAAATATTCGTCATGGACGCGCAAGGGCTGAATGTGGCGGCTTCCGACGTGACGTCTGATTTCTGGCAAGGGGATGAGGCAAAACACAGCGAAACTTTTGGTGCTGGCGGAAACGGGTTTCACATCTCTGACATCGAACTCGATGACTCCACTCAACGGTATCAAGGTCAAGTTTCATTTACCTTGGTCGATCCCGTAACCGGCACGCCGATCGGGGCAGTGACCGTTGGGATTGATGCTGAATCATTGCTCTAAGGCACGGACCCATTCTCATGAGCCTCTCACTCCCTCGCATAAGCGCGGTTTCCTCGTCCATTTTCGTTTCGTGCCTAATTTTGCTGGCACTTTCGATCGCGGCTGTCAGCGGCGCCTTATACTATCTGTCTTCCAAAACAGCACACACGGTGGCATTGGACGGGGTGCGCGTACTTGCCCATGATGTCACTTCTTTGCGGGCTGCCACGCTGGAAGGCGCGGTGCGCTTCAAAAAGAGTGAAGACATTCAGAACGTTCTCGATGATCTGGTCCAGTCTCCTAACAGCAAAGTACTGAGTGCGTCTGTTGTTGGGCGTGATGGAACAATCATCGCCTCAAGCGGAACGGCAGTTCCGCCAGATTTGGAATATTTGGCCGGGCTGGTTTTTGACTCAGGAACAGAATTGACGACCGGTGACGGATTTTGGGTCGCTATGCCAATCGGGCTTTCGGACGAAGGTGTACCCTATGGCGTGCTGACAACGATCTGGACGCCTAACAAATTTCTGGCGATGATCGATTCAGCAAACGCGACGATGCTTGAACTGACTGCCGGCGTTTTCCTAATTTCTCTTTTGGCATCAGGATTTATTTTCCGGCAATGGATTTCTGTGCCCTTGCGCGCGGTTGCATTGAGAACGGTTGAATTGGCTGATGGAGATCTTTCATCGACAGTTCCCTCTCAAAAACGCTCCGATGAAATTGGCGCAACCGCTCGAAACCTTGACGACCTTAGAAAGAAGCTTTCTCAGGCTGCCGAAGTGACGCGCGACGCAATGTTCAAAAGCGCGGGATTTCAGGCCTCTTCCGCCGCACTTCTGATGACCAATACCGATCTTACAATAACCCATGCCAACCTGTCGTTTTCCCAATTTCATAATGCACTGGAAAACTCTTGGGACAGCGCGCTTCCAAAGCAAAACATCACCACCTTCACCGGGCTGAACATCGCGGACCTGGACCGGAGTCTATCAGATTTGAGCGGGTTACTTGATCCTTCGCGCTGTCCAATGATTCAGGAATTTCGCGTGAGCGATCAGTTTATCTCAGTCGAAATCAATACCGTTCGCGCATCAGATGATGATCTGATCGGTTACATCATTGAATGGGACAATGTCACCGAGGCAAGACGCAACGACGCAATTCTGAAAACGCTCGAGGTGACCCAATTGCGCGCGGATTTCGACAACGAAGGCAATTTACTGAACGGAAACGAACAACTATTCGCGCGTTTGCCAAGCCTGAAATCCAAGCGCAGCAATGTGACGCTACATGATCTGATTGGCGTCGCGTCATCGGACGACAGGCTCGCGCCACTGCGCGAAGGACAATCCGTATCCGAAACCTTCCACTTAACGTCCGGCTCCGAAACATGCATTTTGCACGGGAGTTTGGCCCCCACGCTGAATTCGCGTGGCGAGGTAACTGGACTGATATTGCTCGGTCATGACATTACCGCTTCCGAGATTGAACAGAGAAAGGCCCAGGAGAAATCGGAAGCCTTTGCGCATTCGCAGCAAACCGTCGTCAGCGAGTTGAATGGTGCTTTGACGCGATTGGCCGAAGGTGATCTGTCAGTCCGCTTGGAAACAAGTTTCGCCGAAGATTATGAGCCGCTGAGACTCCACTTCAACCAAGCTGTTCAAGCCCTTGATGAGGCCGTAGGCCTCGTATTGGAAAATTCTGCCTCGATCCTTGGAGAAGCTGGCAATATTTCCGGCGCGGCGGACGACCTTTCACGACGCACGGAACAACAAGCGGCAACGCTGGAACAATTTGCAGCAGCTCTGACACAGCTCACCGCATCGGTGTCTTCCTCGGCGGATGGTGCTCATCAGGCCAGCAACGTTGTCACAGAAGCGCGCACCAATGCAGAAGCGTCTGGCGAAGTAGTGCGTGAAGCAGTCGAGGCAATGGGAGAAATCGCGGCCTCGTCTGACCAGATCTCAAGGATCATAAGCGTCATTGATGACATCGCGTTTCAGACCAATCTTTTGGCGTTGAATGCAGGTGTCGAAGCCGCACGCGCCGGAGAGGCTGGCCGTGGATTCGCCGTTGTCGCGTCAGAGGTCAGGGCGCTCGCGCAGAGATCATCCGACGCGGCGAGAGAAATAAACACTCTCATTTCAACATCAGGCGGTCACGTAAAACGTGGGGTCTCGCTGGTCGACAAGACAGGCATTGCACTGGCAGACATTGTCGGGTCCGTGGGCGACATTGCGGAGCACGTCACGATGATTGCCGCCTCTGCCCGAGAACAGTCGACCGGACTTGAGGAAATCAATACTGCGATTGACCAGCTCGACCAGGTCACCCAGCAAAACGTCGCGATGTTTGAAGAAACGACCGCTGCCACTCACACTCTGACGAGCGAGGCGAACGCGCTTGTCGACGCAACGGATAGATTCAAAACGACCGTGACGGTCGCTCCGGCAAAAAACGACGTCGTTCGTTTTCGCACTCAGAACGCCCCTTCATCTGCTAGTCAGTCCGGACATTCGAAACTCGACAATTCGACGTCGCGAAAACCACAGGACAGGGCCGACATGCACAACGAGGGATCTTTGGCATTGGCCCCGGAAGATGATGACTGGCACGAGTTTTGAACGCCGGGCTGGTCAACTCTGTCAGGAATGCCTGTGAATTGTGAAGTCACGTCGACTGATGTGTCACGCACGCATTCGACTGCCTTCGGGGTCAAACAAAGGTTCAGGCAAAAGGCGCGCATTGAGCCTGTCCCCAAGGACCTCGATTTGGAAATCTTCCCGTGCACACTCGATTGGAATGAATCCAAAGGCGATCGACAAATCTTGCCAGTGGGAATAGCCACCCGACGTGCAAAATCCAATTACTTCAGTGTCTTGCCAAATTGGCTCATATGCAACCACATCGCTGTCGCGTGCCTCGACCTGGAAGGCCACAAGCCTTCGTGCTGGTGGAGATGCTCTTTCTGCCCGCGCCAAATCGGATCCAATGAAGTCCCTGTTGCTGCGAAAATCGATAAACTTCTCAAGGCCAGTTTCCGCGGCTGTATAATCGGGTGAGTATTCTCGCTGCCAAGACCCAAAGAACCGATCAAGCCGCAAGGACATCATGGCACGCATACCAAAGGGCGCCATTTCAAACGCGTGCCCGCCCGCCCATAGAACGTCCCAAAGCTGACGCTGATCCATCGGGTCGCAATATATTTCATAGCCAAGGTCGCCGGTGTAGCTGAGCCTTTGGACGACACAATTGACCATGCCGATTGTCATTTCCTTCACGTCCAGAAAATTGAAAGCGCCATTCAACACATCGTCGCGCACCACGGATTGCAGCACATCGCGGGCGTTTGGCCCTGCAATTTGAAACCCTGTGCGTTTGTCAGAAATGTTCTCAACTTCGACACCGTCCCACGCGTGCTGGGCGAACCAACGGGCGTGATAATCTTGCGAGCCATAGCTAGCAGTGAGTGTGAAATCGGTTTCCGACATGCAGGCGATTGTGAAATCACCAATCAATCGCCCTTTGTGGGAGAGCATTGGCGATAGGCTGACACGACCCGGAGCGGGAATGCGGCCCGCCATAACGTGATTTAGCCAGTCTCGTGCATCTTTGCCAGTGACGCGAAATTTCCCGAAATTGTGCACCTCGTTTATGCCGACTTTGGTGCGCACCGCGTGAACCTCGGCCCGGGTCGCATCCCACGCATTCGATCGTCGAAAACTGGGTGTCTCGAAACGAGGCTCACCCCCGCGGGCAAAATAGTTGACGACCTCCAAACCATATTGCGCGCCGAATACCGCGTTCATTCCATCCCAGACATCGTACATTGGCGACCGTTTGAACGGTCGGCCCGCAGGGAGTTCCTCGTTGGGATATGTGACCGAGAATCGTCTTTGATAATTCTCGATCACCTTTGGCAAAGTATAGCCCGGAGTGGCCCATGTTCCGAAACGCGCAACATCCATCGCGCGCGGATCGCGTTCGGTTTCGCCTTCGATCATCCATTGTGCCAAACTCAACCCGACGCCGCCGCCCTGGCTAAATCCGGCCATCACCGCGCTCGCTGTCCAATAATTCCGCAATCCCGGCACCGGACCAACCAGCGGGTTGCCATCGGGAGCGAAGGTGAACGGCCCATTGATGACGCTTTTGACCCCTGCCCGTTCCAGCACCGGAAACCGGCGATATGCAAAGGACACACTGTCTTCGATTTTTTCAAACGCGTCGTTCAAAAGCTCGTGGCCGAAATCCCAGGGCGTTCCGTCAACCGACCATGGCTCACATTTTTGTTCGTAAAATCCGATGCAAAGCCCGCGGCCTTCCTGGCGTAGATAGCTTTCGCCGCCCGGGTCCATCACGTGTGGAAATTCGCGATCGCGCTCATAGATTTCCGGAATGTCGTCGGTTACCAAATATTGGTGTGCCATCGGCATCAGCGGCAGGTAAACGCCGGCCATCGCCGCAACTTCGCGCGCCCAAAGCCCCGCGGCATTTACCACATGTTCGGCCACGATGTTGCCCTTGTTCGTAACGACATCCCATCCGCCATCCGGGCGCGGATGCGTCTCAAGAACACGGGTGTGAAGTTCGATCTCTGCGCCGCCCATGCGCGCAGCTTTGGCATAGGCTTGTGTTGTGCCAGAGGGATCGAGATGACCATCCAAAGGATCGTAGAGCCCACCTAGGACACCATCGACGTTTACCAGTTCGGCAATGTCTTTGATTTCAGACGGTGACAAGATTTCCGTGTGAAGTCCCATGTAACGATGCTTTGCACGTTCCGCTTTGAACATGTCGAGCCGCTCAGGTGTGTCCGCCAGTGTCACACCACCGACGTGGTGTAATCCGCAAGACAGCCCTGTGATTTCTTCAAGCTCTTTGTAAAGCCGGATCGTATACCCTTGCAGGGCGGCCATGTTCGTGTCGCCATTCAAGGTGTGAAAGCCGCCCGCTGCATGCCAGGTCGAGCCGCTGGTCAGCTCCGAGCGCTCGAGCAAAACCACGTCAGACCAACCAAGTTTGGTCAAGTGGTACAAGACAGAACACCCAACGACCCCGCCGCCAATGACCACAACGCGCGTGTGACTTTTCATAAATTTCCCTCGTGTTCTGCGGATTATATGCGACCGTGACGCACAAGTCTGTCGCGCAGATGATCAGTTGTGGCGTGGTTCGTTTCAAGCGCGAAAACCCACGCGTGGGTCAGAAAAAAGCACGCGCGATCAATGTCTTTCGCGGCCTCTGCAACCTCAGCAGCTTGAGCATAGAGATCTACCAGCGCCCGGCGATCATCGCGGGCGTGCGCATCGAGCAATTCGGCTTCCAGTTCCCTCGCGCTCGGCATCGTTATTCTGCTGCAACTTTACCTTCTGAAAGGCGCGTCGCGACCCATTGATGAAACAGATGCGTTGGCCCATCCATCGCTGGCGAGAATTTACCGCCATCAAAGCCGGGCGCGCCGCGAGCGGCCTGCATGCCCTCTACGACCCCAATGTCCTCTTCGAAAACGACTTTCCACTGGGCCGTGTTCTTGGCGCGCAGCGCGTTTGACGTATCGGGCGACGCGTAAAAAATGTGGATGTGTTCGACGGTCATTTTAGCGCCCTTCGGCTCCAAAATGATCGCAAAAATATGGTCACGCTGAACCCCGAGCATCACGTTTGGCGTCAGCGTAACGTATTCTCCGGCTGTATCCCATTTCTCGCTGAGACCCTCGAAGTCCGGAAATTTCGAGCCGTCCTCATCTTCAATCTGGCGATAGACTTCGGTGCCCTGACCGCAGAATTTTCCGGGTTCTTCGATGTTGTAGTGATCTTCAAGACGCGAATAGCTGTTTAATCCGGGGTGTACCCAAGGGAGGTGATAACTCTCGCAGTAGTTTTCGACAGCAAGTTTCCAATTCGTCCGACAGGTCAATTGAATGGTGCTGTCAGGCCCACCGTGAAACAAGGGTTGGTCAAACTCGGCCCAACGCGCCATCAGGTCGCCGTGAAGGTCAGCGAATTCGGGCGCGTCGCCGGAAAGATTGATATAGACGACGCCCATCCAAATATGGGTCCGCACTTCGAGCAAACCAAGTTTTTCGCGCTTAATGTCGGGATGTGAGTTCTTGCCCGGGCCGCCGACATGAGGCGTGGCGGCAAGACGCCCATCATGGCTGTAGCACCACGAATGATAGGGGCAACGAATTGCGCCTTCGATTTTTCTGGGCTCTGTAACAAGGATCATTCCGCGATGGCGGCAAATGTTTTGAAACACACGGATTTTGCCGTCGCGTCCGTGTAAAGCAAACAGAGGCACTCCGAGAAAATCGATCGGGCGTGCGTCGCCGGGTTCAGCGACGTCGGCAATTGTGCAGACACCGGCCCATGACGTGTTCCAAAGCGGATCACGTTCCTGTTCGAAAACAGTCTCGGACGTGTAATGCGCATTGGGCAAACCGTTCGCTTCTGAAACGGGACGCAGAACGGCGCTCAGATCTGTATCGGACATCTCACACTCTCCTTCGATGTTCGAAAGTGTGCGTCTGTGGCTCTCAATTCATCGCGTCTTTCTGCGACACCAACTTGTCAGACACCGGCATCAGGCTTGAGCAGCCGGACCGCCTCGCCGGTGCGCGCGGCTTCTTGTGCGGCAAGGCCCATGGCCACGGCCTGCGCCCCGTCCATCAGCGTTACTTCCGGCCCGCATTGACCGCGCACCACATCGAGAAAACGAGCGTGCTGATAAAATGTCGATCCGTTGTGATCCCCGGCATCAAGGATCGTCGGGTCCACAGGAATGTCCACGATCTGCGGCCCTTTTGGCTGACGCGGCGAGACGACGACTTGCGGAACAGGCGCATCGCCCAAATGCGTCGGCCAGAACCGCCCCGGACCGGGAACGAACGCTTCGATTTTCCCAGAAGGACCGACGGCCGTTATCTCTTCCTGGTAACGCGACCCTTCCGCGTACATGCACAATTCCAGCATCGCCCGTGCGCCGCTTTCAAAATCAACGATGACATATGCCCCGTCCCAGATGTCCGGGGTTTCGCCGTCATATGCTTCGTCTTTGTGGTTCACATCCTGACCCGCGCTTGCCACCACCCGGACAGGTTCGGATTTCAGAATAAACCGCATAAGATCAAAGAAATGACAGCACTTCTCGACCAATGTACCGCCGGTATATCGGTTGAAACGGTTCCAATCCCCGACCTTCGGGAGAAACGGAAAGCGATGCTCGCGGATTGTCAGCATTGTCACGCCGCCTGTGGCTGCGTCGACTTGTTCGATAAACGTTTGCACTGGCGGCATGTAGCGATATTCCATCGCGACCCAAACAGGTGCCGGGTACGTCGCGCGCAGTTTTTCAATCCGCGCCGCATGGTCCGGATCCGTATAGAGCGGCTTTTCTATCAAAAGCGGCAGCGCGCGCTTGGACGCGATCTCTTCGAACTGGCCGACATGCATATGGTTGGGCGAGACAACGAGGAGGCAGTCGAGATCTTCCACAGCGAGCAAGTCTTCAATCGAGGACGCGAGCATTGCATTTGGGGCAATCGCTTTGGCCGCATTGGCCATGATCGGGTCAGGTTCGAAAATTGCAGCGACCCGCGCCATTGGCAAAAGCGCGATGTTGCGAAGATGCTCCTGGCCCATCATGCCGCAACCGATGATCCCGTAGTTAATAATCTTATCCATAGTTTCGGTGTTCTTTTCCTTTTGGCCGTTTAGTTCAGGCCTATCTCATTCGTGCGATGTAGCGCGCGACGTTGGGGTCGAACCATGTGCGCGAGTATTCTGCGATTTCTCCGGCATCCGTGCGGCCCCATCTTTCGATGTAGCCAACTGATGCGCCAGTTTCGGGACCAAAAGCCTCGACCCGCCATTCGGGGACGAATCCGACGCCAATACTGTCCTCGGCCCTCGAGATCGAAAGACCAAGCTCGGTTCGATAAAATAGATAGAGCGATTCCAAAATGTCGGCTTTTCGGACCGTTTCGGCCCATCCGGCATCCAGCCAAATTTCTTCAAGGGCGATTGCCTGCCCGGACAATCGGCGCAAACGGCGGATGCGGTGACCTTCGTCCAGACGACCGAATTCGGGAAGATCGCCGGGCTTTTTCATCCGCCTTACATCAAGCAGCTCCGCTGTGGGCAAACCACCTCCGTCAACAAGCTCAAGACGGAAAAATGCATAGACGCCTGCCGCCTCTGCTTTGTGGCGCACATAATTTCCCGAGCCCTGAACACGCTCCAACAGGCCCTTTTCTGTCAGGTCATCAAGCGCCTTTCGAAGCGTGCCAACCGATATTCCTAGATCAGTCGCCATGTCGCGCTCGGGCGGCAATCGCGCGCCATCCGCAATCCGCCCGGACGCGATCTCACGGATCAGCAATTCGGCGGTCTGCACATACTTTGGCAGGGCGGTTTGGTCGGGCACCGGGGTGACTCCAAAAAAATTGATACACTATTGATGTATATCAAAGCGAGTGCTACGCAAGAGGAAATATTGCCACCTTTAAGGATTCGCATGACCGTCGTTCCTGTTACCTCAGCCGACCTCGACGCTGCCGAAGTCAGTTGGTTTTCCGCCTTATGTTCAGATGATTACGCCTATCTTGGCGTGCCCGACGGCGCGTTGCGTTCGTCATGGGAGCATTGCCGAGACATCGTGCTTGAGGCTGAAAAGCAAGGATTCCGCAATATTCTTGCCCCCTCTTCTTATCAGGTTGGACAGGACACTCTTTCCTTTGTCGCGGGCTGCGCGCCCTTAACCGAGAAGATCAATATGCTGGCGGCCGTGCGATGCGGCGAGATGCAACCCATCATGTTGGCGCGCACGATTGCGACGCTGGATCACATGATGAAAGGTCGGCTGACGATCAACATCATTTCGTCTGACTTCCCAGGTGAAAAAGCCGAATCGAATTTCCGCTATCAGCGCTCGCGCGAAGTTGTCGAGATTTTGCGGCAAGCTTGGACTCAGGACGAGATCAACTACGAAGGCGAAGTTTACAACTTCAAAGGCATCTCGACGGACCCTGCTCGCCCTTACCAGCAAAATGGCGGCCCGTTGATGTATTTCGGAGGGTATTCACCGTCAGCTTTGGAGCTTTGCGGGCAGCATTGCGACGTCTATCTGATGTGGCCAGAAACAAAAGATCAGCTTGCACAGCGCATGAAGGACGTCAACGAAGTCGCTGAAAAATATAACAGAACGCTCGATTACGGCCTGCGCGTCCACATGATTGTGCGCGATACCGAGGCAGAGGCAAAAGAATATGCCGAGCATCTCGTCTCGAAGTTGGATGATGAATACGGGCAGTTGATCCGCGATCGCGCCCACGACAGCACGTCGCTTGGGGTCAGTCATCAGGCAAAAGCGCGAGAGCTTGCCGACAAGTTTGGATATGTAGAGCCGAACCTTTGGACTGGCGTCGGTCGCGCGCGTTCGGGTTGCGGGGCCGCGCTGGTCGGGTCCACCGATCAGGTGATGACGCAGATCGAAGAGTATCAGAAAATGGGCATTCGCGCGTTCATCTTCTCGGGTTATCCGCACATCGACGAATGCATTTCCTTTGGCAGCCGGGTGTTGCCAAACCTGAAGACCTGCTCCCTGCCCGAAGCTTACGGCCGCGTGCCAACTGAAACCCCCGCGACGCCGCTTGGTGTGGGAGAAAGAAAATAATGGATCGCATCCAGATCACCGAGGATTTGAGCTTTAGTCGCATTGTGTATGGCATGTGGCGGCTCGACGAGGCTGAAGACACATCGCCCAAGCACATTCAGGCAAAAGTTGAGGCCTGTTTGGAGCAAGGCATCACGACGATCGACCAAGCTGACATCTATGGGCTTTACAAGTCTGAGGCATTGTTTGGGGCCGCGCTGAAGGGCACTGATCTTGCTGATAAGATAGAGATTGTCTCGAAAACCAACATCGTTGTGCCCTGCGACGCATTCCCAAATGCGCGCGTGAAGCATTATGATTCGACTCCTGCACATATCAACGCGCAGGTTGAAAAGTCATTGAGCCTCATGGGGATCGAGCGCTTGGATCTGCTATTGATCCACCGTCAGGACCCATTCATGGATCACCACGAAACCGGTGAAGCGCTTGATAAGCTGGTTGAAAGTGGGAAAGTTCGCGCTGTTGGCGTTTCCAACTTTCGCCCTTGGGATTTCTCGCTTTTGCAGTCAGCGATGGAAAACGATCTCGCCGTTAACCAGATTGAATTGAGCCTGTCCTGCAACGACGCGTTTACCAATGGCGACATCGCTTTTTTGCAGGAGAACGAGATCCCGCCGATGGCGTGGTCGCCACTCGGTGGCGGCGGATTGATGAACGGAGATGGCGAGGTTCAGACCGTTCTGCGTCGGATCGCCGAAGAAAACGGGACCGATCCAGCTGCCGTCGCAATCGCGTGGTTGTTGGCACATCCATCCGGCATCCTGCCGGTGATGGGGACCAATAATCTTGAACGGATCAAACGGCTTTCGGATGCCACGCGCGTTAAGATGGACCGCGAGACCTGGTACGAGCTTTATGTTGCCGCGATCGGTCATGAGGTTCCATGATATGGCCGATGGAGGGTTCCAAGATATGACGCGCTTTATCCCCGGTCCTGATACGGCTCGTGATTTCCGCGATGCTTTGGGGCGGTTTACAACTGGTGTCACGGTCGTGAGCTGCCAAACGCCTGATGGGCCGCTTGGGATCACTGCCAACAGTTTCGCGTCGTTGTCATTGGACCCACCGCTGGTGCTCTGGTCGCCTGCGAAAATGTCGCGCAGGTTCCCGGCCTTTGAGGTCGCAAAACATTACGCAATTCATGTGCTTAGCTCGGATCAACAGAGTGTCTGTTCTGGATTTGCGCGCGATGGGTATGACTTTGGGCCCTACGATTGGGCCACCAATGAGAACAACGTACCGCTTTTGAACGGATGCTTGGCGCGCTTTGAGTGCACACAACACGCCATGCACGACGGCGGTGATCATGTCATTATCGTTGGTCGCGTGGATGCGGCCACAATCGGTGACGGCCAGCCTTTGGTCTTCGCAAAAGGGTCATACGGGAGCTTCTCGGAACTTTCTTAGGGCCACACATTTCGACACCCGCAACAACAATAATAAGCGGGTCAAATAGGGAGGAAACGCGCCATGGCGTTGCTGCACGGGGTCCTTTGGCCCTTTCAGACATGGAATGATGTCGTCCTGCGTATTGGACGATACATTTCTCTTGTTGCGATTGCGTTGATGGTCTTGGCCATTCTGGTTCAGGTGTTCTTTCGCTACGTGTTGAACAACGCGCTACCCTGGCCCGATGAGGCCGCGCGTTTCATGATGCTTTGGATGACGGGGCTCATGGCTCCGATGGCGTATCGCCGCGGCGGATTTGTTGCGATCGACATGCTCGTCGAAGCACTCCCAAAAACTGCTGGTTCGATCCTTTCGCTTATCCTTCTTTTGATTTCCGGCGCGGTCTTGGCCGTCGCTTTGCCGATCGGATACGGCGAGATCACCGGGTTCAGCGCGAAGTTTGCAACTGCATCGCTTTACGTTCCGACCAATCTGGAATTCTCGGAGTGGATCAAGGTGCCGCGCTGGTGGATGATGTTGTCGATGGTGGTGGGCGTGGCCCTTCTTTTGATCGTCAACATTGAGCTGATCCTGCGCACAATCATCACGCTTCTGGGGGGCACGGTCAAAGACCTGAGCCCATCCGAAGACGAAGTCATAGCGGAGTAAGAGACATGCTGATTTGGTTCCTACCCGTCTTTTTGATCTTCCTCACAATTGGTCTTCCGGTCTTTTTCGGCCTGCTTGCAGCCCCCGGAATCCTGCTTTGGGCCGCTGGTCAAGAGCGCGACATAACGCTACTTTATCGCAATGTTTACAACGGCATGGACAGCTTTCCTCTGATGGCCATCCCGTTCTTCATGCTCGCTGGCGAGTTGATGAACAAAGGTGGCATCACCGAACGTCTGGTTGAGTTTTCGCAAGCGCTGATGGGCCACCTTCGTGGCGGTCTGGCACATGTGAACATTCTTTCATCCATGTTGTTTGCAGGACTTTCCGGGTCCGCGGTCGCGGACACCTCCGCGCTGGGCTCCATGCTGATCCCGGCCATGGAGAAGCAAGGGTATACCCGCCGGTTTGCGGCCGCCGTCACGGCGGCGTCGTCGGTCATCGGGCCGATCATTCCGCCATCTGGCATCATGATCATCTATGCCTATGTCATGGGCGAAAGCGTCGCGGCTCTGTTCCTTGCTGGCATTGTGCCCGGTGTCATGGTTGGCGTTGGTCTGATGCTGGTTGTGCGTCTGTTGGCAAATAAGTACGACCTGCCCAAAGCTGAACGCATCGTAAAAAAGGGAATGACGTTAACGGCGCGCGAATATTGGGTGTCGTTTGTTCTTTTGCGGCTGAACATCGGCTGGCTGATCTTTGCGGCCTTCCGAGGGTCAACCGGATTTGCTACCGAAGATGCGTCCTCCATGGTGGTTCTCGCAACCTACCTTGTCAGCGTTCTGGCCACTCATTTCCTCTTGATGGGTATGCGTCCACGCATCCACCGGGATTTCCGGATGGTGACAAAGCGCGCAGTCGTCCCACTTCAAACGCCTATTCTGATCCTTGGCGGCATTCTTCTGGGCGTCTTCACCCCAACAGAGGCAGCAGCAGTTGCGGTGTTCTACGCCATCTTTGTTGCGTTCTTCGTCCTTAAGACGATGCGCCTCAAAGACTTGCCCGACGTGCTCACACGATCGGCAATGACATCGGCCGTCGTCCTTTTGTTGGTCGGCGCGGCGATGGCCTTCAAAACGGTTGTGTCGCTCTCCTATGCGCCACAAATCCTTGCCGAATACATCCTCAGCCTGTCTGAAAATCCGCTGATCCTGCTCTTCTTGATCAACATTTTGCTGTTCATCGTGGGCATGTTTTTGGACGCAGGGCCGGCGATTATCATTTTGGGCCCGATTTTGGGACCAATTTTTGTCGAAATGGGCGTGCATCCCGTGCATTTCGCGATCATCATGTCTGTGAACCTGACCGTCGGTCTGGCGACACCACCAATGGGGCTTGTGCTCTTTGTGGCGTCATCGGTGTCTGGCGAGAAGGTCCAGACCATTGCGAAGGCGATCTTGCCTTTCCTCGCTGTCGAGATCTTCGTGATTTTCCTGATCACGTATATCCCGGCCATATCCATGACGGTCCCACGACTTACCGGGTTCGTCCAATGACCAAAGCAATAACAGGGAGTGTTTACATGCTAAAAGGTCTTACAACTGCGGCGCTTGCCGCGACCATGATTGCAGCGGGAGCCATGTCGGCTTTTGCGGCCGGTCATGCCGAGTTCAACCTACGGGCCACCGCGAACTCGAACGAGAATGACGAAGACTATGACGGTCTGGTCGTTTTCAAGAACTATGTTGAGCAAGCTTCAAATGGCAAAATCGCCGTTGAGCTTTTCATCGGCACGCAGCTTTGCTCGAACGGCGCTGAGTGCCTTCAGGGCGTCGCTGACGGCGGCGTCGACATCTACATTTCGACTTCCGGTGGGTCTTCGGGCATTTTCCCGTTCGTTCAGGTTCTTGATCTGCCTTACTTGATGGCCGACGACCGTGTTGCCGAGCATGCGCTCGCTAACGGATCGCCATTCGTCCGCAAGATGCAGGAAATGGTACGCGAAACTTCTGGTGACGCGATCCGTCTGATGACAATCGGGAACACCGGCGGCTGGCGCAACTTTGCCAACACGCAGCGCCGTGTTGCGATGCCATCCGACATGGAAGGCCTGAAGATCCGCACCGTGGTTGCTGACCTTCCACAGGAACTGGTGAAGGCGCTTGGCGCGTCGCCCACTCCGATCCCATGGCCCGAGCTTTTCACATCGTTCCAGACGGGCGTTGTTGAAGGTTCCAAAAACGGCATCACCGACATCATGGGCATGAAATTCCCGGATGCGGGTCTGCAGTATGTCACGCTTGATGGCCATGCTTATATGGGCGCGCTTTGGTTCATGAACAACGAACAGTTCCTGTCCATGCCAGAAGATCTGCGTCGCGTTGTTGTTGATGGCTTCTATCAGCTGCAGCAGGCAACGTTCGCATCGCCTAAGCGTAAGTCGATCCAAGCATATCAGGATTTTGCAGCGGGTGGCGGCGACATCTATGTGCCAACACCTGCTGAAAAAGCGGCCTTCGCTGAAGCAGCTGCACCGGTCTATGACTGGTTCAAGTCAAACGTTGACGGTGGCGAAGCCATCTTTGACGCGCTGACAACAGCCGTTGCCGAAGCCGAATCCGAGCTGAATGACATTCGCGCAGGCGAATTGAACTAAGCTCGCAGGGCTTTTTACCAAGATATCAAGGGGCGCCTTAGGGTGCCCCTTTTCCTTTGACCTTAGCGGAACGGGTACATCCAAGGTTTGTAATCGTTGATCAGCGTTTTCGCGCGTTCGATCTCGTCCGCAGACATCTTGCGTGTGACGTCTTCCAGAGAAATTGCCGCATCGGGATCACCACCAATGGCGGACAGCGCGTACCAAAGATAGGCGCGCACCAAATCCGGCGCAGGCATGCCGAGACCGACTTCGTAATACCATCCGATCCCCGATTGCGCGCCAGGGTGCCCCTTCATCGAAGACCGCAAATACCATTCAAAGGCGCGCTCCAAGTCCTTTTCGACTCCAAGTCCCAGTGCATACATGACGCCTATCAGTTCTTCGGCGTCTGCATTCCCAGATCGCGCGGCGGGCAAAAGTGCCTCCCTCGCTTCAACAAAGCGCCCAGCCTCCATTAAATCGCGCGCGGCTTCGATTTCTGCCCTTACAGGGCTTGCGAGTGCCAGCAAGGTGGCCACAATCAACACGTGACTCGTCTTTTTCATATCCTCGCCTTTTGCTGCGCTATTCCCGCGTTTGCTGCCGAATTGCCGCGTCCACTAACGGATGACGACTTTATCGAATTTGATCCGGTTCAAGCCAAACTGGGCCAGCTTTTGTTCTATGACAAGATCTTGTCGGGCAATCGCAACATTTCCTGCGGCACATGCCATCACCACGACCTTGGCAGCGGCGACGGGCTGAGCCTTGGGATTGGCGAAGGTGGCGAAGGCATTGGCAAGAAACGCGTGGCCCAAAGCGCCCATGATCGCATCCGCAAGCGCATTCCGCGGAATGCGCCCGCGCTTTGGAATCTTGGTGCCCGGGATATCTCTGTGCTGTTTCACGATGGGCGATTGTCGACCTCGGACCTATATGGAAACGGCTTCAACTCGCCCGCCGAAGAGTGGCTCCCCACCGGTTTGACCTCGATTCTTGCCGCACAGGCCGTATTTCCCATCACGGCACGCTTTGAAATGGCCGGTGATCCGGAGGAGAACGAGGTGTCCGGTGCTGTCAATGACCGTATCGACAACGCTTGGCCGATCATCGCAAAGCGCGTTCGGATCATCCCCGAATATGGTGATGCCTTCGTTGAAGCCTATGACCATATCGATCGGTCAGAAGACGTGACCATCGTTGAAATCGCCAATGCGCTTGCCGCGTTCATGGGTCGCGAATGGCGCAACCACGACAGCGCTTTTGATCGTCATTTGGCGGGCGACGAAACCGCGCTTTCGAATACCGAACGCGCAGGAATGGATTTGTTTTATGGCAAGGCTGGCTGCGCGGGCTGTCATTCCGGCCCTTTGATGAGTGATCAAGAGTTTCATGCGCTCGCCCTGCCAGCCTTTGGCCCCGGCAAGACCCGGCGCTTCGATCTTTTGTCGCGCGACGTCGGACGAATGGGCGAAAGCGACGATCTGGCCGACGCTTATCGCTTTCGCACACCAATGCTCCGAAATGTCGCGTTAACAGCACCTTATGGACACAACGGCGCTTATGCCACGCTGGACGCCATCGTACGTCATCACCTCGATCCGCAAAAAATGCTAGAGACATGGGAGCCAAAAGACGCTGAGCTACCAAATGCACCTTGGTTCCAAGCGGTTGACTTTATCGTCCAGACCGACGCCCGCGAAATGGCGCGCCATCGCGCTGCTTTGGACATCACGCCCGTCGATCTAAGCGAGCCCGAGATCGCAGAACTCGTCGCATTCCTGGAAAGCCTGACTGGCGCGACAGCCATGACACGACCGCTCGGACGACCGGACACTGTGCCATCTGGTCTCAGTGTCGATTAAGCCCCTTTGCGCGCGCGAAATTGAGCTTAGGTAAAGCTCATGTTGCTCGACGTTCAAAATCTCAGCAAACGCTTTGAAGCAGTGACCATTCTCGATGGTGTCTCGCTGTCGCTGGCGATCGGCGAAAGCGTGGCACTCACGGGTGAAAGCGGCTCGGGAAAATCAACGCTTCTTCACATAATTGCGGGATTGGAACCGGCCGATGGCGGCGAGGTGACCGTGGATGGCATCGCGCTTTCAACATTAAAGGACGCAGGTCGCGCACGGCTTCGGCGCGATGACATTGGCATCGTCTTCCAGCAATTCAATCTAATCCCATCGCTGAATATCGCCCAAAATCTTTTGTTTCAGGCGCGCCTTGCAGGGCGCGATGCGAACCTCTCTGCTCTCGCCGAACAACTAGGTTTGAGCGAGCATTTGAGCAAATACCCCGAACAGCTGTCGGGCGGACAGCAGCAGCGCGTCGCAATCGGACGTGCCATCGCCGCCCGCCCGAAGCTGGTTTTGGCAGACGAGCCGACCGGAAACCTTGACGAGACCACGGGCGACGCTGTTTTTGACCTTTTGCTTCAAAGCGCCAAGGAAACCGGTGCTGGGCTATTGATCGTCACCCATTCCGAGCGGCTCGCCTCGCGTTCCAATCGTCGATTGCATTTGCGTCAGGGGCGCATTCAACAATGACCGCGGCGGCGCTCCATGCATTGTTGTCCCATTGGCGCCGCAAACCTTTCCAACTGGTGACGCTCGTATTGGGGCTAGCGCTTGCGACCGCGCTTTGGGCGGGTGTGCAGGCGATCAATGCGGAGGCCCGAAAAAGCTATGATGACGCTGCAAATGTATTGGGCGGATCACAGGTCATTGTGGACAGCGCTGGCGCGCAGATCGCCCCGGACGCTTATGCCACGTTGCGCAGGAATGGCTGGAAAGTCAGTCCGATCGTGGATGGATGGGTCGCAGGAAGCGAAGGCCGCGTTCGTCTCCTTGGTATTGATCCACTCACATTAAGCCCTGGCACACCAACCAGAGGCGCGCTTGAAGACATTGAACTAACTGATTTTCTTGGATCACAAGGACGTATCCTCACGTCGCCCGCGACAGCTACTCGCTTGGAGAACTTTGGGGCTCGCGTGCAAAAAGTTGAAGGCCTCGCACCCGGACTTGCCCTCGTTGATCTCTCCGGTGCTGCAGCGCTTCTAGAGCAATCGGGCTATGATCGCTTGGAGCTTGACCCTGAGCAGCCGCTTTCACAAACGCCGCTTAAAGAAATCGCGCCCAGCCTGATCATAAAAGCGCCCGACAGCGCGGGAGATCTTGCGCGCCTAACAGACAGTTTCCACTTAAACCTGACCGCGTTCGGTCTGCTTAGTTTTGCTGTTGGTCTTTTTATCGTAAACGGCGCGGTTGGATTGGCCTTTGAACAGCGCCGGCCCGTCTTTCGCACGTTACGAGCCTTGGGAGTTCCTGCGCGAAACCTGGTGTTTCTTCTGGTGGTTGAACTTCTGATCCTCGCGCTTATTGCCGGGGCGATTGGAGTGGTTTTAGGATACTTTATCGCGGCCTTTCTCTTGCCGGACGTCGCCGCGACGCTGCGTGGTCTTTACGGAGCCACAATCGATGGCGCGTTAACCTTGTCGCCGCTTTGGTGGCTTTCAGGTCTCGCTATAGCGATCCTTGGAACGGCCCTCGCAGCGCTGACCCATCTGGTGCAAGTCGCGCGTTTGAAACCATTGGCCGCCGCGCAACCTCGCGCTTGGGCGCTGGCGTCAGAAAGCGTGATGCGCATGCAGTTGATCGTCGCAACGCTCTGTCTTGCAACATCGCTTTTCGCGGGCCTTGTTGGCGGCGGTTTGGTTGGTGGCTTCGTTCTTTTGGCAGGTTTGCTTTTGACCGCAGCCCTCGCGCTTCCAACTGCATTGTCAATCATCTTGCGAGGCGCGGAACGTCTGTCTCGCGGCGTTTTGAGCGAATGGTTTTGGGCCGATACGCGCCAGCAATTGCCGGGACTTTCACTTGCGCTAATGGCCCTTCTTTTGGCATTGGCCGCGAATATTGGCGTTGGCACGATGGTTGGAAGTTTCCGCCTGACGTTCACGGGCTGGCTTGATCAACGACTGGCGAGCGAGCTTTATGTGACAGCGGAGTCCGAAGCTGAAGTCACTGATTTGATTGCCTTTCTCGAACCTCGCACCGATGCGATTCTGCCTATTTGGCATACAGACGCTGAGGTTTTGGGCGCGCCCGCAGAAATTTACGGAATTGTTGATCATCCCACTTATCGTGAGAATTGGCCCCTTCTGAGTGCGCTTCCAAATGTTTGGGACAGAATTGCAATTGGTGAAGGCGCATTGATCAATGAACAGTTGGGACGGCGCGAGGACATCGCGCCGGGCGACGTGATCGCAATGCCCGGCGGCTGGGAAACAGAGGTGCTTGGCGTCTATTCAGACTATGGCAATCCGATGGGTCAGGTCATTTTACCCACGTCGACCCTAACCACGCGCTACAGCGACATTGATCGCACCGATTTCGGTCTTCGTGTTTCGCGAGGGAACGTCGATGCAGTGCGCACTTCTTTGACCGAAGACTTCGGTCTTCCGGCGGAAAACATCATTGATCAGGCATCCATCAAGTCCTTCTCTATCGACGTTTTTGATCGCACTTTCGCCGTCTCGGCCGCGCTCAACGTGTTAACGCTCGCCGTTGCTGGCTTCGCCATTTTGACCAGTCTGTTAACCATAGCTGCGATGCGTTTGCCTCAACTCGCGCCCATTTGGGCGCTGGGAATTCCTCGTCACATCCTTGCGCGCGCAGAGCTGATCCGAGCCCTCATTCTGGCCGCTGTCACGTTTGTTTTGGCCGTACCGGTTGGGCTGCTTTTGGCTTGGGTTCTCCTCGCGGTCATAAACGTAGAAGCCTTTGGGTGGCGCCTTCCGATGCATTTCTTCCCGGCCGATTGGGCATGGCTTGCACTGCTTTCGCTCTTGGCGGCAGGCCTCGCAAGTCTTTGGCCCGCGCGACGTTTGGCGACCCGCCCCCCTGCAGATTTGATCCGGGTTTTTTCCCATGAACGCTAAGGCTTTTCTCTTCGTGTTTGCGGTCGCGTTCTTGCCGTTCCTCGCATCTGCACAGGGCTTCGCGGGCTTGGGCCAATCTAGCGACGGTTTTGCTTTGCCCGATCCGGACACACGATTTTCCTTTCCCGATGATCACGGACCGCATCCCAATTTTCGGATCGAATGGTGGTATGTGACTGCAAATCTTCGGGATAAAGATGGCGTCGATTACGGTGTTCAATGGACCCTGTTTCGCAATGCAATGACTCCAAGCGGCACGGACGCGGATCAGATCTGGATGGGTCATGCCGCCGTTTCGGGGCCTGATGGGCATTACTTCGACGAGCGTTTTTCGCGTGGTGGTAGCGGTACGGCGGGCGTCTCATCAGAGCCGTTCGAGGCGTTCATCGACGAATGGGTAATGACTGGCTCCGATCCGAACAACGTTCGACTTCACGCGCAAGGCTCTGATTTTTCGTATGATTTGTCGCTTCAAGCGTCAAATGAATTCGTTCCCCAGGGAGCAAACGGCTTCTCGGCCAAGTCTCACGAGGGATTGGCAAGCCACTATTACTCGCAACCGTTTTACAAAATCAGCGGCACGGTGATCCTGCCCTCAGGCGAAATTTCGGTCACGGGACGTGGATGGCTTGATCGCGAATGGTCGTCTCAACCCCTTTCGCCGACTCAAACTGGTTGGGACTGGATCTCGCTGCACCTTGATGGCGGCGACAAGATGATGGGCTATCGCCTGCGCGATGAAACCGGTCCGGCCTATACCGTCGGCACATGGATTTCGCGCGACGGAACGCCGACGCCTTTTGTACCCGGTGAGTTGACCATGACACCCATCGAATGGGCAAGCGTTGCCGATCGCGATGTTCCGGTGGGATGGCGAGTGACGCTGCCGAAACGCGATCTGGCGATCCAAGTTGAGGCGATTTACCCACAAAGCTGGATGTCTACAGCCGTGCCCTATTGGGAGGGTCCAGTAAGTTTCGACGGCACGCACAAGGGCATCGGCTATCTGGAGATGACGGGCTATGAATGATCCATTCGCGACGCTCGACGATACGCAGGCTTTCGTGTGGGAAAAGCTGAAGACCGGCGCCGAAAAACCAGGCTCCCCCGCGCATTTGTTAACACTCGCGACCGTGTCGAAATCAGGGGCGCCGCGCGTGCGCATCTTGGTTCTTCGGGCCGTAGATGTCGACGCCAAGCAATTGATTTTATTCACACATGGTGCATCTGAGAAAATTGAGGAGCTTGGCGGAGACCCCCGCGCAGAGCTGCTGTTTTGGGATGCCGACGCTGCACTACAGGTCCGGCTTCGCGCGCGGATCACTGTATCAAACGGGGACCCAGACGAATGGTCCGCAATGAGTGTTGGAAGACGGGCGAACTATGCGCCTTCACCTCTCCCGGGTCGCGAACTTGAACGGCCCACTCTGCCGGCTCTCAGCGATGATGCGTCTTTCTTTCGTGTCTTGACGGCACAAGTTGAACGGATCGAGACGCTTTCGCTGGCGGCCTTACCCCACCGTCGCGCGGTGTTTGAGGGGTCACAAGCGCGTTGGATCGCGCCCTGAAGCCTCGCCAAATGCGGCCATTCGCGCTAGCGAGGATGCCGATGATAAAGTCAGATTTGCCATTTGTGAAAGACGTGGTGCTCGTGGGGGGCGGACATACCCATGCGCTTGTCCTGAAGCGTTGGGGCATGAAGCCGACGCCGGGCGTGCGCCTGACGCTGATCAATCCTGCGCCAACGGCTCCCTACACTGGAATG
>CALLWO010000125.1 GCA_938016355.1 uncultured Boseongicola sp. | reverse complement strand
GCGATCTGAGCCCTTGCAACCGGCATCATATCGAGCTGTCAAAGCGTGTACGTGATGGCGTTATCGCTTCTGGCGGAACCGTAATCGAGATTCCGGTTCATCCTATTCAGGAAACCGGCAAACGGCCGACGGCAATGTTGGATAGAAACCTTGCTTATTTGTCTTTGGTCGAGACGCTTTACGGATATCCGATTGACGGCGTTGTTCTGAACATTGGCTGCGACAAGACAACCCCCGCGCTTTTGATGGCCGCGGCGACTGTGAACATTCCTGCAATTGCATTGTCGGTCGGCCCCATGCTGAACGGATGGTTTCGAGGTGAGCGCACGGGTTCAGGGACAATTGTCTGGAAGGCGCGAGAGCTTCACGCCGCGGGCGAGATAGACGACGACGGTTTCATGGACCTTGTGGCATCTTCAACGCCGTCGGTTGGCTATTGCAACACCATGGGGACCGCGACGACGATGAATTCGCTCGCCGAAGCGCTCGGTATGCAGTTGCCGGGTTCTGCCGCTATTCCTGCACCCTATCGGGAACGGGGCCAGATCTCGTATGAGACTGGCAAACAGATCATCGAAATGGTGAACGAAGATCGCAAGCCGTCAGACGTGATGACGCGCGAGGCTTTTGAGAATGCGATCGTCATCAATTCGGCTATCGGCGGATCGACGAATGCACCGATCCATTTGAACGCGATTGCGCGGCATTTGGGTGTGCCGCTCGACAATGACGATTGGCAGCGCTTAGGGCACAAAGTGCCCCTGTTGGTTAATCTTCAGCCTGCCGGAGAATACCTTGGCGAAGACTATCACCGCGCCGGGGGTGTGCCTGCGGTGGTGGGCGAATTGTTGGCGCAAGGGCTTCTGCCGCATCCCGATGCATTGACTGTGAATGGTCAGTCAATGGGGGCGAATTGCGAGAACAGGCGAAGTGAAAATAAGGACGTTATCAAAACAGTTTCTGCGCCGATGTTGCAGGATGCCGGTTTCATCAATCTGAAAGGCAATTTGTTTGACAGCGCTATTATGAAGACCAGCGTCATCTCGAAAGAATTCCGAGATCGGTATTTGTCGGACCCGGAAAATCCCGGCGCGTTTGAGGGTCGGGCCATCGTCTTTGACGGGCCTGAGGATTATCACGCGCGAATTGATGACGAGAGCCTTGGCATTGACGAAGACTGTGTGTTGATCATGCGCGGCGCTGGGCCAATCGGATATCCTGGAGGTGCAGAAGTCGTGAACATGCGCGCGCCATCGTACCTTTTGAAGCGCGGCGTACAGGCGCTTCCATGTGTTGGCGATGGACGCCAATCGGGAACGTCCGGATCTCCGTCGATCCTGAATGCGTCACCCGAAGCTGCGGCCGGGGGTGGATTGGCGTTGGTTAAAACAGGCGACACGATCCGTATTGATTTGAACGCATGCACGGCCGACATGTTGGTGGACGATGCCGAATTGGAAACGCGTCGCGCGGGCCTTTCTGAGCGGCCATTTGCGCCAGAAAGCCAGTCGCCATGGCAGGAAATATTCCGCGAGAAGGTTCGGCCATTTTCGGAAGGCATGGTTCTGGATGGGGCGCCGGAGTATCGCGATATCGCGCACAAACATATGCCGCGCGACAACCACTGATGGAAATTAGCCGGGGGTTGGGGACAGCACCCGGCGCATCAGGATCGGCGTCAAATACATCGGCACCTGATAACAGCCGATGAACAAGAGCAGCATGTCGGTTGTGGCCTCGGGCAAGGCAACAAGAAACAGCGCGATGTTGCGATTACCGGCGACGATTGCTGTTCCGGCCCGCTCGCTCGGCTCACGCAAAGGCATGGAATGCGCAGCTGCGAGCTGAAGACCAAAATTCAACGCGAGTGCGAAAGCAAGCCATGTAAGGAAGATCGCCGGGCGTTCGACAAGCGCTGGCCCGACGGCTGACATCAACCCAATGACCACGATACCAAGTAGAATCGCCGAGATCCCGTCTATTGCGCTTTGATGTGTGGGAGACATTGACGGCCAGCGAAAGTGCCGAATTGCAAATGCCAGCCCAACCGATCCGACTACAACAAGCAAAAGACGAAGCGCGCTGATGAGCACGCCAGAAATTGTATCGACCGCCGGAAGCATGATCAGAACGGGAATGACTGTGAGCGGGAATATAGCGGTTCCCACAAGCAGCAAGCGCATTGAGACGGCAGGATCCTGATCCAATAGAATCGTGAAGTTTGGACTACCTGTAACCGGCGGTGCGGCGAGAACAAGAACCATCGCGAGGGCCCAAGGCTGCGACGCGACGCCCAGCGCCAAGAAAAGCGACAGCGCAATCAGAGGCGCAATCATTTGATAGAACAGTGATGTTTTTAGTGTGTGCTGGATACCTTCTAGACCACCGGTTGCGGCTTTGGGTCCAATTCTGAGTGCGGCAAGAAACAAAAGACCGGCGATCATCTCCGGCAGCCAAGGTTTTAGCGCCAGAGCAAGAGCCGGTTGCGTCAGGCCGGCAAGTAACCCAATGACAAGGCACCATCGACCATGTTGGCCAACAGTCCCGAAAAGCCGGATCACGTCCCGGTCATCCGCCGGGGCCGCTTCGGACATTGTTGGGTAGCCACGTTGCGAGGTCAGGGAAAATGATCAGAACAAAGACCATAAGCACCATAATCAGGAACATAGGGATAGCGGCTTTCGCGATATAGCCCATCTCGTGATCAGTCATGCCTTGGAGCACAAAGAGGTTAAACCCGATCGGTGGTGTGATCTGAGCCATCTCGACGACAACCACGATGAAGATACCGAACCAGATCATGTCGATCCCGGCTTCGCGTACCATCGGCTCAACAACGGCCATGGTCAGAACGACCGACGAGATACCGTCCAAAAAGCACCCGAGAACGATGTAAAATACCAGCAGAACCATGAGCAGCTCAAAGCGCGTAAGCTCCCAACTGGCGATCAAGTCAGCAAGGCCGCGCGGCAGTCCGGTAAAACCCATTGCGAGCGAAAGAAATGCAGCACCGGCTAAGATCAGCGCAATCATCGCAGAAGTTCGCGTCGCGCCCATCAGGCTTTCCGTGAATGTCGACCAATTGAGCGACCCTTGCAGCGCCGCTAAGGTCAGCGCACCGATGACTCCGATCGCCGCCGCTTCTGTTGCGGTCGCGAACCCCAAGAACATTGAACCGATCACGGTCGCGATCAACAACATAACCGGGATCAGAAACCGTGAATTTTTCATCTTTTCCAGAAAACTCAGGCCAGTGTCTTCAATGGGTTTCCAGTCTTTGCCCACCACCGAGTAAACGCCCACATAGGTCATAAACATCGCCGCCAAGACGAGGCCGGGCATGATGCCCGCAAAGAAGAGTTTGATGATGCTTTCATTGATGGTGACGCCGTAAACGATCAGCGTGAGCGACGGCGGGATCATCAATCCAAGCGTTGCGGCACCCGCAAGCGTGCCGATGACCATGTGCTCGGGATACTCACGTTTACGCAACTCGGGAATGGACATTTTCCCAACCGTTGTAAGCGTCGCAGCGGACGATCCTGAGACAGCGGCAAAAACGGTGCACCCAACGATATTCGTGTGCACCAACCCCCCGGGAAGACGCGACATCCACGGGGCAAGGCCGCGAAACATGTCTTGGCTCAGGCGGGTTCGAAACAGGATTTCTCCCATCCAGATAAACATTGGCAGGGCGGTGAGGGTCCAGCTTGACGACGCGCTCCAGATGGTCGTGACCATACGGTCGCCAGTTGGTCCGGAAGCAAATAGCTCCATCCCGACGTAAGCCACGCCCATCAGGGCAAGACCGACCCAAACGCCGGACCCCAGGAGTGTGAAAAGCACAAAAAGAAAGAGCAGGATGACAGACGCTTGTTCCATGAGGTTACTCCGCCTGCGTGTCGGTTACATCGCGGATGATCCGATGTTTTCCGGTCGTCAAAAGGGTGATGAGATTGTCTGTCAGAGCGATGGCAAGAATGATCATTCCGATCAGCATGGCGGATTGCGGGATCCATAGCGGTGTCGCGTCCTGCCCTTGGCTTACATCGTTGAATTTAATCGCAAAACCCAGCATTCGATAGGTGAAATAACTCACATACCAAGCCACGGCCGCGCCGATCGCGAAACACCAGATTTCCAGTATGAGTCGTCCGCGTTCGCCCATGGCGTTCAAAAGGATCGAAACGCGAATATGGCTTCCTTTGTTCAGCGCATTGGCAAAGGCCAAAAAGGACGCAGCGGCCATTGCATAGCCCGCATAGTCGGGCGCGCCCGGGAAGACTTCGCCGGTCCATCGCGCAACCATCTGAATCACGATCAACGTCAAAATCGCAATGAGACAAAGAGCAGCGAGCACTCCCGCTAAGTTGTAAAGCCCGTCCAATACTTTCCGGATCATTGTCCCGCCCCTCTTAACGAATTGCGCCCCGAACTTCGGTCCGGGGCGCATTCTGTTTTTTCTTAGTTGTTGAAGGCATCCACGATGGCAGCGCCATCGTCGCCAGCGGCTTCGAGCCACTCTGCCGTCATTGTGACGCCAATCTCTTTGAGATCCGACACAAGCTGATCGCCTGCACGCCCGACGGTCATGCCGCCTTCACGCAAACCGTTCAGCGTGAAGTTTGTGTAAGCCTTTGAGGCTTCCAAACCAGCGGCAGCTGCGGCTTCACCGCATGCCATCACGGCGGCTTTGGTGTCGTCATCAAGACCACCCCAAGTGTCGCTGTTCACCATGACATGGTTATACGGAAGCCAAGCGTCGACTTCATAGAAGTGTGTCAGGCTTTCCCAAACCTTCCGGTCATAGCCTGTAGCGCCGGACGAAATCATCGATTCAGCAACGCCTGTTGCAAACGCCTGCGAAATCTCTGCGGCTTCGATGGTCACAGGCAGCATGCCCGTCAACTCAGCCAGACGCGCGGTGGCGTTGTTATACGAGCGGAACTTGATGCCTTCCATGTCGGCAACAGAGTTCACCTCTTTCTTGAAATAGAGGCCCTGTGGCGGCCATGGCACGGAATAGATCAGCGTCAGGTTCTGATCGTTGAGAATTTCTTCCAACGCAGGCTTGGCTGCATCGAACAGTTTCGCACTGTCATCAAATGATGTCGCAAGGAATGGCACGCTGTCAAAACCAAACACGGCGTTCTCATTCTGGTGACCCGACAAGAGGCGTTCGCCAATTGGAACCTGACCGGTCTGAACCGCACGTTTGATGTCAGCGCCTTTGAACAGCGAGCCACCCGGATGCACGGTGATGTCGATCGCGCCTTCGGTGCCTTCACGCACGCAATCCGCAAACTTTACGCCATTCTCGGAATGGAAGTTGCTGGCCGAATACGCCATCGGCATGTCCCATTTCTGGGCATGTCCGCCAGCGAGTGCTGGCGCCGCTGCGCTGGCAGTCAAAGCCGTTGCGGCCATAAGCATTGTGAGTTGTTTCATTTGATCGTCTCCCAAGTTGAGGTCTTATTTTGATTTATTGACCCGGCGTGAAGCGTGCCGGGGAATAGGGTGTGAGGTCAAGGTTTGGTTTCTTGCCGGAAATCAGTTGCGCAAGCAGCCGTCCGGTTTTCGGGCCGCCAGTCAGGCCGATGTGGTGGTGGCCGAAACCAGTAAATGCGCCCTTTACGCCGGGGACTTCGCCGATGACTGGGATGGAGTCTGCGGGTGCCGGGCGGTGACCCATCCACTCGGTTTCTTTTGTCCATTTCAGGCCGGGAAACGCGGCGACGCCGTTCTTCCTCAATAGCTCAAAAGGTGCACGGGATGGAGGCGCATCCAGCCCGCCAAACTCCACAACACCGGCAAGGCGAAGTCGGCCTTCCATCGGGGTTGCAACAAACTTGCCGCTGGCAATCATCACCGGCGATTTTGGCATGAAGGACGGATCCCACAGCTCAATGTGGTAGCCACGCTCGCTTTCCAAAGGCACGGCAAGTCCGAGTTTTCTGGCAAGCGGGCCGGACCAAACACCTGTTGCGAGCACAGCCGCATCGCAATTCACAACGGTGCCATCCACGCTGACGCCCTTGACGCAACCATTCTCCTTCGCAATATCGTCAACGTTGCCGATGACAACGCGACCACCATTGATTTCAATGTCGGCGGCAAGGTCTTTGACGTATTGACCGGGGTCCGAGATACGCCCGTGGTCTTTCAACCGGACCGCAAACCCCAATTCGTCGGAGAAGCTTGGATCATAATCCGCAAAGGCGCGGCCTTCCAATTCATCCCATTGGAATCCATGCTCTTTTCGAATGCTCCAGCCGAACGCATCAGAGTCGAAATGGGCGCGATTGTTGTAGACATAGAGATAATCTGACGGGACGATCCAGCGTTCTGCTTTTGTGTTTTTCGCGAGCGCCTGATGTTCGGCGAGACTGTCCATCGTGACGCCTGCAATCGCACTGGCGATGCGCTTTGTGTCAGCTGCGTTTGCGTTCCGTAAATATTTGATCAGCCACGGGAGCAGCTTTGGTAAATAGGCCCAGCGCAGAAACAGCGGTTGGCCGGGATCCAAAAGCATCCTGGGCGCTTTCTTCATCAACCCGGGACCAGTCACCGGGACCATCGAGCAAGACGCAAGGATACCACCGTTGCCGTAACTGGTGCCTTCGCCAGGACCCGCACGGTCGATCAGGATTACATCGTGACCATCCCGTTGCAGCCAAATAGCGGTCGACACGCCGACGATTCCCGCGCCAATCACAGCCACGGTTTTTCGGTTTTCCATTTGCTATCGGTTCCCCCCGCGGCTGGCTTGAACGCCGCCGTGCGTTCTTCTCTGTGCCCACGCATTCTGAGAAGCCTTCGTGCCCCCGTCAATACATGCTCGTTTCAACGGACATCGCGTCGGCTAGTCGAATTAGATCAATTCAAATTCTGCGGGGAGCTGGTTGGCAAGGATGCGTTCAGCATTGGGGAGATCATTGGATGACGCTCGAGCCAGCGCATCTTTGGCGTTCAGTCCTTGGTCCAGCCACCTGTTAACAAGGCGGTCTCGCAGGACGTCGATGGGTGCCCCTAAGAAGACGGAGAAATCCCAATTTTCGCGCAGATCGCGCCAGCCCGGTTCATTGAGCAACAGATAGTTGCCTTCGACCAAAATGATTTCGATGTCACCGGAAACATGGCCGGCACCTGGAACGGTTCTGTCTTGGTCGCGATCAAACGTGGGGTAGGTTATGTCTTCACCTTGCGCCAATTCTCTGACGAGTGCTTTAAATCCCTCGACGTCGAATGTTTCCGGTGCGCCTTTGCGGGCAAGTAGCCCAAGGGCTTCCAAAGCATCGTTTTCAAGGTGAAATCCGTCCATGGGAACAAGCGCGGTTGGCTTTCCGCGGTTGTTCAATTGCGCGCACAACACTTCGGCGACAGTCGACTTCCCGACACCCGGCGGGCCTGCGATGGCGATTAGTTTACGCCCACGGCCAAGCATTGATGCGTCGATCTGATCCGCGATTTCTGTGGCAATCTCGTTTGGGGTGGCGATGCTCATTGGTGTTCTCGCAGTTTTACTAGTGATGGAACTACGCCAGACATTTTGCTTCCTTTGATCCCTGTCGAAAATTGATAACTGGTAGCGATAGACACCCACCCGCTGTCTGTCAGCTTAACTATATTGATGAGATCGTGAAACGCGCCAAGTGTCGGTTTTCGTCAATTCCTATAGATTTCTGGCTCTCTCATATGTGCGGTTCACCAAAACGTCACACGCTTAACCTAAGCGAGTGCTTGGAGTTGACTTGCTTTCGGGCAGGTCTCATATAGCGGCTACGCTGCGCTGCCGCGTGAGACAGCCGCGACCGAAGCTACGGGACGCATCAGCGACACTTCTAAACTGTTCCCAATCACGCAGGGTTCATGATGCAAGGCCGGACAAGCGCGGATCGCGCGCACGTTCAGAGGTTTTGCAACACCCTCGTGTGCTGCGTGATATTGCGCAGCCGAAACAATGCCTTTGCACCGCGCGATGATCGCCGGCAAAGGCGAAAGGACATACGTGTTTGATTTTGACATGCTCGATCTCGCCCCTGCGCTGAACACTGCGCTTGAGCGCGGCGGATTTAAGCAACCCACTCCAATCCAAAGCCAGGCGATACCGCTTGCAATGGAAGGCCACGACATTCTTGGGCTTGCCCAGACCGGAACAGGCAAAACGCTGGCTTTCGGGCTGCCGCTTGTTAACCATCTTCTGGCAGCTCCCGGAAAACCAGCGCCGAAGACATCCAAGGCTTTGATCCTTGCGCCAACCCGCGAATTGGTGAACCAGATTGCCGAAAGCCTTCGCGTTTTGACTAACGGCACAAAGGTGCGCGTTGCAACGGTTGTTGGGGGCCAATCCATAAACCGTCAGATTGGCGTTTTGGCGCGCGGAACCGATATCGTTGTCGCCACTCCGGGTCGATTAATGGACCTGATGGACCGTCGGGCAGTGGATCTGAGCACTGTACAGCATCTGGTTTTGGATGAGGCGGATCAGATGCTTGATCTTGGGTTCATTCATGCGTTGCGCAAGATTGCGCCGCAGCTTGGGACACCCCGCCAAACGATGCTGTTCTCGGCAACAATGCCAAAACAAATGGAAGAACTGAGCCGCGCGTATCTGACGAACCCGCGCCGCGTTCAAGTGGCACCACCCGGTAAAGCCGCCGACAAAGTCACACAATCGGTACACTTTGTTGACGGGCCGGAAAAGCCAACGAAGCTGCGCGAGATCCTATCGCGTGACCCAAGTGCCCTGACCCTTGTCTTTTCGCGCACCAAACATGGTGCAGAAAAACTCATGAAGGGTTTGGTTGCCGACGGTTTCAACGCGACGTCTATCCACGGCAACAAAAGCCAGGGTCAGCGCGATCGTGCGATCAAGGCATTTCGGGATGGTGCTGTTAAAGTGCTTGTCGCGACCGACGTTGCGGCGCGCGGGATCGATATCCCTGGAGTGGGTTATGTCATTAACTATGATCTGCCCGAAGTGCCTGACAATTACATCCATCGGATCGGTCGAACTGCACGCGCCGGACGTGATGGTGAGGCGATCGCATTTTGCGCGCCGAAAGAGGCAAATTTGCTGCGTCAGATTCAGAAATTGATGAAGACCGAGATCCCAGTTGCCAGCGGCATCATGCCAACGGGCGATTTTGAGGAGTCCAAGCCAAAGAGATCTGGCGGCGGGCGTCATCGAAATCGCAAACCCGGGGGCAGCGGTGGAGGTCAGCCAAAAGGCAATGCGCCGAATGGTAACAAACGTCGTCGCCCTCGTCGTCGCGCGGCCTAGTAATAACGTCACAGTCCATGATTTCGCACTGCAAACCCCGCGCTTAGTGCGCGTGGGTGGACTTTGGTGCGTTTAGACCCACTTGGATTACGGCTATGTACCGGCAGGAATCCACGAAATATTAATTCCGCTCTGTCATTCCCCGCACCGTTGCGGAGGTTTGATTGCGTAAAGCACTTGGGATTTTAGCGCCGAAGACCCGAACCGACATGGTTTGGAAAACGCTGCTGTTCTGCGGTCTCATTTCGTGTTGGCATCTGGTCTGGAGCTTTTTTATTCGCAGCTCAAACGACCATTCGGTCGCTGAGGTCATCTTGGAGGCATTAGTCGTTGGCGGGCCGTTCGCTGCATTGTTTGTCATCGGAAGTTGGCATCAGGTCACCGCCATTCGATCCTTGACAGATAGGGCGCGGATCGACCCTTTGTCGGGCGTCTATAATCGACAAACTTTTTTCAGCCGCACCCGTCGGGCCGTCACAAGGACTCGTACTGGATTGCTGCTTTTGATCGATGTCGATCACTTCAAAAAAATCAACGACCAATTTGGGCACGCGGTCGGCGATAGGTGCATCTCTGCGATCGGTCACAGGTTAAATTGGCATTTGCGTGAGTCTGACTTGGCAGGGCGCATCGGCGGCGAAGAGTTCGCCATTTTCCTTGCCGATGTATCAAAAGAACACGGGCGACATGTCGCGACTAGGATCGGTCAACCCATCGAGTTTCCGGATCCATCGGGAACGGGGCATTTATCTGCAACGTTTTCTGTTGGCGCGGTTTGGACCAATCCAGAAATCCCAATTGAAGATCAATTGATGCTGGCGGATGAAGCCTTGTACCAAGCGAAAACCACCGGACGAAAGCGCCTCATTTTTATCGGCGAGGAGGGGCACATCCCTTTGAGCGCGAAAGGGCGTGCGGATGTGATGGTAAGCTCGAAACGCGAAAAGCGGCGGACGTCGAGACTTGAGTTCATGTCATCCGAACGCGAATAGATCGCTGTCCGCTATGAAACAGGCGCTAATTCTTCGTTCTCAGATGCCGGCATATTCATTGATGGTCGCTACACATCCGCGCGCCCAGATCATTTCAAGCCAGCGACAGAATGCTTTTGAGAACGCCTGCTGGCCGGAAAGATCTCCGTAGAATTGATCTTGCAACAGCCAGTTCATCGGATCGGTTTTTGCATTTGCTGCGGCCTCACGAAGGGCGTCCCAATGCGGGTCGTTCGGCTCGATGCGGCTCCCATCTTCCCGTGTTCCTTCGCACATCCGAGCCCAGATCGCCTCAACCAGCGCGAGCCCTTCAACCGGCAAGCCCAGATCGAGCCGCTTGCGAATGATCGGCATCAGAAATCCCGTGTGGCGAGACGATCCATCGAATGAAACGCGCCGTGTCGTGTCCACAATTTTCTCGTTCGAGAACCGGCCCTCAATCAGGTCGATATACTCAATTGCCGTGCGGCCTGGTACTGGGTGAACCTGAGGGGCGATTTCCTCAAGCTGCAATTTCCGGAATAATTTATGGATAGCCGGATGGTCCATGCATTCCGCGATGGTTTCGACCGAAAGAAGCTCGCCAGGATTGGCGATGACCTGATGTCCCGCATTGAGAATTTGAATCTTCATCGCCTCATAGGCGTGCACCTGATCTGAAAACGTTGCGCCGACTTTATCCCAGTCCGGGCGGCCAGCACAAAAGTCATCTTCGATTACCCATTGGCGAAAGTTCTCGTGCGTCACAGGAACACGATCATCGATTCCAAGGTCATGTGCCAATGCAATCTCTTTCGACCCCGTCGCAGGAACGATGCAATCGACCATCGAGTTTGGAAACGAGCAATGCTCGTCAATCCATTCTGCCAAAGCCGGATTAGACAGGCGCGCGAGAGACACGATCGTCTGGCGCAATATCTTGCCATTTCCCTGCAAGTTATCGCAGCTTTGGCCAGTAAATGGTCCTGCACCAGCGTCGCGGCGAATCTTGAGCGCAGCGACCATCGCTCCAAATGCTGTGCGTGGTGTTTCGGGATTGTTGGCGTCGTGAACGATGTCGGGGTGGTCGGCATCAAAACCGCCGCGCGCTGGATCGATATAATAGCCGCCTTCAGTAACAGTGAGAGCCACAATGCGGATTGCTGGATCAGACATCTGGCGGATAAGGGCCGCATTCCCGTCTTCGATGGGAACATAGTCAATCATCGACCCAACGATTTCCGCAGACATACCAGACGGATCAAGCTCAATCAGTGTTGTCAGGCAGTCTTGCTCGATCAGTTTTTCGCGCTGCGCTTTGTCATTTAGGCGCACACCAGCGCCGATGATCGCCCAGTCGTGGGCGGTACCTTGATCCATGAGGCGGTGAAGATACCAGGATTGGTGAGCCCGGTGGAAATTTCCCAATCCAATGTGCACGATTCCGGGGCTGAGAGAGGAACGATCATAGTTGGGGACACGAACCCGCTCCGAAATATCGCCCAAAGATTTGTTTGATAGAGGGATCAGTTCATCCATTGGCCACCATCCACATTGTAAGTTTGCGCGACGATGTATTTGGCTTCATCGCTTGCGAGGAACACTGCCATACCTGTTAAGTCTTCAGCGGTTCCCATTCGTCCGAACGGAACCCCAGCGCCGACTTCTTTCTTCTTTTGGCCCGGCGCTTTGTTTTCGTACTTGGCGAAAAACGCATCCACGCCGTCCCAATGCTCGCCGTCTACCACTCCAGGGGATATCGCGTTTACGTTGATTCCATGCTCGATCAAATTCAGCCCAGCCGATTGCGTGAGGCTGATTACTGCCGCCTTCGTCGCACAATAAACGGCAACCAACGGCTCACCACGACGCCCCGCCTGGCTAGCCATATTTATGATCTTGCCGCCTTTGCCGCGCTCAATCATGTGCCGCGCAACTGCCTGCAGCGTGAACAAAGTCCCACTGACATTCACGTCGAACAGGCGTTGAAAATCCACACGTTCAATTTCAGATATCGGCGCTGCAGAAAACAAAGCGGCGTTGTTTATGAGGATGTCTATGTGACCAAGACCATCGATCGCCTGCGCTACGGCGGAGTCGATGCTGGCTTGGTCGGTGACATTCATTTCAACGGCCAATGCGGCCTCACCTATCGACGAAGCCGCATCGCGCGCGCGGGAAATGTTGATATCTGCGATGGCGACGCGCGCACCTTCACGGACATAAGCATCGGCAAATGCCTTGCCGATGCCGCGGGCAGCGCCGGTGATCAGCGCTGTTTTTCCTTCCAGCCGCCTCATTCGAAGCGCAGGCCCTGCTCATTGAATTTATGGATGTTTTCGGCACGGGGGGTCAGATGAATGGTATCACCATGCTTGAATGAAACGTCGCCGGATAGCCGAACGGTCATCATATCCATCAAGCCAGTGTCATGCACGTGGAAGAACGTGTCAGAACCCAGTCGTTCGGCGACGCCGACTTTGCCAGACCATGTCCCGTTATCTGCTGACACATCGAGATGTTCGGGGCGAATACCTATTGAATGAGCGCCGTGCTTTTCAGCTTCTGGCCCTTCAAAGATATTCATCTTGGGAGATCCGATGAAACCAGCAACGAACTTGTTGCGGGGAGCCTTATAGAGTTCGAGCGGCGAGCCGACCTGCTCGATAAAGCCTGCACGTAGCACAACGATTTTGTCGGCCATTGTCATGGCTTCAACCTGATCATGCGTCACATAGATCATCGTCGTTTCGAGGCGTTTGTGAAGCTCGCTGATCTCAAGACGCATTCCGACACGAAGTGCTGCGTCAAGGTTCGACAAGGGTTCGTCGAACAAGAATGCTGCAGGCTCTCGAACAATCGCGCGCCCAATCGCCACACGCTGTCGTTGACCGCCCGACAATTGGCCCGGACGCCGGTCAAGATAGTCCGTCAGATTGAGCGCCGCTGCGGCTTGTTCGATCCGGCGATCTTGTTCGGCCTGATCAATTTTTGCCATTCGCATTGGAAACGCGATGTTCTTGCGTACGCTCATATGCGGGTAAAGCGCATATGATTGGAACACCATCGCGAGACCGCGTTTTGCTGGCGGAATATCGGTTGCATCGTTGCCATCGATCTTAATGGTGCCCGACGTGATATCCTCCAGCCCGGCGATCAGCCGCAGCAACGTTGATTTACCGCACCCGGATGGCCCAACGAAGACAGTAAACTCGCCATCTTCGATTGTGAGGTCGAGCGGCGGAATAACCTCGACGTCGCCGAAACTCTTGGTGACTTTCTCTAGTGTGATCTGTCCCATGATTTCTTCCCTTATTTAACCGCGCCGAATGTCAGGCCGCGGACAAGTTGTTTCTGGCTGAACCAGCCGAGGATCAGAACTGGCGCAATGGCCATGGTCGATGCTGCGCTCAATTTTGCGAAGAACAGACCTTCTGGGCTGGAGTAACTGGCAATAAATGCAGTCAACGGCGCTGCTTTGGCGGCGGTGAGATTCAGCGTCCAAAACGCCTCGTTCCACGCCAAGATAAAGTTCAGCAGAAGTGTTGATGCGATACCCGGAATAGCCATCGGCGTCAGAACATAGAGGATTTCCTCTTTGAGAGACGCCCCATCCATACGGGCCGCTTCCAGGATTTCACCGGGAATTTCGCGGAAGTATGTATAGAGCATCCAGACAATAATCGGCAGATTGATCAACATAAGCACGATTGTCAGCCCGATGCGGGAGTCCAAGATGCCGAGTTTGATGAAGATCAGATAGATTGGATAAAGAACGCCAACAGCGGGAAGCATCTTGGTTGATAGCATCCAAAGAAGGATGTCTTTGGTTCGCTTGGATGGAACAAACGCCATCGACCAAGCAGCTGGAACCGCGATCATAACGCCGAGGATCGTGGACCCCCCCGCAATGATCACCGAGTTCCACAAGAAGCGCATGTAGTTCGAGCGCTCCTGAACAACCGAGTAGTTTTCCAGCGTCCAATCAAAGAACAAAAAGATTGGTGGATCGCTGATCGCCTGAGCTTCGGTTTTGAAGCT
Source organism: uncultured Boseongicola sp. (assembly GCA_938016355.1). Lineage (GTDB taxonomy): Bacteria > Pseudomonadota > Alphaproteobacteria > Rhodobacterales > Rhodobacteraceae > CALLWO01. Next base: position 22,967 of record CALLWO010000125.1, on the reverse strand, counting down.
CGTGAGGATTGTCCAAAGGATCGGAAAGAAGATTACAAATCCGATGGTCCAAGCGATAGCGGTGTTCAGCGCTTTACGGTTTGTTGTTACAGCACGTGCCATGTTCGCCTCCCCTCACGCGTCCAGGTTCTTGCCGACGATGCGCATCAGGAAGATGGCAACGATGTTGGCGAGAATGATTGCATAGACACCGCCAGCTGAGCCAAGCCCGATGTTCTGACTTTCAAGCACTCGCTGGAAGATCAGATACGTCAGAGTTCGTGTGCCGAAGGCACCGCCGGTGGTAACGAAGATCTCTGCAAAGATGGAAAGCAGGAAGATCGTTTGGATGAGGATCACAATGGTGATCGCGCGACTGAGATGCGGCAGGATAATGAACCAGAACCGTGAAAGGAACGGTGCGCCGTCCATCTCGGCCGCCTCAAGCTGCTCGCTGTCCAATGACTGAACTGCGGTAAGAAGGATCAAGGTTGCGAAAGGAAGCCATTGCCAGCTGACGATCATGATGATCGATGGCATTGACGCCTGACTGAGCCATTCGACCGGTGTGGCCCCGAAAAACCTCCAGATGTGCGCGAGGATTCCGTTTGTTGGATCCATGAACATGTTTTTCCAGACCAACGCGGAAACAGTCGGCATGACGAAGAACGGCGCGATCACGAGGATACGTACGACGCCTTGGCCCCACATGGGTTGATCCAATAGCAATGCCAGGATCACGCCAAGAACAACTGTGATTAGCAGAACGCCACCCACGATGATGAGCGTGGTTTGAACGCTCGGCCAGAATGAGCTCGAGCCAATGAATCGGGTATAGTTTGAAAACCCGGCCCAACCTTGGTCGCCGCCACGTAACGGCAGATAGGTCCGGAATGAAAACCACAGCGTCATCGTCAGGGGCACAAGCATCCAACCAAGAAGGAGGATTACGGCAGGTGCCATCATGAGTCTGGCGGCTGATCGTGAGTGTTGCGTAGCCATAGCGCACAATTCCTCTGTTAACGGGATGTCCCGTTTCAGACGTTAAAATGGACTAAACTGATAAGAAAGTTGGTTCTTGCAGGGCAGCTTGGACCGCCCTGCAAGTTGGAAGGCTGCTTAGCGGTAGCCAGCTGCTTCCATAGCGTCGTTCGTCAAAGCTTGAGCTTTCGCAAGAGCTTCGTCGATCGTTTGTTGGCCAGCATAAGCTGCCGAGAATTCCTGGCTCACTTCTGTCGCGATACCAGCAAACTCAGGGATAGCCGCGAACTGGATACCAACGTAAGGGCTTGGATCAACGGTTGAGTTGTTAGGATCAGCCGACAGGATCGAGTCCAGCGTCATTTGAGCGAAAGGAACCGCCTGGTAGTTTGGATTCTCGTAGAGCGAAATCCGCGCACCTGGAGGTACGTTTGCCCAGCCTTCGTTGGCTGCAACAAGCTCGATGTAGCCAGTGCCTGTAGCCCATTCGATGAACTCTTTAGCAGCTGCCTCTTTCTGAGTACCGGCAGGAATTGCCAGTGCCCAAGCCCAGAGCCAGTTAGAGCGAACGCCCATGCCGTTGTCTGGTGCCAGCGCGAAGCCAACAGAGTCTGCTACAGTCGAGTCGGCGCCGGTTACGAAAGATGCCGCAACAGTCGCGTCGATCCACATGCCGCATTTACCCTGGTTGAACAACGAAAGGTTCTCGTTGAAACCGTTTGTTGGGTAACCTGCAGGTCCGGAGTCGGACATCATGTTGTAATAGAAGTTCAGCGTGTCGGACCACTCGCGTGTGTCGAACTGAGCATTCCAATCTTCGTCAAACCAACGTGCGCCGAACGAGTTCGACATAGCTGTGATGAAAGCACCGCCTTCACCCCAACCAGCTTTACCGCGAAGGCAAATACCGTTGATGTCATTTTCACGATCTGTCATCGCGCGCGCTGCTTTAGCGATGAACGACCAGCTTGGTGCGTCTGGCATTTCGAGGCCAGCAGCTTCCATCAGGTCGGTGCGATACATGATCATCGAGCTTTCGCCATAGAAAGGAGCAGCATAAAGCGTTCCATCATGGCTCAAACCGCCTGCCATTGCAGGAAGGATGTCTGCTGCGTTGTATTCTGCAGAAAGATCATCAAGTGGGACAAGCCAGCCGTTGGCGCCCCAGATTGGCGTTTCGTACATGCCGATTGTCATGATGTCGAAAGCGCCGCCCTTGGTTGAAATGTCGGTCGTTACACGCTGGCGGAGAACGTTCTCTTCCAAAGTGACCCACTCAACTGTGTGGCCTGTTTTTGCTGTGAAGTCGTCAGTCAGACCCTGCATGCGGATCATGTCGCCATTGTTCACAGTCGCGATTGTCAGGTTTTCCGCATAGGCGCCGGTCGTCGCAACAAGCGAGATGGCCGTGGCCGCACGGAGTGCGTTCTTGAAAAACATGGTTCCTCCCATTGGATGTTTTTACTTTATCCAGTGAACACCAGAAAGTTTGCCCGCGTCAAGTAAAAATTTACGCGCGTAAAGAATTGGGAGTTTATGCAGAATTCCGCATGATGAGATGGGCCGCAAATAGCTCTTCTTCGCGCCGCTCAAACCGACCGCCGCTCTCGATCAATCGAAGAAGTGTTTCGACCGAACGGTCCGACACTTCGGTATAATCGTGCGCTGCTGTCGTCAGAGATGGGCACGTAAAACGCGAAAACGGATGATCGTCGTGAGAGGCCACGCGAAGGTCGCACCCATCAACGCGTCCAACGCTCACACCCCTTTCAAAGCAAGCAGACAGGAATCCGATTGCCAGACGATCATTGCTGCAAAGCACTGTGTCTGTTGGTAAAAGTTTTTCTTCAAGAACTTTGAAGCCGCCTTGCCGCCCGATTTCTTCAAAGCCCCAACCAGAGCCTTCAATTCGAATGACATGCGGCTCCAACCCAAGGCGCTCCATCATCTTCACATAGGCATGCCGACGTTTGTTGGCGTTCGGGTTTGCTGGATTGCGCATCTCAAAGAAACTAGGCGGTTCGCCTGTCCGACTGAGGTACTCAACGGTCTGCGAAACAAAGCTATAATTGTCGGATCCGACAAACGCTTCGCCCATACCATCAATGTTACTGTCAAAAAGAACTGTCGGAACATCGCGACAAAACGATTCGATTGCAGATCTGTCCGATTCTCGCCCCAAGGGCGCAAAGAGCACACCAGCAGGCTTGATTGAACGAAGGCTATCAAGATTGTCTATTTCGTTTTCTGGGCTGCCTTGAGAATTGAGTAGAATTGGCCGATAGCCAGATTCCGTCACGAGATTTTCGATATTTCGCGCAATTTCGGCAAAGAACGGGTCAGCCAGGAACGGCACTACAATACCGATATTCTTCGTCAGCCTGCGGTTCTGATTCATCGCGTAGATGTTCGGTCGATAATCGTATTGCTCTAGCGCAGCTTCGATACGTTTGCGCGTAGACGTTCGCACGCTTTCAGGATCGTGGAAGTATTTAGAAAGCGTCGGGCGCGAGAGCCCACTCACGCTCGCAAACTCCTCCATATTTCTGATTTTATCTCCGTCCATATCCTATCGCCCTGGCGCACTAACTTCGAGTTACAAGCAAATTTCACATCATTTCTCGCAGACAGTATTGCGTCAAAATTTGCGCGCGTAAAATATTTTTTATCAAACTATCGCTGTGAGCTATCAAAATGCCGTCCCGAAATATAGCGCAAACCCTTGTTTAGCAATGAGTTCTCAATGGGACGTAAGATTTCTGTACATCCCCGATCGTTGGCTATAAACGCAGCGACTTGCCGTCCGTTGCTACGCCAAATCGTTAGCCTCAGGCCTTCAAGGAATGAAAAACGTTATGAAGAACACTTTGGCTCTGGCTCTGGAGGAGCGCGGCTACACGTCGCTCACACCTGTGCAAAAAGCGGTGACTGATGCGGAAGTGGAAGGCAAAGACCTTTTGGTTTCGGCCCAAACGGGCTCGGGCAAAACATTGGGATTTGGTTTAGCGATTGCGCCGGGAATTTTGGGGGAAGGCGACAAGTTTGAAAACGCTGATAAGCCCCTGGCGTTGGTGATTGCGCCGACGCGCGAACTTGCAATGCAGGTCAAGCGTGAGCTTGCGTGGCTCTTCGCAAAGGCTGGCGCCGTTGTTTCTTCGACGGTGGGCGGTATGGAAATGCGCGAAGAGCGTCGGGCTTTGGCGCGTGGCGCTCACATTGTCGTGGCAACACCAGGTCGATTGCGCGATCATATCATGCGCGGTTCGATTGATCTTGGCGCGATCAAGGCGGTTGTCCTTGATGAAGCCGACGAGATGCTGGACCTAGGCTTTCGCGAAGATCTTGAGTTTATCCTCGAAAACGCGCCCGAAGACCGGCAGACGTTGTTATTTTCCGCAACCGTGCCACGAGCAATTGCAAAGCTCGCCCAGAGTTATCAGCGAGACTCCATTCGCATCGCAACGACAAGCGAAACGACACAGCACGCGGATATTGATTATAAGGCCTTACGTGTTTCCGGCCGTGATGCAGAAAACGCAATTATCAACGTACTGCGTTTTTACGAGGCGCCAAACGCCTTGGTGTTTTGTAACACCCGCGCGATGGTCAACCGTTTGACAACGCGGCTGTCCAACCGCGGATTTTCTGTTGTCGCGCTGTCGGGAGAGCTATCGCAGAGCGAGCGCACGCATGCATTGCAAGCCATGCGGGACGGACGAGCGCGCGTTTGTGTTGCAACCGACGTCGCTGCGCGGGGCATCGACCTTCCAAATCTCGACTTGGTGGTGCACGCCGAACTGCCGACAAACCAAGAAACGCTTTTGCATCGTTCGGGTCGGACCGGGCGGGCTGGCCGCAAAGGCGTCAGCGCGATGATCGTCCCGCCTGCAGCTCGCAAAAAAGCTGAACGGCTTCTTGGTTGGGCGAAACTGACTGCTGACTGGGCTGATGCGCCTGGTGCCGAAGCGGTTTCAGCCAAAGACGAAGAGCGCATGTTGGCAAACGAAGCGTGGCTTGTACCCATTGAAGAGGCCGACAGGAAATCAGTTGATAAATTGACCTCTCGTTTCTCAGGCGAACAAATTGCTGCTGCCTATTTGAGACTGTATCGCGAACGCCATTCGGCGCCCGAAGAGCTTTCCGATGTGAACGAGCCAAAGAAGCCACGAGAAGCCTTTGGGCCGAGTGTTTGGTTCTCGCTGGAGGGAGGTCGGGCTGCGGGCGCAGAACCAAAGCGATTACTGCCGATGATTTGCAAACTCGGCAACGTCACGCGCGACGACATTGGGGCAATTCGAATTCAGCCGGATCTCAGTTTCATTGAGGTCCGCAAGACAGCCGTTGATAAGTTTGTGGCTGCAGTCGGTCCCAAAATGACGCTGGAGAATGGCGCGGCGCTAAAGCAGCTTGATGAAAAGCCGCTGACGGAGACTTCTAGGCAAGGCACTAAGCCCCGCAAAAAGGGTCAGTTTGAGAACAGAGGTCGGGACGACAAAGGGCTTCGCTCTCCCAACCCGCGGTCGCCAGGCACCGCACAACCCATTGATTGGAATGACGCACCGGAGCCACGCGCCAAGAAGCCGAAAGGCGGTTCAAAACCTGTTCACCGAAAGAAGCCCAAGGCAACGCCCAACGGCCCGCATGAAGCGGTCGTGGGGCGCAGCCAAGAGTCCGGGAAACCAAAATCAAAACGCACTACAGACGAGAAAGGCGGTCCGCGCGGCCCGAAGCCGCCTGTCGGGAAACCTTCGAGCAAGAAAAACCGCGCACGAAAACTGACTGCCAAATCGCCGGGCGGCGCGCATGCTCCGACACGGAAACCGCCAAAAAGTGGCAAACCTCCTCATCGCGGCAAATCATAAATCTGTGGAAATGGTGCCTCAAGAGGGACTCGAACCCCCGACCTTGTCCTTACGAAGGACCTGCTCTACCAGCTGAGCTATTGAGGCATTTAGGGTCGAATCTGACCCTGCTTGCTCTACGTCTGTGCTAGCACCTCGTCGGTCCTTCAAGTCATCCTAGCGGGAGTCCGCTTTTCTGAATGACGCGCTTTTCCAAACTGGCAATAGCGACAACGGCGGTGATGTAATCGGTCCGAGCGCATCGTGCAAGATGCATTTGAGGCGCTAGGGCGCACGCCGCCTAGCCATCGCCAGAAAGGCATCAGCGTCCCGAAGGGTTTGATCGCTCCTATGATTCTTTGGGCTTTGCGCTCGATGACAATGGAAAGTCGGTAAGGCCGGGGTCGTGGTTCTTGACGACGCGGACTGGTCGATTGGGTTTTTGTTTCGAGCGGAAACTAGCGCCGAAATGAAGGATTAACTCGCAACATCCACCGTGAATTCTGCTTTGGCGGCTCCCTGAAAATATGCGGCACACGAGTCGATGAATACTTGCAGCAATCTTCGCTTTGGACCGGGCGCGAAGCCAAGTGACAGTGTGACTCCATGAGTGCTTCCCGCCACCGGGACACAGCTTATTTCGCCTTTCGCATAGGCAGGCACGTTGCCCGGTCGCATATTCAAAAGTGAAACACCGGTTCCGGCAGCAACAAGGGAGCGCACCATTTCAGTTGAATTCGCGGTCGCCACGATATGGTACGCTTCACCACCTTTGTCGAGCAGATCCATGTAGTAAGCGCGAGCCGCAGGTCGATCCAAAAGAACTAAAGGTTCACGCAATATCTCGGCGATAGAGGCAGGCCCGCCCCTGGCGAGAGGATGATCAGACCGGCACAAACAATATGTTGGTGCGAATACAAGCGGGAGAACTTCTATCTGTGAATTTGGCAGTTCTTCGACAAACAAAATCACATCAAAATGCCCGCTTAGGAGCCCGTTTTGGACACTGGTATTGTCACCATCAATGAAAGACAAAGTAATCTCGGGATGAGATGCGCGTATTTCTGCGGTGATCTCCGGAAGAAACGCGGGTGCGATGGGCGCGTTGTAACCTATCGTCAGCGTGCCAGATAGCTCGGCCTGAAGGTCCGAAACATCGGTCATCATCGCATCATATCTTTCAAGAAGATCGTCGATGCGCCGCTGCACGTTGCGCCCTGAAAGCGTCGGTGAAATGCCTTTGGATCTGGCGCGTGTGACAAGTGTAACGCCAAAAGCTTCTTCAGCTTGGCCGAGCGCCGACGCGACCGCCGAGGGCGCAACATTCAATGTTTCGGCAGCCGCCGATATACTGCCTTTGCGCATTGCGACTTGAACGTAACGCATGGCTCGCAAGGAAAGCGGCATAAACTCTATCTCTGTTTTTCCGGCTTTGATTGTCTGATTAATCTATTTTTCAAAGGATATGCAACTTGTCATACCGTTCAGGTTACCAAGTAGAAGGAATCGGTCGCATGAAATCCCGCACCAAAGTGGCGGTTATTGGCGGTGGTATCGCCGGTTGCTCAACTCTTTATCATCTGACGCAAGAGGGCTGGTCGGATGTCGTCTTAATCGAACGGGACGAACTGACCTCAGGCACGACCTGGCATTCTGCCGCGCAGGTCACGAATTTCGGAATGAATCAGACGATGGTTGGGCTCAAAAGTCATTCCATTGCTCTCTACAAACAACTGCGCGACGATCCAGAGTATCCAGTGGGGTATCATCATGGCGACGGTGGGATCCGCTTGGCAAACACCGAAGAGCAAATGCAAGCTTACCGTCACTTTGCCTCGATGGCGCGGGGCATGGGTGTCACGTACGAAGTTATTGACGCAGAAGAATGCGCCCGACGACACCCTCTGATTTCAACCGATAACCTCCTTGGCGGACTTTGGGACGGGGAAGACGGCGACATTGATCCTGCTCAGCTTTGTCAGGCGCTTGCGTTTCATGCCCGCAAGGCTGGCGCCGAAGTTTATCGCAACACGTCTGTCACCGCGCTTTCGCAAAGAATGGACGACACCTGGACGGTACATACGGACAAAGGCGACATCGACGCTGATATCGTCGTCAATGCCTGTGGCTATCGAGTGAACGAAGTTGGCGCAATGATGGGCGTACACCATCCGGTAGCCTCGATGGAGCATCAGTATTTTGTCACCGACGATATTCCGGCAATTGTGGAGTCAGAGCGGCGAATGCCTCTGCTCCGATGCCCGATCAGCGACTACTACTCTCGACAAGAAAAGAACGGCTTGCTGGTCGGGTTTTACGAGCAAGATTGCAAAACCTGGGGCATGGATGGCATTAGCCCAGAATTCTCTAACGACCTGTGCCCAGACGATCTTGATCGTGTGATGGACGTTCTTGAAGGGGCCTTTGAGAGAATGCCTGCGCTGACCGAAGTCGGCATCAAGCGCGTTGTGAACGGGCCGATCACTTATACGATTGATGGGGCCCCTTTGGTCGGGCCAATTCCCGGCAAGCGCAATGCGTTTTGTATCATTGGATTGCGCGCGGGACTTGGAGAAGGCGGTGGGCATGGCTGGCTTCTTGCGCAGCAGATCGTTCATGGCGAAGCTTGCTACGATACTTGGGTCATTGATCCACGGCGGTTTACCGGACAGGCAAATGTCGAACTCACGGCGCTTAAGGCGATTGAAGATTACCAGAACGAATTTCGGTTTCACTACCCTCACGAGCATCGCCCGGCAGGCCGGTTTGCCAAGACAACGTCACTTACGCCCGTTCTTCAGTCCGAAGGAGCAGAATTCACTGTGGTTAACGGGTGGGAGCGAGCGGACTATTTCAAACCGTCACCAGATTTTCACCCTTCACTCTCATTTAACTTCGATGAAGCCTTCGATGTGGTTGCGGCAGAGGTGAGTAGCGTCGCCACCAACGTCGGGCTTTGCGAAGTGAACGGCTTCAACCGCTTCGAGATCACCGGTGCCGACCGTCACGCGTTTCTCGACCGAATAATGTGCGGAACAGTGACAAAACGTGCCGGCCGCGTGGGTCTTGGCTATCTTCTGAACCATCACGGCATGGTCAAAGGAGAGGCAACCGTCGCTAATATTCCACCCAGCGATCGCGGCGGTGAGCGTGTTTGGTATGGCTCCGCCGCAGCGGCAGAATTTCATGACATGGATTGGTTGCAGGCACACCTCGAGCCAAATGAAGATGTCGAGATTAAGAGTCTAACCAACGATCAAACGATCCTTGTCCTTGCTGGCCCAAATGCGCGTGCGGTTCTTTCTGCCTGCTCACGCGGCGATTGGTCAAAAGAGGATTTCCCGTGGCTCAGCGTGCGTGAATGCTTTGTCGGCTATGCCCCGGCCACGGTTCTTGGGGTAAGTTTTTCGGGTGAACTGGCGTATGAAATCCATGTTCCGAACGAGTCGCTTTTTGCTGCGTATCAAGCTCTCCGCCAAGCGGGCGAAGCCCATGGGCTGAAGCTATTCGGCGCGCGCGCTGTGGAATCGATGCGCATGGAAATGGGCTTTCTACATTGGAAGGCCGACATCATCACCGAATTTGACCCGTTCGAAACTGCGCTCGACCGATTTGTGAAGATCGACAAAGGCGACTTTGTCGGGCGTGATGCATTGCTGGAGCGACGCACCACCGGTCCGAACCGCAAATTTGTGACGATGAAAATCGACGCCGATCACGCTCCGGCGCATCCAGGTGCATCACTTATGGCAGACAATAAGGTGGTCGGAACCATCACATCCGGCGATTGGGGCCACCGCGTGGGGATGAATCTCGCTTATGCATTTGTGGAACCAAAATTGGCAAGTATCGGCACAAATATGCAGCTTGACCTATGCGGAGCGCTTGTTGGCGCCGAAGTCATCGCTTCCGCGCCCTATGATCCAGAATTCAAGCGAATGCGGAGCTAGGCCGCGTTACACTGACTTTAAGGCCTTCAACCGTCTTTGTCGGGCGCGGGTGGGGTTAGCAAAATGCGCTACGACAACTGAAAAGGACGGGCTTAGGGTGTCTCTTTTTTGGCGGCCTGGTCGATGTCCTCTGCCTGGGCGTCAATAACCTCGTAATCCGGGGGAGGCGTATCGGCGTTCGCGGTCTCGCTCTGCTCCGCCGCGCCGCTCGCGGTTTCCGATTCCGGTGTTTCGTCAGCTTCTGTGACTTCGGCATCATCTTCTGAGGCCTCGGATTCAATCTGACCAACGATCAAGGGCAGCATCTCAGCGCCTGTGACCATTGATGGGGCGTTTTCAGACGGTTTGCGCCATGTGAGCGTATCGAAGCCTTCGCAATTTGCGCAGATCGGATCCCATGTCGTGTGTGGAGTCTGGCATTTATCACAGACCCATTGCGGATCGCGAGGTGCAGTCAATGCCCGCGCCAGCCACCCTTTGACAACTGCATCATCGGCGCCGGAACCTCGCTCGATCGCGGCCATGATCGTGAGCGAGCGCGCCGTGGGATCGGTTTCGGCCAGATCGCCCAACGCTTTACGTGCAGCCGGAAAGTCTTCGGCGGCGATGTTCAGTTCAGATTCGAGCATTTTCGTTTCCGACGAGTCGCGGTGTGCGTTGGTCAGCAACCTGAACCGCTTGATACGCTCTTCAGGCGTTTCGTCGGGCTGGATGCGGGCAAACGCAGCAGCAAGGTCCGGATGCGGCGCGGCCTCCCAAGCTTTGCGAATGACGCGCGTCGCATATTTTGGTTTGCCTTGCTCGACGTAACTGTCCGACGCCATGACCGCCGCTGGGATCAGATCGGGCGACATGCGGTTGGCAGAAATCGCAGCTTCGCGGGCAGCGATTGGCTTTTCCTCGTCAAGGATGTCGCGCGCCTCGCCCAGCGCTAAAACAGCATCGCGTCGCTTGTGAACATCGCGTGGCAATCCACCATGTTTCAGCTTGGCGCTTAGTGTACGCCGTGCGCCCGACCAATCGTGCGCGCCCGCTTGAAGTTTTAAAAGGACATCTTGCGTTTCTTCGTGGCGCGCATTCATCGAAAATGCTTTTTCGGCCAGCTTCAGCGCAGTGTCGGTTTGCCCGGCTTCAAGCTTTTGCAACATGATACCGCGAACACCGACAAACCGCGTCCGGTCGTCCTGCAACAACTTCTTATAGGCGGTCTCAGCTTTTGCCTTGTCACCGGATAATTCTGCGGCTTGCGCAGTGAGCAATGTCGTCAGGTCGGGACGCTTCAGATAGCGGTCAGCTTTCGCGGCTTTTGTTAGCGCCGTGCGTCCATCGCCAGAGGCAAGCGCCATCATCCCTTCGGACAGTGCATCATAACCCCGGCGCTCACGATTGCGCGCAAAATAACGCGTGATTGCGGTTTCATCGCCGTTCAGAAACCGAATAAACGCAACAATGAGCCCAGCGACTTTGAGCACTAACCAAAGCGTAATCAGCAACACGACAAGACCGATCACCGAAACGAGCGGCCCAAGCGTGAATTCCATGTCAGCAACCGCAATCTGAATTCCGCCTTCGGCTTCGAGCAGCCAGCCAGCGCCCCAGGCCGCAGCGCCGACCAGCGCAACAAAGACGATTATTTTAATCAGTGACCAAACCATGTCTTAATCGTCCTCAGTTCTCTGTTTGAAGGCTTTGGGCAGCATCAAGCGCCGCCTGCCGTGTTTTGGCTGTCTCTAACCATCCGGCCAAGACGTTCTGCGCATCGTCAGGAAGCGTCTCGAGCTCGGCTATTGAATTGGTAAGGTCGCCCTCTGACAACGCGGCTTCGGCGCGCGAGAGAATCGCGTCTGAATCATCGCCTTCACGTGGGCTTAGAGAGCGCGCATTGGTTTGGCGTCTGAGAAACGCGGTGATTTTGTTGGTCGTTCCCGCGTCCTCGGGGACAGTTTGAGCAATCCCCAGCGCCCTGCGCGCCAATGCGGGGAAGTCAGATTGCAGTGACGCAAGCGTGGCAACGCCGTCGTCTGCAACACTCGCAAGGTCAGCGGGCGCATCGCCGAGCGCCGCAAGACTATCAGCAAAAGATGCGCCGCTTTCTAATGCTGCTGTTAGATCAGCGAGAGCCGCGCGACGTGTTGCTGCTTCTGCAGTTGCGGCGGCGGCGGCCTCTATTTCAGCCGCGCGTGCTTGGGCCTCTTCGATCTCTGCTCGGGCGCTGTCCGTCACCATGTCCAATTCGGAGCGGAACGATTCCAATTGCGCTTCCATGGCAGCACTTCCATCAGCGATGGTTACCTCGGGGCGCGATTCTAAAGAGGCAAGACGCTGCTCTATCCCTTCGACGGTACTGGCAAGGCCACTCAGTAAGTCACTGGTTTGTTCAATTCGGCCTTCGATTGCGGCCACGCTATCGGTTACCGGTGTCAGGTCCACAGGGTCAGGCAAAACGACGTCGGCTGGTTGCGAAGGCATCGCTTCGATTGCTGCGAGAGCATCGGTGAGGTTCTGAATCTCGATTTGCTGGCGGTCCACGAGCTCACGCAGTTCCGCATCAGTATCCTGCGGCGGATTTGGCCACCCTTCGGGCACTGCGAACGTTGCGACGAGAAACCCGATCGCACCAGCGATCAAGCCGCCAAAAATCAACCCGAAGGTCGACGGTCCGGCTTCAGTTGAAGCGGCCATCGGCGTTGGCTCAGATTTTCTAACGTCTACCTCTGCCTCAGCCTCGGCTTTGATCTGTTCGTCTTCAGGCACCTCGAGCGCACCGGCTTTTTCCGTGGCATCATCCTCAATGACGACCGCGTCCGCGATCGACTCCTCGATGTTTTGCGCGTCGGTGTCTTCAATGCTTTCAGACGATTCGCTTGAATCTTCTTGGTTTGCGACTTCGAGGTCCGTGTCCGGCGAAGGCGTGTCGCTGGCTGTATCTTCTTTACTGGCCGTCTTTTTAGACGATTTCGACGAACGTGCCAAAGTCAGGTTTCCCCCAATAATCACAAACACCCATAGGATGTAAAAATAACAAGCTTAGAGTCTAGTGCGCCTAATGCCGGTCAACAAGGCAACGGCGTCAGAATGCCGCCAAAACGGCGCACGCCATATCCTTTGATGTCGGTTGATCCACGATTGTAATCGCCTCGTCGCCAGACCAAGCAGCAGCAGTTGCGTCGCTCATTGCAATGACGTTGGTCGGCGCAGCAAACTGTGCTGCGTTCGACAGCAGCGCGGCTGATCGGGGAGAGAAGACGGGAACAATGATCGGTTTTTTCCCGTTGATGAGCGCGATTGCAGCGCGGCTCAAGGGTTCGCTCAACTGGTCATAAATCACAGCATCAGTGGCGAGCACGCCTTTCTCAGTCAATCGAGCCGCCAGATCACCTCGCGCATGGTGACCCCGGCACCAAATTGCGGGGCTGGTAATCTGGTCAGATTGTGCGACCAATTCGTCGCTATCAATCCCGGTCGCGATTGTAAGCGCCTGAAATTCGCGCGCCAGCGCGGCGGTAGCCTCACCAACGGTCGCGACGCGTCTGCCGTTTAGCGCTCCAGCCCGTCCAAGTCGCCGGACTGCGTTTGAAGACGACAAAACGAGGGTTTCGAAAGCGTTCACGTCAGGAAGCTCACCGAAATCAACTATGCGTAGGATAGGTGACACGACGACGGGTATTCGGCGGCCAAGTTGAGCCTCGCAAAACGAGAGAAACGCGGCCGAGGCTTCAACCGGCCGCGTCAAAAGCAACGTAGGTTCAGATTGGTCCATGTCGCCGCCATTGCTTGTGCGAAACGCAACTCGGTGTTACCTGCCCGATACCTACTTCGCAAGATTGACCCATGAACCGCGTCGAAACAGTTCTCGGTATTGAAAGCAGCTGCGACGATACGGCGGCGGCTGTTGTGCGCGCAGATCGGACGATTTTGTCGAGTGTCGTTGCCGATCAGTCTGCACTTCACGCTGCATTTGGCGGTGTTGTCCCGGAAATCGCGGCGCGCGCGCATGCGGAGAAGCTCGATATCAGCGTCGCTGCTGCGCTAAAAGATGCGGACATTTCCCTGTCAGAGATTGACGCAATCGCTGTGACAGCAGGGCCGGGATTAATCGGCGGTGTGATTTCCGGTGTCATGATGGCACGTGGTTTGGCTGCTGGGTCCGGAAAGCCGCTGATTGGCGTAAACCACCTAGCTGGTCACGCGTTAACGCCGCGTTTAACGGACAATTTAGCGTTCCCATATCTGATGCTCTTGGTGTCTGGCGGACATTGTCAATTTTTGATCGTCAACGGTGCTGACGATTTCGAGCGCTTGGGCGGAACAATTGACGATGCTCCGGGCGAGGCATTTGACAAGATCGCGCGCTTGCTTGGATTGGCTCAACCCGGTGGACCGTCTGTCGAGGTTGAAGCGAAAAAGGGCAACGCGGCGACGTTCGCGTATCCAAGACCACTTTTAAACCGACCAGATTGCGACCTGAGCTTTTCAGGACTGAAAACGGCCGTTCTACGGTCGCGAGATGCGTTGGTAAAAGACAAAGGTGGCCTGACCAAGGGGGATCGCGCTGACATTTGCGCCGGTTTTCAATCGGCAGTGCGAGACGTCTTGATCGAGAAAACACGCCGAGCAATCGACCTCTATCTGCAAAGATTGCCGACCCAGCCGGTGCTGGCCATTGCTGGTGGCGTGGCAGCAAATACTTCTATTCGCGCTGGTTTAGAGACGCTTTCAAACGAGAGCGGGCTGAAATTCGTGGCGCCTCCGTTGAGGCTTTGCACCGACAACGCCGCAATGATTGCGTGGGCGGGGATTGAGCTTCGCGCTGTTGGCAACCCTGGAATGTCGCCATTGATCGCGCGTCCAAGATGGCCGCTTGATCCACGGCCGCCCGCAATGCTTGGGTCTGGGAAAAAAGGAGCCAAAGCATGACGAATATCGCGGTCTTAGGCGCAGGTGCATTTGGGACATCGCTTGCCATGGCTTTGGCAATGGATGGCACACCGGTCATGCTTTGGTGTCGAAACGCGTCAGCCGCCGACAAGATGCAAAACACCCGAGAAACCGGGCCGAGATTGCCCGGACATCGACTGCCAGACGCTCTGATCGCCACTTCTTCGATCTCGGACGTTGTTGCGGACACGATTTTGATTGCCGTTCCGATGCAAAAGCTCGGCGGGTTTTTGCGGAGCATGCCTCATCTCGGCGACCACAGTTTGATCGCGTGTTCAAAAGGCGTCGATTTGGAAACTGGCCTTGGCTCTGTGGGGACTATTAATGCGGCTTTCCCAGACGCGCGTTCCGCTCTTTTGACGGGACCGAGTTTTGCAGCCGACATTGCAAGCGGTTTGCCGACAGCCTTGGTGCTCGCATGTAGCGACGATGAAGTGGGCGCAAATTTACAGCAACAACTCTCACGACCTGCGTTGAGGCTTTACCGAACGGAGGATGTCGTCGGCGCAGAGCTTGGCGGCGCGTTGAAGAATGTCGTCGCGCTTGCCGCTGGTATGGCGATGGGTGCAGGCTTCGGCGACAGTGCGCGCGCCGCAGTCATTGCCCGTGGGTTTGCGGAGATGTCGCGTTATGCAACAGCGCAAAATGCTTTGTTAGAGACGCTTCGCGGACTCTCCGGCCTTGGCGATCTGGTCCTGACATGCACTTCGGAAAAATCGCGCAACTTCGCGGCTGGTCAAAGCTTTGGGCGAGGCGAAGCCCCGACGTCAGCGACCATCGAAGGCATTGCAACAGCGGTCGCGGTCGCAAAAGAGGCGACAACGATCGGAATGGATATGCCAATCACACAAGCAGTCGCCGCAGTCTCTAGCGGGAAGCTTGATGTTAGTGAGGCTGTTCAATCGCTTTTGTCACGACCGGTTAAGAAGGAGTAAATCAATGCGCTATTGGCTTTTCAAATCAGAACCGTCCACCTGGGGCTGGAGCGATCAAGTCGCAAAAGGAAGCGTCGGCGAAGAGTGGGATGGCGTCCGAAATTATCAAGCCCGCAACACAATGCGAGAAATGAAGATTGGTGATCTTGGATTTTTCTATCACTCCCAGAGCGAGAAAGCCGTGGTTGGCGTGGTCGAAGTGATCGCAGAGTCGCATCCCGACAGCACCACCGACGATGAGCGCTGGGATTGCGTTGATATCAAAGCGGTCGGTCCGTTTCAGACGCCCGTGACGTTGGCTGAGATCAAGGCAGATGCTCGGTTGGCAGAGATGGTCTTGGTCAAGAATACGCGACTTTCGGTTCAGCCCGTAACGGCTGATGAATGGAAAATCATCTGCGAGATGGGTGGATATTCCTGAAGCTTACTTAGCGCGATATAACGCTGGAATTGATCGAATTGATGCGAAGGAACAGAAAATCATGGAATTCATCAGCGTCATAGCGGCAGGTGCTGCCGCATGGATTTTTGGCGCAGTTTGGTACGGCGTCATCGGCAAGCAGTGGATGGAGGCCTCCGGACTGACCGAGGAGACGATCAATCGCAAAGACCCTGCACCCTATATCGTAAGCTTCATATGCACTTTGCTGGTCGCTGGGATGACCCGTCATGTTTTGGCTTCATCTGGCGTTGACACTTTGGGCAAAGGCATTCTCACAGGTGTTGGTCTTGGCGCGTTCATTGTGGCGCCTTGGATTGCAACAAATGTGATGTTTTCCATGCGCCCGCGTGGTTTGATCTGGATGGACGGCGTTTATCCAATTGTCGGCATGGCTTTGATGGGTGCCGTTCTGACGCTTTTTTGAGCGATAAAGACTGGCGGCATGTCTTGATCAGTGCGGCGAATGTTGGATTGCGCCTTATTTAGAGACTACTTGCAAAGCCCCCAGCCGCGAGACTGTAAATGAAAGTGGTCGGCGTGAAGGCTGTTGTAGTCAGGCCCAAGCGTCGTCGCAAACCATCGGCAAGCGCCGTCTCTGGCTTCACGCAGAAATGCCTGATCATCTGGCGTCCCGTTCCAATGGGCCAGCAGAGTCACGCGGCGACCATCAGAAAAGTCGAAGCCTGCGATGTCGATTGCCTCACCTGTTGCATGGGTGGACATGCGGTTTCCATTGCCGTCCAGCGTTCGTATGGGTCGACAGGAATAGCTCGAAAAGTGCCGAATTCTTTTGAGGTTGCTTCCTAGATGTCGGATTGCTGCAGGCTGCAACGCATGACGTTCCCACATTGCTAGACGCAAGGCGATCGCACAGGAGGTATCAATCGGCACAAGCTGCGATTGGCCAACCGCTGACACCCGTACTCTTTCGTCAATTCCGCACCGATCCGACTCGCGCAATGGCGGCCGGACTTCGATGGACACGTCATCCATCGCCGCGACGCATGTGGAAAGGCTCTTGGCAGCACGGCGCAGTTTCCAGCCTGTGATTGGCGAGGGTTTGTGAGAGACTTGCAGCGGAACAGCCGGGTTCCACCCTGCGGGCAGCGGCGTATCGGGGTGGGTCATCGCAACGTAACCGATGGACCCCGACACAATTGCCGCTGTCAAAGCCGACGAAACCAAAGGAAGCCGAAGCTTCATCAGCCAAGTTTAATAGCGATAGTGCTCTGGTTTGAAGGGGCCTTCGGGTTTGACGCCGATATACTCGGCCTGATCGGGCTTCAGTTCAGTCAGCTTTGCGCCGACTCTCGCCAAGTGCAGGCGCGCGACTTTTTCGTCGAGATGTTTCGGGAGGATATAGACATCATTGTCGTAGTTCTCGCCTTTGGTCCAAAGCTCGATCTGCGCAAGCACTTGGTTTGCGAAGCTCGCTGACATGACAAATGACGGATGGCCTGTCGCGTTGCCGAGGTTCAAAAGGCGGCCTTCGGACAGCAGAATGATGCGATTGCCAGACGGCATTTCGATCATATCAACCTGTTCCTTGATGTTGGTCCATTTGTGGTTCTTTAGGTTGGCGACCTGAATTTCATTGTCGAAATGGCCGATGTTTCCGACAATCGCCATATCTTTCATCTCGCGCATATGCTCGATGCGAATGACGTCTTTGTTTCCGGTGGTCGTGATGAAGATATCAGCGGTTTCAATTTCATCTTCGATAAGCGTGACTTCAAACCCGTCCATTGCGGCCTGAAGCGCACAAATAGGGTCAACTTCGGTCACTTTCACACGCGCACCTGCGCCGCGGAGCGATGCGGCCGAACCCTTTCCAACGTCGCCATAACCCAGAACAACCGCAACCTTACCTGCCATCATCGTATCAGTCGCGCGGCGAATGCCGTCCACGAGCGATTCCTTGCAGCCATACTTGTTGTCGAATTTGGACTTTGTCACACTGTCGTTCACGTTGATCGCAGGGAAAGGAAGTTGTCCTTTCTTTTGAAGATCATAGAGGCGATGAACTCCAGTGGTTGTTTCTTCGGAAACGCCCTTAATTTGCGACTTAATCTTTGTGAACCAACCGGGACTTGCGGCCATACGCTTTTTGATCTGCGCGAAAATTGCTTCTTCTTCTTCGGACGTCGGTACTTCGATCAAGTTCGTTTCGCCCGCCTCTACGCGCGCGCCAAGCAAAACATAAAGCGTCGCGTCTCCGCCATCATCGAGGATCATGTTGGGGCCGTCGTCAAAGAGGAACGAACGATCCAGATAATCCCAATGTTCTGTGAGGGACTGCCCTTTAACCGCGAAGACCGGCGTACCGCCTTCGGCAATCGCGGCAGCCGCATGATCCTGCGTAGAAAAGATGTTGCACGATGCCCAGCGCACGTCTGCCCCGAGTTGGACCAGCGTTTCGATCAGTACAGCGGTTTGGATCGTCATATGGAGGCTGCCAACGATACGTGCGCCCGCCAGCGGCTTCTTTTCGCCGTACTCCTCGCGCAGGGCCATCAGCCCCGGCATTTCGGTTTCGGCAATGTCCAGTTCGCGGCGTCCGAACGCCGCAAGCTTGATATCTTTTACAACATAATCATTGGTCATCTGACCTGCTCCTCATACGATTTGAGGACCAGATAGCACCCGGGTGATCACCGGGCAACCAAGCTTAGCTTTTGATACCTGCGGGCTTGTTCAATCCGGCAATTCCGTCACGCCAGTTTGTGCCCGAAGCCATAATGCAAGTTGTTCCGTCGGCTTGCGTCATCAAGATGGTCCATGTGCCCTTCTCTTCGGAATGCCAAACTTCGAAAACGCGATTTGCGTTCTGCATGCCGCCGCCGGAGAAGACTTCGCCATAGCCTGCTGCCAATTTCTCAACGACAAGTGTTCGATCGGCGCAGTTCCCTTGGGCAGAAACAGCGGATGGCAGGGCGACTGCCAGGAAAGTCAGGCTTGTGAGGATGCGTCGCATCGAAGTCTCCTTTTCTGCGGCAGAAGCGCCGCGTTGCCTGGTTTGCCTCCCTAGATTTTCGTCATTGCTACACAGAATTTGTTCTCAAATCGTAACCAAATATAAGATTTCTTCGCTTTTGACCGCGATTCTATGAGCAAAGTATTCCCTGAAAATGTGCCGGAAATGGGATTTTAATTGAGGTGATTCCTTGCCGAAGCACAGGCACAATGCGCCGTTTGTGCAACAGAACAAGCGCCCGAAACGTTCTTGAAACGGCCTTGACCCACCTCGGCAAACCCGGTTTGTCTCGCAATCACTATGGTCAACAAAACCACCTCCCAACCGCGCGCCTGGCAGCGCATGCTCTCGGGTCGCCGGCTTGATTTACTCGATCCAACGCCGATGGACATCGAGATCGAAGACATCGCGCATGGGTTGGCTTTTGTGGCGCGCTGGAATGGGCAGACGAACGGCGATTTCCCCTATTCTGTTGCTGAGCATTCCTTGCTGGTTGAGGAAATTTTCGGGACTATTTCTCCCAAGGCGCCCGCGAAATGGCGCCTCGCAGCCTTGCTCCACGATGCGCCGGAATACGTGATCGGCGATATGATTTCGCCTGTTAAAGCGGCGATTGGCCCCGGCTACGGAACGCTGGACGACCGACTGACGGCTGCAATTCATCTTCGCTTTGGATTACCGGCCACCATCCCGGCATCGATCAAGAAAATGATCAAGCGTGCGGACAAAATATCGGCATGGATGGAAGCGGTGCAGCTGGCTGGCTTTACGATCTCAGAAGCCAACAAGTTCTTCGGCGAACCGAATGACGACGTAGCAAGAGGGCTCAATATTGTTCTGCGCCCACCAAAAGAAGTTCGCGAAGCCTATGTTGACAGGCACAACACGCTTTTGACCGAGTTCTAAAACACCCGATTCAACGTCGTACGCTGCCGATTATCGGGGGGACCGCTTTGCCAGAATCCGCTGTAATGTACGGCGGTGCATGTTCAGGCGTCTTGCCGTTTCGCTGACGTTTCTGTCGCAAAGCTCGTAAACGCGTTGGATATGCTCCCATCGCACACGATCCGCGCTCATAGGGTTTTCCGGTGGCGGCGGCAACTCGTCATCGCGAGCCAAAAGGGCCGCCGTCACGTCATTGGCGTCCGCGGGTTTTGAGAGATAATCTGTCGCGCCTATTTTTACTGCTGCGACGGCGGTGGCAATGGCGCCATAACCGGTCAAAACCACAACGCGGCTATCTTCGCGGCGTTCCCGGATGCGTTCAACGACATCGAGGCCGTTGCCATCTTCAAGCCGTAGATCGACAACCGCATAGGCTGGCGGGCGCGCGGTGGCGATGGCCGTTCCGGCCGCAACACTTTCTGCCGTTTCTACCTCAAAGCCACGCTTTTCCATTGCCCGCGCAAGACGTCGCAGGAACGGTTCGTCGTCGTCGACTATGAGGAGTGATTTATCCGCGCCCAAGTCATTCATCGGCGTGTCAGGCATTTGGTTGTCCCTTAATTTTCCCCAAACCTAGGCTGACCGCATCACAACGTCAATTTCCAGCTAGCTTGCGTTTATGTGACAAGCTGTTTGGCTTGCCATGTCTTCGGGCGAAGCCTCGCGCGAAAAATACGTGGCGAGCCCGGTTTCGGGGAACATCAGGTAGGTGAACGTTGAGTGGTTCATCAGATAAAAATCGCCCTCCCCTTCACCCTTAGAATAAAAGGTTTTGTATGCCTGGCTTGCCGCTTTGACCTGCGCCTCGCTCCCGGTCAGGCCAATCATCTTGGGGTGCATGTCTTCGGCATAAGAGGCAACAACATCCGGCGTGTCTCGTTGAGGGTCGATCGAAATGAAGACGGGGGTCACATCCAGCCCCTGCTCTTCCAGGATATCAACGGCCAATACGTTTCGTGCGACATCGAACGGGCACACGTCGGGACAAAACGTATAGCCAAAATAGACAAGCGTCGCACCATCAATGACGTCGCTCTCCGTTACCGACTGGCCCGCGCCATTCAATAATTCGAACGGACCGCCAATGGCCGCGCTTCCGCCAGCGACGGAATTACCACCACAATCATGCTCTTGGCCCAATGTCGTCCACACGGCTGTTCCACCAATCATCGTTGCCAAAGCAACCGCACCCAACCCTGCGTAAAGTCTTGTCGACATCGAAACCTCTCTCACGAAACCATGGTACATTGATCCGGCAGGTTAACTCCGACTACAACGGGACAGCTTGACCCACCCACGAGGTCGTGATGTCACAATCCACTTCAGAGTTTGACCCGCGCGTGAATCGCTCGAACTGGGTGCGATTGCGCACTTTGATCGTTTTGCGGTGGTTTGCGATATTGGGTCAACTTGGCGCAATCACCGTCGCCCAGCGCTTATTTGCGCTCGATTTGAACCTCGGGCTTTGCTTTATGGTGATCGGCACGTCGATCATTGCAAATCTCGTCGCTGTATTCGTCTTTCCGGAGAATAAACGACTTTCGGAAACCGAGGTGGCGTCCATGCTGGTCTTCGACATTGCCCAATTGGCGGCGTTGTTGGCATTGACCGGCGGGTTGAACAATCCTTTTGCGCTTTTGATCCTTGCCCCCGTTACAATATCGGCAACCGCACTCAAGCCCGCCACAACAGCAATGATCGGCGCGGTGACCATCGCGCTGGTGAGTGTCGTTGCGATCTGGCATTTGCCTTTGCGGACGGATCTTGGGTTCGTCATGCGAATGCCTCAGGATTTCGTCGTCGGATTTTGGACCGCAATTGTCATCGGCGTTGTGTTTCTTGGCCTTTATGCGAGCCGCGTGACGGCTGAAGTCCATGCGATGTCGGACGCGCTGACTGCGACACAAATGGCGCTCGCCCGGGAACAGAAACTAACCGACCTTGGAGGGGTCGTGGCGGCGGCGGCGCACGAACTTGGGACACCTTTGGCCACGATCAAGCTTGCGAGCGCCGAACTGATGGACGAACTCGAAAACTCTCCCGAACTGCGATCAGACGCCCTGCTCATACGTGATCAAGCTGACAGGTGCCGTGATATTTTGCGTTCAATGGGTCAGGCCGGTAAAGACGACCTGCATATGCGGCGAGCTCCGCTGGCGGCCGTTGTGCGCGAAGCGGCAGAGCCGCATTCTGATCGTGGAAAAGACCTTCACTACGATATCTTTGCCCTTGAAGGGGCGGACGGGGCGCAGCCGTCAATTGACCGAAAACCGGAAGTTATTCACGGGATTCGAAATCTTGTTCAGAACGCCGTCGATTTTGCCAAAGGCAATGTCTGGGTCGATGTGATGTGGGATGAAGATCATGTTGTGGTCAGAATTGCTGACGATGGCCCCGGTTTCTCTTCGCAAGTGATGGGACGTATTGGTGATCCGTTCGTGAGCAGACGAAAATCGGCTGAACGCCGCCCCGGGTATGAAGGCATGGGTTTGGGACTATTTATCGCGAAAACACTGCTTGAGCGATCAGGTGCGGAGTTAAGCTTTGCAAACGGAAGCGGGCAATACGCAACCGGTGCCGGCATGACCGAACGCTCAGGCGCAATTGTCGAAGCGCGCTGGGCGCGTGCAACCATTGGAGCGATATCAGGCACAGATCGTCCAGCACTAGGCACAAACATTCCCTTCCCGACTTGACGGGTTTAGTCGCCCGTTAACATGTCGTTAACCGTCTTCAATCAAGGTTAAGAGGTTGTCTTAAAGGTCGATAGGCGGGCTCAGCTTTGGTTCAATCTGCATTGTTTATTTTGAGCGCTTTCTGCGCTTCGTTTTTTGCGCTCTATTTGGTTTCACGCATCACTCCCCCCCGGACATCCAATCAAAATACGGACCTGTTCGGTGACGCATTGGTGTTTTTGGTGCGCAACGAAACATTGATTGACGCAAATGTTCCGGGGCGGCTTTTTCTAGATTTGGGTGCCGA
>CALLWO010000124.1 GCA_938016355.1 uncultured Boseongicola sp. | reverse complement strand
CGAAGATCCTCTTTTTGGGAAGCAAGCTGGTTTCTAGAGATTTCAAGTGCAACCTCAGCGATCTCTCTCACCCAACAACCTCCATAAACTCCCGCCATTCGCCCTTGCTCATCCCTGACGTCTCCTGCGTGACCTCTTCGCCTTTGAGCATCCGGCGGACACACTCGACGCCTTTGCCGCTCAAATTTGCACCACCCATGCGGTAATCCTCGAAGGCCGCATACGCGAACGGCACCCAGTCTTTGACCAGTCGGCACATCTCTTCTGCGTAGACGCGGATCTCGTATTGGGCGTGGCTGTCGGCACGAAGCCGCAGGAAGTGGAAGAGGTTATGGAGGTCAACTTTCCAGTACCATTGGGTATAGACATTGGCGGGCAGGTTCATGCGGGCGAGCTCTCGGGCCAGTCCGTCTTTGCCGTCCTGGCTGAGCATTTCTTCGTAATGGTCATAGGAGCGGGTTGAATCGGCTTTGAGGATTTCAAGGACGCGCGCGGCCTCCTCCCCCTGAAGCGTGGCGCCGCGGCCCTGATTGTTCACGGTGGACTGGGCGTTCAGCGCGTCGGGTTCGGGGATGTAGAATTCGCGGTCAAGGATGGAGTAGCGCGCGGAGTATTCGTTGACGTTCGCGGTGCGGTGGCGGATCCACTGGCGCGCGACGAAAACGGGGAGTTTGACGTGGAATTTGACCTCGCACATTTCGAACGGGGTCGAGTGCCAGTGGCGCATGAGGTAGCGGATGAGGCCTTCGTCGTTGGAGACGGCTTTGGTGCCTTTGCCATAGGACACGCGGGCGGCCTGGGTGATGGCGTTGTCGTCGCCCATGTAGTCGATGACGCGGACGAAGCCGTGATCGAGCACGGGATGCGCGGTGTAGAGGTGGCGTTCCATGCCCGGTGAGACGGCGCGCAATGTCTGGCGGGGTTCGGCGCGTTCGGCGTCAATTTCGGCTTGCTGTTCGGGTGTGAGCATGGGGTTCCCTGTGATCGTTGTTTCGACTCGCTTGGACACTTTATCTATGGGGAGCCGCGACGGGAACCACTATATGCGCGAATTGCGTTGCGAAAGGGGCGCACTGGGGGTTGTGGGAGGCTTGGATTGTTAACCATCATTGACTTATCCACAAGGATTGGCAGGATCTGGTCAAAATCTTTTCAATCGAGGGCAGTCGAATCTCATGAAACTTCATATTTTACTTGCAAGTGCATTTCTGGCGCTGGCTGCATGTGGCGGCACGGGTGTGACCAACCTTGGTGGTGGTGACGACGATGGCGAAGGCGGCGGCGGTCTTGGTGGCGGCGGCGGTGATGGCGGCGGCGAGACTGCGGGCGATACATGTGCGGGTGCGTATGTGTGTTCCGACGACGTTCTGGCGGTGAGCTATGACGGCGACACCGATACGCTGATCATCACGGGCACACCGTTCGATGAAACGCCTCTGGCGGCGACTTATGTGCGCGCGGCGGTCGATATCAACGGCATTCCGACTTATGTGAACGACGAGAACCCGTTCAACGATTACATCGCCTATCACGTTCAGAGTCCAGGCGGCGAGATCTCGGTCGGCGCAACGAACATCGACAGCTATCAGACGTTTGGCTATTCCGGGACGTTCATTCAGGTGGCCGATGGCGCGAGCCTTCCGAGCACGGGTCTGATCGAATTCACCGGGCCGGTTGCGGGTCTTGTGGCCTACACCGGGTCGGGCGCTCTGGACGTGTCCACGGGCACGGCGTTCATGCAGGTGGATTTCACCGACAACCGTATTCGCGGCGGCATCTTTAGCCGGACGCACACTGGCACCGAGACATGGCAATCGGTTCTGAACCTCAACGACACGACGATCGAAAGCGGATCGTTCGCGGGCACAGTCAGCAGCTATGACGGCCCCGACGAGGTCGAAACCGGAACGTATAACGGGTCGTTCGCGGGCGGCGCTGGCGAATATGTCGGCGTGACGTATGACGCGATCAACGGCGATTATGCCGAAGGGATCACGTCGCGTGACCGCGGTGTCTTTGTTGCGACGTCATGCGGTGGCGTCTGCCCCTGATGTCGTCCTCTCTTTGTAAACAAGGAAGCCGCCTGTTTTTGGCGGCTTCTTTTTTCCTTTGTGCATGTGTGATCCCGAACCTGAGCGTGGCCCAAGAGGCCGCACCAGCGAGCGCGGGCGCGACAACCGAAATTAGCATCCCGCAGGCGCGCGAACTGGCGCGCCGCGCATTGGCCGCTGGCGACATTCCGGTCGCGGATGCGGTGTCATCGGCTATCCTTGCCGACAATCCGGACGACCCGCAGGCTCTTTTGGTGCGCGCCCTGATCGCGCGCGGCGTTGGGCGCATCGATGAGGCCTACACCGCCGTGGTGCGCGCGTGGCGCAACGCCGAGATCCCCGCGCTTCGCTTTGATATCGCAATGCTGGCGGCCGATATTCAGGCCCGGCGGGAGAATTTCACGAGCGCCCAAATCTGGCTGCGACGCGCCGATCAACTGGCCCCTGACGCCCAGCGCCGCCAAGTCGTTGGCAATGCGTTTCGACAGGTGTCACGCCGAAATCCCTTGTCGGTGCAGCTTCGCTTCAGCGCGCGACCCTCGAACAATGTGAACAACGGCGCGGAGTTTTCAGAGTTCGAATTCATCGGCCTGCCCTTTTCGGTCGCCGAGCAATTGTCGGGTTATGAAATCGCAACCGGCGTTTCGCTGGCGTTTCGATTGTCCGAAAGCGAAACGCAGAAAACCGAGCTTTTGGGCGATCTCTATTTCCGCAAAATCTGGCTGAGTTCGGATGCGAAAGACAAAGAGCCGACCGCCAAAGGATCAGATTTCGATTATGGCGTGCTGACTTTGGGCGTGCGGCAACAACGGCTGATCTGGCCCGATGTCGGCCCAAGCAGGGCAACCGCGCTTGTCGGTCAAAGCTTTTACGGCGGCGAGGCGCTTGCCCGTTGGTTCGAGGTGCAGCTGGGCCAAACCGTTGCGCAAGGCGAGCGTGGGGCGTTGAATTTCGGCGCGACAATGCGGACCGAGAAACGCCTGGACAGCGACATCAATTCGTCGAACGCGCTTGGGCTTTCGGCGGATGTCTCGCGGCGCATTGAGGGTGGCAGTTTCACCTATGGCGCAGCGCTGAAGAACGTCTGGAGCGATTCCGCGACCACGGATCACTTTGCTACGAGCCTGCGCGCGTCGCGCAGTTGGCGCGATGTGGCGGGCATGCGCCCGACGCTGCGCGGCACGCTGGAGCATCGCAACTACACCGAATTCACATCGCTGGTGGATGGTCGCGAGGACATATCGGTCAGCATCGGGCTGGATGTGGTGTGGCCTGACGTGAGCTTTTACGGGTTCTCTCCGCAGGTGTCCGCGCAGGCGCGGCGTGTGTTTTCCAATGTCGAGCTTTATGATCGTAATGAATACAGCGTCGGGCTGACGGCCGTCTCGCGGTTTTGATCAGGGCGGGGGCTTCGGCCCTCGCCAATTGCCAAATTGCGCCCTATCTTTCGGGCCAAGCCAGTGATGGTTTGGACATTTTCTCAAAGAGGAACGACGCATGGGAATTGAATATCTGCACACGATGGTTCGCGTGAAGGACCTTGACGCTTCGATCGCGTTTTACAAGTTGCTGGGTCTGGAAGAGACCCATCGCCATGAAAATGAAGGCGGACGATTTTCGCTGATTTTCATGTCGCCTCCGGGTCAGGAGAACGCGGCTGTGGAGCTGACGTACAATTGGGATGGCGACGACGGGTTGCCGTCTGACAGCCGCCATTTCGGGCATCTCGCCTATCAGGTCGATGATATTTACGAGACATGTCAGTATCTTATGGACAATGGCGTGATCATCAACCGCCCCCCACGCGAAGGTCGGATGGCGTTCGTGCGCTCGCCTGACAACGTGTCGGTTGAGCTATTGCAGCGTGGGGAGAACCTGCCTGTCGCCGAACCTTGGGCCAGCATGGAAAACACAGGCCATTGGTAAAACGGCTGGCCGCGCTGGCGGTCGCGACGGCGCTTTTCGTGCCGTCGTCGGCGCTGGCGTGTCGGCTTGCTTTGGCTCTGGCGCTGGACGTGTCGGGGTCGGTGGACGCGCGCGAATATGCACTGCAACTGAACGGTGTGGCCGACGCGCTTGGCGACGGGGACGTGCAGGCGGCGATCTTTGCTTTTCCGGACACGCCCGTCGCGCTGGCGATTTATGAATGGTCGTCGAGTTCTTACCAGAGAATGATTGTGGACTGGACCGAGCTGCGCGCACCTCGCGACATCGAGGCCATTCGTCAGACGTTGCTGTCCTGGCAACGCGCCCCGGCCCCGGAGGCGACCGGATTGGGGGCTGCGCTTGAATATGGCTGGGCGCTGTTTGCAAGCGCACCGCAATGCTGGAACCAGACGCTGGATGTGTCAGCCGATGGCAAAAACAACGACTGGCCCATTCCAACACGCCTTCGAAATGAGGGGCGGTTGGGGACGATGAATGTGAACGGTCTGGTCGTTGCCAAAGATTTCAAAAGCACGCTGGATATGACACCCGACGGCGTCGCCGAAATGACGGCCTATTTCCACGCGCAAATTCTCTATGGTCCGGATGCCTTTGTCGAAGTGGCGCAAGGCTATGAGGATTACGCCACGGCGATGACGCGCAAACTGCTGCGCGAACTGGCCACGATGCCCTTGGGGATGGGCCCCGCCGCGCCTTCAACAAACAAACCCGGCGACACATCCCACGCCGCTTTGCGGGACGATGCCACCGGGCCTGTTTTGACCGCTCGATTTGCTGATCAATAAATGTAGCGGATCTGATCGCTCCAGTAGCGTTCGACGCGCATCAGCGCGCCATTAAGGTCGTTGATCCGTTCCGCGCCCACTGTCGCATCATCCACCAACCCATCGGCTTGCGACGAGAACAATTCGTCCACGATCCGGCGCACATCCCGCCCTTTGTCGGTCAGGCGCACGCGCACGGAACGGCGATCAATCTCACACCGCTGATGGTGCATGAATCCCATCTCTACCAGTTTTTTGAGGTTATAGGAGACATTCGAGCCCTGATAATATCCGCGCGATTTCAGCTCCCCCGCCGTGACCTCATGATCGCCGATGTTGAACAGCAAAAGCGCCTGCACCGCGTTAATCTCCAACACACCAAGCCGCTCAAATTCGTCCTTGATCACATCCAGCAAAAGCCGGTGCAGACGTTCCACCAGCCCAAGGCTTTCAAGGTAGTCTTTCTTGAACGCCGCGGGTGCAGTGCGCTCCATCACTTGGTCATGCATACTCATCATCAGGTCTCCGCCAAAACTGCTCGCTTCGGGGAAGAGATCTCGCCGGAATTTCCCAAGATTGCGTTAAAGCGAAGAAAAATCGCCGAAAATGCCGTTATTCACACAGCGCCCGCGTGACGCCGCAGCCGTTCGATCAGGGGCAAAAACGCCTCGGGCGCGGGCATTTGGCCGCTAACCCATTGATATAAGTCCTGA
This sequence comes from uncultured Boseongicola sp., assembly GCA_938016355.1. Taxonomy (GTDB): domain Bacteria; phylum Pseudomonadota; class Alphaproteobacteria; order Rhodobacterales; family Rhodobacteraceae; genus CALLWO01. The sequence goes on along the minus strand of CALLWO010000124.1, from coordinate 1,753 downwards.
TCATTTTCTTCCAGAAACGCCTCGTAAAGCGCAACTGTGGGCTCGTCGAGATCGCGCCCATGGGCATCCCAGAACGGGCCAAGAATGAGATCCATCTCTTTCGTGCCGCGCCGCCAGGACCGAATCTTGAGCCGCTTCAGCCGATCTTCAACAGATTCGCTCACGCCGCGCTATCGGCCAGCGCCGACTTCAGACGCTTCTCAAGCACTCCGATTTTGTCGGCGGCTTGGCTCATCTGCGTGCGCAATGTCCGCATCTCGGTCATCAGATCCTTGAGATCGTTTGGCGCTTCGTTTTCCACCGGACCGTCAACGCCATCCCCCTCGCCCGTCAAAAGCCACGGAATCGAAACATTGAGAATTCCCGACAACATCCGCAACCGGTTGGCGCGCGGTTCTGAGATGTCGTTTTCCCATGCTTCGAGCGTTTTGGTTGACACGCCGATTCGCTTGGCCAGCGCCTTTTGTGTGAGGTCCTGAGCCTCGCGCGCCGCCGCAACACGGTCGCCAAAGGTGGCTGTGGTGTCCGAATACCAGTTTTGAGCGGGCATTTCTGTCATACGGGCAATTCCTTGGTGGCTTGCAGGGGCAACATCTGCTTTCTAAGGCACAATTACGTTAACGTCTTGCCGAGGACGACCATGGCTTTCCTTTCTGCGACACTCGACCGCGTCAAACCCTCCCCCACCGTCGCCGTGACGGGCCTTGTGGCCGATCTTAAGGCTCAAGGGCGCGATATCATCAGCCTTGGCGCGGGCGAACCCGACTTTCCAACGCCCGAAAACATCCGTGAAGCGGGAAAACGCGCGATTGACGAAGGCAAAACGACCTATACGGCGGTCGATGGCATCCGCGAGCTGAAAGAGGCGATCAAGGCTAAATTCGCCCGCGAAAACGGTCTCGATTACGACCTCAGCGAAATCACCGTGGGCACCGGCGGCAAGCAGGTGCTTTATAATGCGCTGATGGCGACGCTGAACCCCGGCGATGAAGTGGTGATCCCCGCCCCTTACTGGGTCAGCTATCCCGATATGGTCCACCTTGCCGGCGGTGAGCCGGTGATTGTGCCGGGTGCGGTTGAAAACGGGTTTCGCATCACGCCGGACCAGCTCGAGGCCGCGATCACGCCAAAAACCAAATGGCTGATCTTCAATTCGCCCTCTAACCCCACCGGTGCGGGCTATCACGCCGATCAGCTGAAAGCGTTGATGGAGGTGGTCGAACGCCACCCCCATGTCTGGGTTCTGACCGACGACATGTACGAACACATCGCCTTTCCCGGCTTTGAATTCAGCACGCCCGCGCAGGTGAACCCGGCCCTCAAGGATCGCGTGCTGACTCTGAACGGGGTGTCAAAGGCTTATGCCATGACCGGCTGGCGCATCGGATATGCCGCCGGACCAGCCCATCTGATCGCGGCGTTGCGCAAAATTCAGTCGCAATCGACGTCAAACCCCTCAAGCATCAGCCAATGGGCCGCTGTCGAGGCGCTGAATGGCCCGCAGGATTTCATTCCCACCAATGTTGAAACGTTCCTGCGCCGCCGCGATCTGGTGGTCGCAGGGTTGAACGCCTGCCCCGGCATCGACTGCCCCGTGCCCGAAGGCGCGTTCTACGTCTATCCGTCGATCAAAGGCTGCATTGGCAAGACCAGCGCCAGCGGCAAACTGATCGACAGCGACGAAGCCTTTTCAAAAGCGCTTTTGGAAGACACCGGCGTCGCGGTGGTCTTTGGCGCGGCCTTTGGCCTCTCG
>CALLWO010000123.1 GCA_938016355.1 uncultured Boseongicola sp. | reverse complement strand
CCTGTTTTTGAATACGGTTGGAACCACACGACCTTGCGCGCCTTGAAAGTTGATCCGTCGATCACTTATCTGCAAGTGCGCTATGGATATCCGCAGCACCTCGAATTGATCGAGAAGATGCGTACTGACCTCTCGCCCGAGGTCCTGCAACACCTTGAGGTGCTCAAAGAGAACGGCAAGGTCATGTTCGCCGGATTAAGCCTTGTGAAATTTACCACCGAAGAACGGCTGGATGAAATCGTCAAATTGCACGAAGACGCGGGCGCGATGATCTTCAACCCCCACCGGTACACGTTGGAAGAAGGCGGTCGGCAAACTGTCGACGATCGGCAATTGCGCTTCAAGCAGGAAGCCGACCCAAAAGGTCTTTTGAACCCGGGCAAGATGATCGCCTGGGACGATCCAAATTGGAGCTTTGACGGTATGTATGCCTATCCCAAACTTCAGGCCGCCGAATAAACATGTCACGCGCGCTCGTCCTTTTTGCCCACCCTTGCGAGGAAAGTTTCGGCGCCGCATTGCATGAAAATGTCGTGACGACGCTGAAACTAAAAGGCTGGGATGTGGACGATTGCGACCTCTACAAAGAGGGTTTCGATCCGGTCCTAAGTACCGAAGAACGTCGCGGTTATCACGAAGAGCCAGCCAATATTGAACCGGTCGCCGATTATGTCGCGCGCGTTCGGAATGCGGACGCGTTGGTATTGAGCTTTCCAGTTTGGAATTTCGGATATCCTGCTATTCTAAAAGGATTTTTTGACCGTGTTTTTTTACCCGGCGTGTCGTTCAAATTGGTCGACGGCAAAGTCGTGCCCAACCTTACCAACATCAAAAAGCTGGCCGCGGTGACCACCTATGGCGGCACCAGATGGCGCGCCTTCATGGCAGGTGATCCGCCTCGAAAATTGGTCAAACGGCACCTATGGCACGTAACGCGCCCAACGTCGCTCAAATTCCTTGCACTATATGACATGAACCGCGCGACCGCTGCAGATCGTGACGCATTTCATGGAAATGTCACGCGTGAGATCGGAAGCCTTTGATGCGGGCCTTGGTTATATATTGCCACCCGCGCGAAAAAAGCTTCACCGCAGCCGTGCGCGATGTCGTTCTTGAAAAACTTCAGGAGGCGGGTGCCGAAGTGCGCATCTGTGATCTCTACGCCCGTGAATTCCCGCCCATTCTGACGAAGCAAGAACACGAAGGATACGAGGTCTGCCCCGACAATTGTCTGCCAGTCCAGCAAGACGTGGACGACGTGCGTTGGTGCGACACGATGATTTTTGTCTATCCTACGTGGTGGTACGGTCTTCCGGCGATCCTTAAAGGCTGGCTGGATCGTGTTTTGCTGCCAGACGTTGCCTTCATGATGCCCGGCCCGGACGCGCCGACAATCCGGCCTGGGTTGCAGCACATCAAACGGCTTGGCGTATTCACCACCTGCGGCGCAAGCTGGTGGCTGACGACTCTTGTCGGCGCGCCGGGAAAACGCACGTTGCTTCGCGGAATTGGCTTCCTCTGCGCAAAGCCGCTCAAGACAGTTTTCGCAGCGCATTACTTGATGGACAGCTCAACCGACTCGTCCCGGCTCGCTCATCTAGAACGCGTCGCAAAGAAGTTGGACCGGTTCTTGTCGATCAAACAAACACCGAAGAAAGTCGCCGCATGATTCCAGTGATTGATTGGTCAACCGCAAACCGCGATCGCGAAGACGTTGCAGCTCAAATCGGCGCGGCCTGCCGCGACACCGGTTTTTTCATTTTGAAAGCACCAGACGTACCCAAAGACCTTCGAGCGCGCGTTTTTGAAATGTCACATCGCGTTTTTTCCCTTCCGCAAACCGAGAAACAGAGAATATCAATCCTGAACACACCACATTTTCGCGGTTGGGCCGCAAAGGGCGATGAAAGCCTCGACGAAACGAGACCCGAAGTCGACACCAAGGAAACGTTTAATATCGGGTTGGAACTGGCCAAAGATGATCCAAGGGTGCTGGCCGGAGAACCCTTTCGCGGCCTAAACCAATGGCCAGACATTCCTGAGTTTCGCAACGTGATGATCGAATATTACGAAGCAACCCTCGCTCAAGGGCTTGGCGTGCTTTCGATGATCGCCACGGACTTGGGGCTGTCCCACGATCATTTCAACAGCCTTTTCAATGACTCACTGTCTGCTCTCCGGCTTCTGCGTTACCCGCCAGCAACCGGCGCGGAGGGTGAAATCGGGGCCGGGGCACATACGGACTACGGCGCAATCACATTATTGATGACCGATGGAGAACCCGGACTTCAGGTCAAACCCAGAAGCGGCGATTGGATCGACGTGCCATCCATCGAAAACGCATATGTGGTCAATATTGGTGATTGCATGATGCGCTGGTCGAACGACATTTACGCCTCCACTCCTCATCGCGTTTTGCCACCACGCCGACGCCGCCATTCGGTCGCGTTCTTTGTCGAGGCAAACCCAGACACGGTCATCTCGGCACTTCCCGGCACTGGCACGCCCAAGTATCAACCGATCCGCGCTGCTGATTATCTGCAATCAAGGCTCGACGCGACCTATGCACCAAAGGACACACCATGACGAGACGGTTTGACTGGGCTGATTACCGGAGCACAGAGTTCGACGATCTCGACCCCGAGAAAGTGATCGCCATCCTGCCAACCGCTGCAATCGAACAGCACGGGCCTCACCTTCCGACGGGCACGGATACAATGATCGCAGAGGGCATGTTGGCCGAGCTGCGATCCCAATGCCCAGATGATCTCGACATTCGCATTTTACCGGTTCAGGCGGTTGGTAAATCCAATGAACATCTCCACGCCCGTGGAACGCTCACACTATCGGCCGAAGGCGCGCTGAAAACGTGGCGCGAAATCGGTCTCTCAGTGGCGCGCGCTGGTGTGAAAAAAATAGTCATTGTGAACAGCCACGGCGGCAATCTCGATCTGATTTCAATTCTCGCGCGGGAACTGCGTGTCGAAGCGGGCATGTTGGCCGTGAAATGCCAATGGGGCGGGTTTGGGACACCGGACGGCATGTATTCCGAACGCGAGGTCAAGTTCGGCATTCACGGCGGGGATCGTGAAACGAGCCTCATGTTGCACTTCCGCCCTGAAACTGTGGATATGTCGCAGGCGCGCGACTTCCCATCGACCGCCGAACACACCGAGATATCCCCTATTGGCCCGCTCTCCTATGGTTGGGTATCCTCTGATCTCAACACTGCTGGCACCGTTGGCGAAGCCCACCTCGGAACGTCGGAAAAAGGTGCAGCAACGTGCAAGCACCAGATTTCAGCGTTTATCGAGCTCTTGCGCACTCTGCGCGACACGCCCATCGGCAACTTCTCGCCTACTATTGATGGTCCGCGTTAAGTCAAATGTAACGAGATGTTGACAACTCCTTCACCGGCGAGTGCTATCACATAGACGGATCAACCGTTTAAGGGCCGGAAACTTCCGGAAATGGGCATGGCAGTCAGCACAGTACTTTTTAGCATTCCTTTGGCGCTCATGGGTGCGGCTTGGGCACAAGTGCTTCACGGCTTGAGCGCGCTTGAAACGCTTGGCGTCTATTCAGCGCTTGGAACGATGACCCTGCTCACGGTTTTCATAGCATTGTCACTCGCCAGCCTGCGGCGGTTCTAGCGCAGTCATCCAATCTCGCAGAATCGGCATTTCCACCAGTAGAAGTTTTCAATGCGCGGCATTCTTTAGCGCGCGAAGTGTCTGTCTAAGCGTCTCAAGAAATCGCTGCGAAGCCTCTATACGGTTTTCCACCTCTTGGATCTTCTCTATTAGAAAATCTTCACCGTCAAAATCTGCGCCGTCCGCCGCGTGATATTGGCTGAGCAGCACAATCAAATCTGCAATAGAGACTCCAGCCGCCTGCGCATCCCGAATGACCTCCAGCGTAAACACCGCCTCTTCCGGGTAATTTTTGTAAGTATTAGACTGACTTTCAGACTTTTGCGCAGCAATCAGACCCTGACGTTCATAGAACCGTATCGCATCACGACTGACACCGGAACGCTCGGCAAGTTCACCTATTCTCATAGCAAAACCATTGACAATGGACCATGGTTTTTACTTTAGTACGAAACAGCCGACCCGTGCAACGTTCTGGAGAACACGAAATGGGAAACCGATGCGAAAGTTGCGGCATGCCGCTCACCAAAGATCCAAATGGGGGCGGGTCCGAAGCAGACGAGAGCCTGAGCACGAAATTCTGCTCGATTTGCTACGAGAATGGCGCCTTTCGCCATCCGAACGTAACGGTTGGCGAATTTCAAAAGCATTGCGTGGACGCTCTGGCAGAAAAAGGAATGCCTCGCATAATGGCCTGGGCCTTTACCCGCGGCATTCCAAAACTCGAACGATGGAAATAGCTACTCAGCCGCTTCCAAATAATCTTCAAGCGGTGGGCATGTGCACACCAAATGCCGGTCACCCCAAACGTTATCAACCCGGTTCACAGGCGGCCAATACTTGTCCACCCTGAACGCACCGGCAGGGTAACACCCCTGCTCGCGGCTATAAGGTCGATCCCAATCACCGACGAGATCTTCTACCGTGTGTGGCGCACGTTTCAGCGGGTTGTTCTCAGGATCTGCATCACCCGCTTCAATCGCTTTGATCTCGTCACGGATCGCAAGCATCGCATCGCAGAACCGATCCAACTCGGCTTTGGTTTCTGATTCCGTCGGTTCGACCATCAGCGTGCCGGCCACGGGCCAACTCATCGTTGGCGCATGAAATCCATTATCAATCAAACGCTTGGCAATATCATCCACGGTGACGTGCACGCTTTCTTCAAATGGACGCGTATCAAGAATGCACTCATGCGCGACCCGACCCTGCTTGCCGCGGAAGAGAACTTCAAAAGAGCCTTCCAAACGTTTTGCAATGTAATTAGCGTTCAGGATGGCAACTTTAGTGGCCTGCGTAAGTCCAGCCCCACCCATCATCAAAACATAGGCCCACGAGATCATGAGGATGCCTGGGCTGCCAAACGGCGCGGCACTGACCGGCCCTTCTTGCCCACCCGTTTCTGGATGACCGGGCAGAAACTTCGCCAAATGCGCTTTGACGCCAATCGGGCCCATGCCCGGTCCACCACCGCCGTGAGGAATGCAGAATGTTTTATGCAAATTCAGGTGGCTCACATCCGAGCCGATTTCTCCGGGCTTTGCCAATCCAACCATCGCGTTAAGGTTTGCGCCATCAAGATAGACCTGCCCACCATATTCGTGCGTGATATCGCAGACGTCGCGCACCGTTTCCTCAAACACGCCGTGCGTCGAAGGGTACGTGATCATGCAAGCCGCAAGCCGGTCCCCCGCCGCTTCG
>CALLWO010000122.1 GCA_938016355.1 uncultured Boseongicola sp. | reverse complement strand
TTTTTGGCGCCCGCTTTTTCGAAGTCGATATCAAGCTTGTCGCCCTCAATGCCCGTGACAAGACCATACCCGAATTTCTGGTGAAACACGCGGTCACCGGTTGTGTAAGCAGAAACCGCATCCAGATCTATGACCGTGTGGCGCGCCTCGCTGGGTTGCGACATGCCTCTGTGCTGACTGCGCTGCTGAAGCCGTTTCCAGCCCGGCGAATTATATCCGTCCGCCTTTGCAGCCCTGTCCATCAGATCGCTCGCCGCCGCCCCGGCTATGACTGGTGACGCGCTTGCTGCCATCCCGGCCGCACCATATCCACCGCCATAAAGACCCGGAGGTGTCAGGACGTCCACGTGATCCTGGGGCAGTTCATCAATGAAACGGGACGGCATCTGGCTTTGCCATTGACCATAAACCCGGCGGTTTCCGGCAAACGAAATCGTCGCGATTTCCTCGGCGCGGGTAATCCCGACATAGGCCAGCCGCCGCTCTTCTTCGAGGCCCTTAATGCCGCTTTCATCCATCGACCGTTGCGAGGGGAACAATCCGTCTTCCCAACCCGGCAAAAATACAGCCGGAAACTCCAGCCCTTTTGCGGCATGCAATGTCATGATCGAAACCTTAGGCTCGCCCTCGTCGCTGTCATTTTCCATGACAAGGCTGATGTGTTCCAAAAAGCCTTGAAAATTCTCAAATGATTCCAGCGCTTTGATAAGTTCTTTAAGGTTTTCGAGCCGCCCCGGCGCTTCGGGTGTCTTATCGTTCTGCCACATCTCGGTGTAGCCGGATTCTTCCAGAATTTGCTCCGCCAATTCCAGATGGTTGTGACCGTTCCGCACCGAGGCATGCCAGCGCTCCAGCCCTTCGACCAGTATCAGCAGTTCTTTTGCGCCCTTTCCGCCTAATCCTTTGGCCGCCAACAACAGTCGTGCGCCCTCAAAAAGAGACACACCGTTCGCGCGCGCCGCTGCCTGAATTTTCTGCTGAGCTTTGTCGCCAAGTCCGCGCTTGGGCGTATTCACAATCCGCTCAAACGCAAGATCGTCGTCCAGTGATACCGCAAGCCTGAAATAGGCCATCGCATCGCGAATTTCCATCCGCTCGTAAAACCGTGGGCCACCAATCACCTTGTAAGGCAGCCCAATCGTCAAAAAGCGATCTTCAAACGCCCGCATCTGATGTGAAGCGCGCACCAGAATTGCCATGTCATCCAGATCAAAGGCACGCAAACCGCGCGTCCCTGACTGCATCGCTTCAATTTCTTCGCCGATCCAGCGCGCTTCTTCGTCGCCATCCCAATGACCGATCAGGCGAACCTTTTCGCCGTCGCCTTTGTCAGTAAACAGCGTCTTGCCAAGCCGTCCCTGATTGGCTGCGATCACGCCTGAGGCCGCGGCAAGAATATGCGGGGTTGAGCGATAGTTCTGCTCCAGCCGAACGACGGTTGCCCCCGGAAAATCCTTCTCGAACCGAAGGATGTTGCCGACTTCTGCGCCGCGCCAGCCATATATCGACTGATCGTCATCGCCGACACAACAAATGTTCTTATGCCCCTGCGCCAACAACCGAAGCCACAAATACTGTGCTACGTTTGTATCCTGATACTCGTCCACCAGAATATAACGAAACCAGCGCTGATATTGCGCCAAGACATCGTCATGGTTCTGGAAAATCCAAACGACGTGAAGTAGCAAGTCGCCGAAATCAACGGCGTTCAATGTCTTCAGTCGATCCTGATATTGCGCGTAAAGTTCGATACCTTGGTGGTTGAACGCCCCGCTCTCGCCAACCGGCACCTTGTCGGGTGTCCACGCGCGGTTTTTCCAACCATCAATGATATGCGCAAGCTGGCGCGCGGGCCATCGTTTGTCGTCAATCCCGGCCGCGATCACCAATTGCTTCAAAAGGCGCACCTGATCATCGGTATCTAAAATCGTGAAGTTCGATTTCAGCCCAACGAGTTCAGCGTGACGGCGCAAAAGCTTCACGCAAATCGCGTGAAATGTCCCCAGCCAGGGCATGCCCTCAACCGCCTGCCCCAAAAGCCGGGCTACGCGGTTTTTCATTTCGCGCGCCGCCTTGTTCGTGAATGTGACGGCGAGGATCTCATTCGGGCGCACCCGCCCGGTGGACAGCAAATGCGCGATGCGTGTTGTAAGTGCTTTTGTCTTTCCCGTTCCGGCGCCCGCCAGCATCAAAACGGGCCCATCGAGCGCCTCAACGGCCGCACGCTGCTCTAGGTTAAGGTCATCAAGATACGGCGCGGGCCGGGCCGCCAACGCTTGCGCAGACAATGGCATGCGGTCTGGGAAATCTGATGTATCGTCGGGGCTGCTCATGGGCGAAAACTCTATCTTGGTTTCAAGATAAGGAAAAGGGTGTTCGCGCTCTGTTCTATAAGTTAATTCAACAACCGCTCAACTAAACTGCAATCCGTTTGATTAGCGAGCTCGCCCCTCTTTTCCTTTCGATCACATTAGATAAAACTGTCGTCCATGGACCTAGATACCCGTTTTCCAGCAATCTCCGATCTTCGCGCACGCGCACGGCGACGCGTACCCCATTTCGTGTTCGAATATCTCGACAGCGCGACGGGCGTCGAAGATCAGCACCACCGGAATATGGACGCGCTGCGCGCCGTGCATTTCGACCCCGCAGTCTTGCAAGGGCCTTACGAACCAGACCTCTCGACAACCTTTCTGGGGCGCGATTATCCGTTGCCGTTTGGCTGCGCACCTGTCGGCATGTCAGGCATCATGTGGCCGCGGGCAGAGAAAATCATATCGGCTGCGTGCCGTGACGCCGGGTTGCCCTATTCCATGTCGACAGTTGCGACCGTCACCCCCGAAGATCTGACCGCGACCATCGGCGATCAGGGGTGGTTCCAGCTTTACATGCCATCGGACAAAGGTATCCGCTCAGAGATGATGACCCGCGCCAAGGCCGCCGGGTTTACCCATCTCATCCTGACCGTTGACGTGCCCGTGGACAGCCGCCGCGAGCGCCAAAGGCGCGCAAACCTTACAATCCCACCGAAAATCACGCCCGCAATGATCTGGGCCATGCTGACCCACCCCGAATGGACCCTCGGAACCCTGAAAGAAGGCATTCCAAGCCTGAAGTTCGTCGAGGAATTCGCGCGCGACACGCCGGAATACAACTCGATCGCACACGCTGGGCACATCATCCGAGGCCAGCCCGGCTGGAGCGACATTGACGAGATTCGCGCCGAATGGGATGGGCCGTTCCTTGTGAAAGGCGTGCAAGAGGCTTCTGATGCCGACCGCCTCACAAAAGCGGGCGTGGATGCGATCTGGGTGTCCAATCATACTGGACGACAATTCGACGGCGGACCGGCCTGCCTGGACGCTCTTCCCCGTATACGCGACGCCCTACCGGACGCATCAATCATCTATGACAGCGGCATAACCGGTGGTCTTGATATCTTGCGCGCGCTTGCACTGGGCGCGGATTTTGTAATGTTGGGACGCGCCTTTCACTATGCCGTCGGTGCGCTCGCCGAAAAAGGCCCGCCGCATCTGATTGATATGCTCAAAGACGACATGACGCTGGCCATGGGCAATATCGGAGCAAAGTCCTTGTCCGAGCTCAAAGATCGTCTTGTTCGCGAGACGGTTCCGGGGTTGTGAGACGCATTCTGAAACTCATCGCCGTCGCGCTAACTGTGCCGGGCCTTTATCATCTTTACCAAGCCGGTGCGATCTTCATCGAGAGCTACGGCCTCGGCACGCCGGATAACCTCGGATATGGCATTGCTTTCTTCTTTCTCATCATTGCCGCCTTTTTCCTCGGCCTAGCTTACTGGCTTTACCTCATCGCTATACGTCCGAAGTAACGACCTTGCCTTGAAGGGGTGACCCCGCTACGAATGCCGCACCTGCACAATAAGGGGAAACGGCATGGCCGAGTTCAAGAAAATCCTGATCGCCAACCGCGGTGAAATTGCCATCCGGGTGATGCGCGCCGCGAACGAACTTGGGAAGCGAACCGTCGCGGTCTACGCCGAGGAGGACAAGCTTAGCCTCCATCGTTTCAAAGCCGACGAGGCGTATCAGATCGGCAAAGGCATGGGGCCTGTCGCCGCCTACTTGTCTATCGAGGAAATCATCCGCGTCGCCCGCGAATGCGGCGCTGACGCTATCCACCCCGGATACGGTCTGCTCTCGGAAAACCCCGATTTCGTCGATGCCTGCGCCAAAAACGGCATCACCTTCATCGGCCCCAAAGCCGATACAATGCGCGCGCTCGGCGACAAAGCCTCCGCCCGTCAGGTCGCGATCAAGGCCGGTGTTCCGGTTATTCCGGCCTCTGACGTTCTTGGCGACGATATGAAGGCAACCCGCGCGCAAGCCAAAGAGGTCGGATATCCGATCATGCTCAAAGCCTCATGGGGCGGTGGTGGGCGCGGCATGCGGCCGATCTACAACGAAGACGAGTTGGAAGAGAAGGTGCTCGAAGGCCGCCGCGAGGCCGAAGCCGCGTTTGGCAATGGCGAAGGTTATCTCGAAAAGATGATCATGCGCGCGCGCCATGTCGAAGTGCAAATCCTCGGCGACAGTCACGGCAACATCTATCACCTCTGGGAACGTGATTGTTCGGTTCAGCGCCGCAACCAAAAGGTCGTCGAGCGCGCGCCCGCTCCCTATCTTTCGGGCGCACAGCGTGAAAAAATCTGCAACCTCGGCAAAAAAATTGCCGAAGA
>CALLWO010000121.1 GCA_938016355.1 uncultured Boseongicola sp. | reverse complement strand
CACGCCGCCACAGATCACAATGATGTCGCCTGCATCACGTTCGTTGAGCGCTTCGATCAGTTTTGGCGCCAGCGTTTTGTGGCCAGCGGCTTGCGAGGATATCCCGACGACATGAACGTCATTGTCGATGGCGTCCTGTGCTGCCTCTTCGGGCGTTTGAAAAAGTGGGCCGACGTCGACGTCAAAACCGATATCGGCGAAAGCTGTCGCGATCACTTTCGCGCCGCGATCATGGCCATCCTGACCCATTTTGACGACGAGCATACGCGGGCGGCGGCCTTCTTCCTCGGCGAAGGATTCGACGTCTTTTTGGATTGCCGCGAAGCCTTCGTCGCCTTCATAGGCGGCACCGTAGACGCCCGCGAGCGTCTTCACTTCGGCGCGATGTCGCCCGAACACTTTTTCCATGGCCATAGAAATCTCTCCTACACTGGCGCGGGCACGGGCGGCTTCGACGGCTGCAGCCAGCAAGTTGCCGTTTTCAGACGCGGCTTTTTCAAGATTGTCGAGCGCTGTGGCACAGACCTCGGCGTCGCGCGTGGCTCGGATTTTTTCGAGTCGCGCAATCTGGGCTTCGCGCACTTTGTCATTGTCGACCTCAAGGATGTCGATCTTGTCTTCTTTGTCCTTGCGGTACTTATTGACCCCCACGACGACTTCCTCGCCCCGATCAATGTTCGCCTGACGTTTTGCGGCAGATTCTTCGATCCTGAGCTTTGGCATGCCGCTTGCGACAGCCTTCGTCATCCCGCCAAGCTCTTCGACTTCTTCCATCAGCGACCAAGCCTTTTCCGCAAGCTCGGCTGTCAGGCTTTCGACATAGTAAGACCCTGCAAGGGGATCGACGACGTTTGTGATGCCGGTTTCTTCTTGCAGAACAAGCTGTGTGTTGCGCGCGATGCGGGCGCTGAAATCCGTAGGAAGAGCAATGGCCTCATCGAGGGCATTGGTGTGCAACGATTGCGTGCCGCCCAAAACCGCGCTCATCGCTTCGTAAGCGGTGCGGATCACATTGTTGTAAGGGTCTTGTTCCTGAAGGCTGACCCCGGATGTCTGGCAGTGTGTGCGCAACATGCTGGAACGCGGGTTCTTGGGTTCAAACTCTTCCATTATCCGGCTCCACAAAAGCCGCGCTGCGCGCAGTTTTGCGGCCTCCATGAAAAAGTTCATGCCGATAGCGAAGAAGAAGCTTAAACGACCCGCAAATTTGTCGACATCCATGCCCCGTGCGATCGCCGTGCGAACATATTCGCGCCCGTCCGCCAACGTATAGGCAAGCTCCTGAACGAGGTTCGCGCCAGCCTCTTGCATGTGGTAGCCCGAGATCGAAATCGAGTTGAATTTTGGCATGTGGTCGGAGGTGTATTGGATGATATCCGCCACGATCCGCATGGAGGGTTCCGGCGGATAAACATAGGTATTTCGGACCATAAATTCCTTTAAGATGTCGTTCTGGATCGTGCCCGCGAGCAGTGCTTTGTCGTGACCTTGTTCCTCTCCGGCAACGATGAAACTGGCGAGGATCGGAATGACCGCGCCGTTCATGGTCATCGAAACCGAAACCTGATCCAGCGGTATCTGGTCGAACAGGATTTTCATATCCTCAACGCTGTCAATGGCGACACCTGCCTTGCCGACATCGCCGATCACGCGAGGATGATCGCTGTCGTAGCCCCGGTGTGTGGCCAAATCGAAGGCAACGCTGACGCCTTGCTGACCAGCGGCCAGATTACGTCGATAAAATGCGTTGGATTCTTCTGCCGTCGAAAAGCCTGCGTATTGGCGGATTGTCCAGGGGCGACCGGCATACATCGTTGCTTTCACGCCGCGCGTATAAGGCGCAAATCCGGGCGTTGAGCCCAAATGATCCAGCCCCACCGTATCCTCCGCAGTGTAGAGCGGTTTGACCGGAATGCCTTCGAGCGTATCCCACGTCAGATCGTCCAGGCTGCGACCGCGCAATTCTTTTTCGGCCAAAGCTTTCCAATCGGTCATATTTTACACTCCAATTTCTGGGTTATTGCTCTGAAAAGTCCGTGACCGAGCATCATACCCCTTCGTTTCTGCAAAAGGTGGCATATATTCATAGGCATGACAGGACGCATACCTTTTGCATTGGGCCGCATTCCGGCCGCTATCGCTGCGATTTTCGCGGGTTCCATGGCGTTTGCCGCGGATGGAACCGATGACATTGTCGCGAAATGGGAAGCCACGCCGGGCGCGATTTTTGACGCAAGCGAAGTTTCCTTGGATGCGTTTTTGTGGGTTGCGCGGCCGGTTGTGGTTTTCGCGGACACACCCGCTGATCCGGCATTCCAGCAGCAGATCGAGCTTTTGCAAGCCCGCATCGACGAATTGGTCGAACGCGATGTTGTATTAATCGTGGATACCGATCGAAGCGACCCCGGCGAGTTACGCCGGAAATTGCGACCACGCGGGTTCATGCTCACGGTAATCGGTAAGGACGGCGGCGTGAAATTGCGCAAGCCATTTCCATGGAATGTCCGCGAGTTGACCCGCTCTATCGACAAAATGCCGCTCCGGCAGACTGAAATTCGCGAAGCCGCGCAGTCGTCTCTGACGGCAGCAGAATAAGTCATTCGCTTCCACCTGCTGCTACGAACGACGCGCGTTCCGGTAAGCCGGGCGTCCAGGCGTCAATCGCTTCTTGCAAGCGCGCAACGTGATCAGCGTCTGTGGCGTAGAATTTGACTTCATACCCGCCAATGAAGGCGCGCGGTAAATCCATTTCCAGACGTCCGAGCGCAACCCAGTTGGACGGCACAGCATCCGACAGCCAACGATCGTAGATCATTGCCATTGGGACATCGTGCGCGCGGACCAGCGGCTCCGCCCAGCCTTGTTCGGGCATTGCCAATCGGGTTTGCAAAGCCTCTGACGACGCCAGCCCCCAAAGGTCGAGAACATAGTGGGGATTTCGCCAGCTCACCTGTCCAAGATCGTTCACAGCAACCGGCGCGTTCAGATGCTCTTTTGCAAATCGTGCCATCTGCCCCTGTTGAAGCTGCATTGCGGCGACATTCCAAGAATAGATCCCCATCGCACGGGGCAGGTAGATAATCATGCACGCGACCAGCGTTACCACGAGCGCTGCGGGCACCAAAGTTACGCGTAGATTACTGAGGAGAAGAACAAGGGCTGCAACTTGCGAAATGAGAATGTAATTCTCGTAACGGTCCATCCAACCGATAGATCCAGCCGCAAGATGGGCAATCCCCGCCATTCCAACCGCGAACCCAAAAATAGCATTTTTGGTCGATTTTCCGCGGGTTAGAAGCGCAAGGCAAAGAACGGCAAGCGATACGGAAAGAAGTAATTTGCCGCCCATAAGCCCGGTATTTCTGACAAAACGGTCGGCGATACGCTGAAGAACGGAGGCGTCCCCGCTCGAGCTTTCGGAGAGTTTTGCCACGACTGAGTTCGGGAGCGGATCAAGGCCGAGGGACAATAGCGTGCCGGCAAACAATGCGACGGGGGCAATGCCAGCGAGTGCCAGAAAAATCCCGCTGCGCCGTGAACCGAGCAAAAAGACCGTGCCTGCTGCTGCGAGTGACAAAGCCACGCCTTCCAACCGGAATGCCGGGGCGAGGATGACGCCAACGATCAATATCGCTCCGAGCCGACCGGTTTCGACAAAGCGCCAAAGGCCCAGGACTATCGCAAGACTTGCAGCGCCATGGGCCATGTTTTCCATGCCAGTAAAGGCTGACACGTACATATTCAGCCCAAAAGGAGCGAGGCCAGCTAGGGCAGCGCCCACGATCCCAAGCCGCGCATAGCTGAGCGCGAGCCCAAAGAGCGCCCCGCCCGCCATGATCGCCAGAACATTCCAGAATAGCGGAAGCCAGCGTTGTAGCTCGGTTCCGGCAAATGGCGTCAGCAAAAGCGGATAGAGAGGCGATGACGCCGCCGAGGCCAGCTCGCCTTCGTTTACGCCATATCCGCCCATCGCGATCTGATCAGCCATGGCAAGGTGGATATAGACATCATCAAGAGAGTATTCGAAGCCGCCGGTCCCGCGCGACATCGAAAACAACGTAAAGAGCACAAAGGTCAGCACCCCGCCGATTGCGCCAAACGCAATTGGACGAAGGTCAATCACAAAAGGGTCGGCGTTCGGGTTCATTCGGTTAACTCAATTGCCCAGGGATCACTCAAATTCCATGATGACATCGTCAACTTTAAGGCTGTCGCCAGCCAACGCGTTGACTTTTGCCACGACGCCACTTTTTTCCGCGCGCAAGATGTTTTCCATCTTCATCGCTTCGACGGTGCAAAGTGCTTGGCCCTCTTGCACGCTGTCCCCTTCGGCGACATCGACTTTAACGATCAGTCCAGGCATCGGGCAGAGCAGCATCTTGGAGGTATCGGGGGGCGTTTTCTCCGGCATTTGCTCGGCAAGCTCGGCCTGACGCGGCGTGCGGATCGTGACGCCAAGATCAGCGCCGCGATAGCGGATGCGGTAACCCGCCGTGCGTTTGTCAACCTTCAAGACAATCGGTGTGCCTCCGACCATCAACTTGGCAAGGCTTTGGCCGGGCGTCCAATTGCTTGTCACGCGCAACATGTCGCCGTCAGAAAAGGTCACGTCAGCTCCGGATGGGTCGGCCGCGATCGTGACTTGGTGACTTGCCCCTTGAAGGCGCACGACCCAGTCCGACCCGACATAGCGTTCGTGATTGCCCATGCGGCCGGAAATTCGGGTGCGGCGAATTTCAGCGACCCGATACATTGCAGCGGTCGCGGCCACGATCCTGCGAATGTCTTCGTCGTTCAAAGTGACGCCTTCGAAACC
>CALLWO010000120.1 GCA_938016355.1 uncultured Boseongicola sp. | reverse complement strand
GTTGGCATGGTCACACCCGAGGCCAGGGCCGACATCACGAACCTCCGCCGGTTGATCTGACCCGCTTTTAGCCGCGCGGCCTGCCTTCGTATGTCGTTGCGTTTGCTCATGAATTGAATCTCAAGCCCATATTTCCGGAATCAATCACACTCATTTGCGCGTCGACGCCAAGGTTACCCACTGGGGCGACCTTGGGATAGACACAAATCGTCACGGTGTCGCCAGCTGTGGGTGTCACTCTTGAAAGTGCGGGCAGAAGACGGCGTGGTCCGGGTGCGGGAATTGCGCGTCGGGGACGTTTTCTGCGCAGGTTGCGCGCGCCTTTGGGCATCGGGTTCGAAAGACGCACCCTGATGGCGGATGAATGGGCGACGGCAATTCGCCTGACAAGGATTGCGCCTGGCGATTGGATTCCGCGTCCGGATCGGGAATGGGCACCG
Organism: uncultured Boseongicola sp.; assembly: GCA_938016355.1. GTDB lineage: Bacteria > Pseudomonadota > Alphaproteobacteria > Rhodobacterales > Rhodobacteraceae > CALLWO01. The sequence goes on along the minus strand of CALLWO010000120.1, from coordinate 9,163 downwards.
AGGACACAAGCGCTTGCGTATAAGGGTGCATCGGGTGCTCGATGAGTTCCTTGGCGGGGGCTGTTTCCATCAAGCGGCCGAGATAGAGCACCGCAATCCGGCTTGAAATGTGCTTCACCACGCTCAGATCATGGGCGATGAAGATCAGCGACAGGCCCAATTCTGCTTGGAGTTCTTTCAGCAGATTAATGACCTGTGCTTGAACCGAAACGTCCAGGGCGGACACGGGTTCATCGCATAGCAACAGTTTGGGTTTCAGGATAAGTGCGCGCGCGATGCCGATGCGTTGGCATTGTCCGCCGGAAAACTCGTGCGGGTATCGGTTGATCAGGTTTGGCAAAAGACCGACGCGAGACATCAGATCCCGGACTTTTTCTTTCACTTCGTTTTTCGGGGTGTTGGGGTAATGCGTGATCAAGGGTTCGGCGATAATCTCGCCGACGGTCATACGCGGGTTCAGCGCGGCAAGCGGGTCCTGGAAGATCATCTGGACATCGCGGCGATGTTTGCGTCTTTCGGTGACATCCAGCGTCGTAAGATCGGTTCCTTGCCAGCGCACGGCGCCAGCTGAAGTGGGCACGGTCCCAATGATCGCGCGTGCCAGTGTTGATTTCCCCGATCCGCTTTCGCCCACAATCCCCAGCGTTTCACCGGGGGCGATGGAGAAGCTGACGTCTTTGACTGCTTTGAGACCGAGCATCGGTGTCCAGGGCCAGGCACCTTGGGGTTTGATCGGAAAAGTGACCGACAGGTTTTCAACGGAGAGGAGTGTGTCGTTCATTTCACTGCCTCCGCTTCCCGATGGCAGGCGCGATGAATAATGCCATGTTGGCTGAGAACAGGACGATCGGATGCGCAGCGATCAACGGCGAAGGTGCAACGCGGTGAGAACGGACAGCCTTGGGGAAGGGCGGACATGTTTGGCGGTTCGCCGTCAATGGTTGGGAGGATATCGTGATCGACGTCGAGACGAGGAACCGCCTTTAGAAGGCCGAGCGTGTAAGGATGGCTTGGCCGCGCGAAGATGTCGCGCGTTGGTCCGGTTTCCATGATCTGACCGCCATAGAGTACAATCGTGCGCTCGCACGCGCCGGCCACAATGCCCAGATCATGGGTGATGAGGATAATGGCGGTGCCAAAATCACGGCGAATATCGCTGAGCAGATCCATGATCTGCGCCTGAACGGTGACATCGAGCGCGGTTGTGGGTTCATCGGCAATGAGAAGCTTTGGCCCGCACAACAGAGACATCGCGATCATGATGCGTTGGCGCATACCGCCGGAAAACTCGTGGGGATACATCGTGATACGTGCGCGCGCTTCGGGAATGCGAACCGCATCGAGCATGCGAACGCATTCGTTCAGGGCTTCGGACTTTGACATGCCTTTGTGCAATGTCAGCACTTCGATCATCTGATCCGATATTTTCATGTACGGATTGAGCGACGTCATCGGATCCTGAAAAATCATCGCGATTTCTTCGGCCCGGATGCGATTGAGATCGGATTGGGCGAGGCCGTCGATACGGTTGCCGTCGAACGTAATCTCACCCGTGGATGTGCCGTTTCGCGCGAGTAACCCCATGATGGCGAAGGCGGTTTGAGATTTCCCCGAACCGCTTTCGCCGACGAGCGCGACAGTCTCTCCGGCTTTGACAGAAAAGCTGACGCCATTCACCGCGTTAACATCACCGTCATTTGTGCGGAATGAAACGCCGAGGTTTTTGACATCCAATAGGGTCATTCAGCGGTCTTTCGGGTCAAGGGCATCACGCAGACCATCGCCGACAAAGAAGAAGGCGAAGAGCGTGATGATGAAGAAGAAAAGCGGGAAGCCAAGTTGCCAAGGGACACCGTAGCGCATTTGGCTGGCACCATCAGAGATCAGCGCGCCCCAACTTGTCGAAGGCTCCTGAACGCCGAGGCCAAGAAAGCTGATGAAGCTTTCGAAGATGATCATCGAAGGCACCAGAAGCGTCGAGTAGACAATGACGACGCCCAAAAGGTTCGGCACAATGTGGCGTCGGATGATTGTCGGTGTCGAAACACCGATGGCAATGGCGGCTTCGATGAATTCCTTGTTTTTGATACTGAGGGTCTGGCCGCGGGCAATCCGGGCCATGTCGAGCCAAGAAATAAGCCCGATTCCGATAAACAGCATCAGAATCGAACGTCCAAAGACGACCAAGAGCAGGATCAGCACAAACATGTAGGGGATCGCCATCATGACATCGACGATGCGCATCATGATGTTGTCAACGCGCCCGCCGATATACCCGGCCGTAGCCCCCCAGATCGTACCGACAATCACCGAGATCAAAGCGCCAACAATTCCGACCATCAAGCTGATCCGCGTGCCCTGAACCGTGCGGGCATACAGGTCGCGGCCAAGCTCATCGACGCCGAAGTAATGCTTGTTCTCGAGCGAGGGGCCGCCGACTTCGGCGACCTGACCAAGCATGCCCCAGTCGACTTCTTCGTTGGACCAGGGTGTCAGGAACTGACCGAAAAGCGCGAAAATGGTAACGCAGGCAAGCACAATCAGACCGGCCACAGCGGCCTTGTTGCGAAAGAAACGGATGCGCGCGTCGGCCCAGAGTGAGCGACCGGCGACGGCCGTTTCATCGGTCATCGCATCAATGCTTGCGCGGTTCATGACAGGGACACGCATCGATCAATACCTAATCTTTGGGTCGATCCACGCGTACAGGATGTCGACCACGAGGTTGAAAAAGATCGTGAGCGCGCCGGTCAGGATCGTGATGCCCATGATCATAGAATAGTCACGCGACAGCGCGGAATTGACGAAGAACTGCCCGATGCCGCCAGTTGAGAAGAAGACATCAATCACGACCGAGCCGGTGATCATTCCGACGAAAGCCGGTCCGAGATAGGAAATCACGGGCAACAATGCGGGTTTCAGTGCGTGGAGGAATATAACGCGGCGCATAGGCAGTCCCTTTGCGCGCGCGGTTCGGATGTAATTCGAGTTCAAGACCTCCAGCATGGAAGACCGGGTGAGACGCGCGATTGAGGCCATGAAACTGGTCGAAAGCGCAATCACGGGCATAATGATGTATTGCCATTGCCCGCCTTGCCACCCGCCGCCCGGCAGCCAGCCAAGCCATAGCGTGAAGACAATCACAAGGATCGGCGCCATGACAAAGTTGGGCAAGACTTGCGCGCCGACGGATATGCCGACGGCGAGGTAATCAAGCCAAGTGTTGTGATAAACGGCCGCCATAATGCCAAGCGTGCCGCCAATCGCGACAGCAACGACGAAGGACCACACGCCGTATGTCACTGTGATCGGGAACCCTTGAGCGATGACTTCGTTGACGGTGCGATCTTTGAAAACAAAGGAAGGCCCAAAGTCGAATTGCGTGACGATGTTCCAGACGTAAATGCCCATCCGTTTCCAAAGCGGCTGATCGAGGCCGTAGCGTGCTTCAAGATTTGCGAGCACTTGAGGTGGCACGCCGCGTTCGGTTGAAAAAGGCGAGCCGGGCGCGGCTTCCATCAGCAAAAATGAGAAAATGATCAGTATCAAAAGCGTCGGGATGGCAATTGCCAGGCGACGGATGATGAATGGTGTCACGCGATATCCCCCATAACGGGTCGCCAATTCTTGAAAACGCGAAAATTGAGTCTGGCTTCAAAAAGGTGCGCGCCGCGAAACGCCGCGCGCACCTGTTATCAATGCCGCTTACTGAGCGACGCGATAGAAGTCTTTGACATACCAGTTGTTTTCCGCGTTGTTCATTGGGAAACCCTTTATGGTTTCTTCAAGCATGAACGTGTTCGCGTAGTGGTAGATCGGGATCATGCCCATGTCGGCAGCAATCAGTTCTTCCACTTCCGTATAGAGCGGCTGCGGATTGTCCGACGTTTTGGACTGGGCCATCAGCTCGTCAACACGGGCGTTGGAGTATTTACCGTCATTGGACCCGTGTGGGGTCGTCATCAGGTCAAGGAAGGTCGATGCTTCGTTATAGTCGGCGCACCATGCGGCCCGCGCGATTTCGAAGTCCTGTTGGGAGCGTGCATCCAGATAGGTTTTCCATTCCAGATTGCGCAAGCCTGCGTCGACACCGAGCTTTTGCTTCCACATCTGGCTGATGAGGGTCGCGATTTGCTTGTGCACGTCAGACGAGTTGTAAAGGATCTCGAAAGAGAGACCATCCACATCAACGCCATCGGCTTTTGCTTCAGCAATGAGTTCCTTGGCCTTTGCGTCGCGCTCGGCCTGGCTCCATGTGCCATAGTCGATTTCCGGTGCTTCAAAGCCTGCGGTTGCAACATGTGTGAAGCTATAGGCTGGTGACTGGCCGCCCTTCAGAACCTGATTCACAATAACGTTGCGATCGACTGAGTAAGACAGTGCTTCGCGAACACGCTCGTCTTTCAGCGCTTCTGGGCCAACAGGTGACACGTTCAGCGCGTAGTAATACGAGCAAAGACGTGGAACGGAGTTGGCCTCATTTGGATATTTCACCTGAAGAGCTGGGAACTGACCGGATGGCACAGGCTCGTTCATATCAAACTCGCCGCCTTCCCAGCGTGTCAGAGCCTGATCTTCGCTGTTGATGATAACGCCATTGATCGTCTCAATGATGACGTTGTCCTTGTCCCAATAGGTGTCGTTCTTCACCATTGTGAAGCCTTCACCAAGGGTCCGCGCAGCCAGGTCATAGGCACCATTGCCGACAAGATTGCCGGGCTGTGTCCATGCATCGCCGTGCTGTTCGATCACCGATTTGTTGGCGGGGAACATCGTTGCGTGCGCCATCATTGATGGGAAATAGGGAAGCGGTTGATCGAGTGTGACTTCGAGCGTGTGATCATCAATGGCTTTTGCACCCAGTGTGGATGGATCAGCGTCGCCCGCAATAATGCCACCTGCGTTCATGATCTGGGTAATCTCGACGTACCATGCATAGGGAGACGCCGTTGCTGGGTCCGCTGCGCGCTGCCAGGCGTAGACAAAGTCTTGTGCCGTTACAGGGTCGCCGTTCGACCATTTCGCATTGTCGCGCAGTTTGAATGTCCAAACTTTATTATCTGGTGATGACCATTCGGTGGCGACGCCGGGGATATTGTTGCCGTCGGCGTCCTGATTGATCAGGCCTTCAAAGAGTTGGCGGGCTACGTGGCTTCCCGAAACGTCCTCAATCAACTGGGGATCAAGCGTCGGGACGTCGTCGAGCAATCGGTAAGAAAAGGTTTGGTCGTCGGCAAGCTTTTCGCCGGTGACAGGGTGGCTGTGGCCACCTGCAAGTGCCGTTGTGCCAAGCAAAAGGCCAGCGGTTGTGAGTGCTAAAATCTGTTTTTTCATATGAGAAGTCTCCCTTTTATAGGTTTGCACCAGAAATTCTGGTCATTCGGCTTGAGCCGATATTGATGGCCGCATTGTTAAGGAGTTTTGCAGAAGTGCAAGTGCTAAGCGTATGTGACGCGACGCAACCGATCGCTGAGATGGAGCGCCCGGCGGCTTTAGCGCAAGAGGTGTCGAAGTATTTCGCGCTCTGTTTCAGAGTAGAATTGTTCGGTGCCGTCTTGCTTCGTTCCGTCCGACATCCCGTTCAGGAAATAGGCAAATGCGGTCCGGGTTTTCGCATTGAACCAAGCACCGCCCGCGAAGCCAAGGGCGTGCCCTGCGTGCCCAATGATCTTCCCGGGAATACGCGGGTCTCTTCTATGCATAAAATACCCCGGCCCGACATTCTGGAATAAGCCATCACAGCTTTGAATGTCGTCCTCGGGTGATGCGTGGCAATGGGTGATGCCGTGGTCAGGTTGGGAGATCGCTTGGCGCCCAACAAAGTGTGCGAGCTTTGCAATGCCCACAAGATTGGTGCGCAGGCCGCCATGAGGCGAAAAAAGCCCAGTATGCTCACCAAGCTCATAGGTTTCAAAATCAAAACCGACCCCGTCTTTCCAAATCAGAGGTGCCTCCCAATTGCCGTCGCGGCCATCCACGGTTTGATGCATTGTTCCGTGCCGGTTCTGAAATAGAGGAAGGCGGTTTGAGCGGTCTTTGCTTGAAACACCGACCCAATTGAAACCGCCGTTAACACCTGCTGGCGCGAGCACATGCATTTGCGCGAGCCGGTCAAGCCGCATTTCTGTGACAATCTCTGCAATTGCGCCCAGAATCACATAGTTCAGATTTGCATACTGGAATTTACTCGCTGTTTGTCGGTCTGAAGTCAGTTGATCGGCGTTGTGATTTAGAAAGTCTGACAGCCGTTGGGGCGGTTCGATGATGTAGCCTGCGCTATCGCCCAATCCGCTCGTATGGGTGAGGCACTCGATGAGGCTTGGCCATCGCCTTTTGTCCCTTAGAGGCAAGTACTCTGCCACGGACGTGGTCAAATCGAGAATGCCCGATTGCGCGAGCGCGTGGGTCAGCGCGGCCGTGACCATCTTGGAGATGGAAGCCACGCGCATCATCCGATCCGGGTTGATAGCTTTTTGGGAGTAATCCTCCGGAGAGGTGCGACCGAAGGCTTCGCTGTAAGTTGTTCCATCCTGCGAAATCGAAGCGACACCGACGGCAAGTGGCGCAGGCGGGTTGGTCCCTGGCATTCGGAGGAGCGTTTTGAGAGGGACACGTTCAAAGGGCATTGCAGGCATTGTCTAAGGCGAGACGCCAAGTGGAATCAAAGCGAATTCGCCGTCGTGGATGGGCCCGATTTGGCCATCTTGGTTAATTTTAGCGGCAAAATTGTCATGTTTTTCTTTGGCTTGTGTTCATGATTAACGCAAATACCTGAGGAAACAGTGTGTTTCCGACACTCAATGACGGGGTTGGTCATTTTTCTGCTGTTGTCTGAAAGACCAAATGTGGCAATTGGTCGTTTCTGGCTTGGAAACCAAATGGGTGTTTTTCTCAATGATTTTGGAGATCGGTGGGTGTGGCTCGGTCTATTGTTTCCAAATGCTTTTTGGCGCTGAGCGAACCTCGGACATTTTCTGACACAAGAAACCGCATTCAGGCCGAATTCTTAAAACTTGCGTCAAACTTTTGCCGAACCCACCTGCAATAAAGGTCTTGTTAGCGGACTGACTGATCACCCAATGTCGACTGGTCTGCGTTGTAGGTTACAGCCGTCTGGTGGTCGGTCTTAAACGGGTAGGGGCGTGTCGGCAGGAGTGGTGTGCCGACACGTCTCATATTGAAGAGTTCCGGGGAGTCCCGGTTTGTTAGAAGAGGTAGTGTTATGAGTATTTCAGAATCTCACAGCCAGTCGGCTGAAAGGTTTGGGGTGTCGGGAATTTTGGCCCGATTGAAAGCCCACAAAGACGATGATGCGCCACAAGCGCGCAAAGCATCAAAACCCGAAATTGAACCAAACGAAGATCGTTGGCCGCTGCCGGGGCTTGCTCCGATGACGCGTGTCCGTACATCGTTTGGAGATGTGCACGCCGTTGCGCTGCGTGTCGGAGACCTTGTGAAGACACGCTCCGGGGAATTTAAGAAAATTGTCTGGTTGAACCGTGTTCTTTTGGATGAAGCGTTCTTGTCGGACAAACCGGATTCGAACCCGGTTCGCATCCATGCCGGCGCGCTTGGACCTTCGACCCCGTCGCACGATCTTATGATGTCGCCGCGCCAAAAAGTTTGCCCGACTGCAAAAGCAAATTTGCAGGAACGGCGTGAAGCAGGCGATCTGACGTCCAAGCCCGGTGTCATGCGCCAACGCGAAACAGGTCTGAGCTATACCATGTTCCACCTTGGCGAAGCCGCCGAAGTGCAATGTGAAGGTGTCTTTTTGCTGTTTGAACCACCAAGCATGTAACGGCCCGCGACCTTTTCTCTAAACCAATTCTTCAATCCATCCCGCTAGAAAAGGCGGCGCTCTTCGCGGGGCGTCGCCTGTTCTTTTAGCAAAGGCTCTTTTTGTCTGTGACGTTGATGGCAAATAAGTTGGCGCGGCCAATTCGGGTTCTGATCGTTGACGATTCAAGAACCATTCGATCCCTGATCCGTCTTGGGCTTGAACGCGACACACGTGTCGAAGTGATAGGTGAGGCGTCGGATGCCTATGAGGCGCGTGAACTTATCAAAACGCTTAACCCGGATGTACTGACCCTTGATGTTGAGATGCCCCGAATGGATGGGCTCGCGTTTCTTGAGAAAATTATGCGGTTGCGCCCCATGCCTGTGGTTATGGTGTCGTCACGAACCGCGGAACAAAGCGAAGTCGCAGTGCGTGCTTTGACGCTTGGCGCGGTGGACTGCATTGATCTCAAAAAGCTGCTGCAAGACGATGCGGACAGCAAAAAGATCGCAGACACGATTGTCATGGCGGCGTCGGCAAGCATCAAAGCTAGAAAACCAGTGGGCTATTTCCCGGAAAAACTGCCCGGCGATAATTTCAGGTGGAATGGACGGTTTGTCGTCGTCGGCAGTTCGACCGGCGGGGTCGAAACTTTAATCAGGATTTTGTCGGGGTTTCCGACGAACGGACCGCCCGTGGTTGTCGCTCAACATATGCCTGCGCATTTTCTGGCCAGCTTTGCCAAAAGGTTGGATGCATTGATTAAACCGTCGGTTCGTATTGCACTACGTGATCAGGCATTGCGACCCGGTGAAATCCTGCTCGCGGGCGGCGGGTCAGACCATGTTGAAATCTGCGTGGGCGACCCGTTCAAAATTGGGTTGGTACCGGCAAGTTCGTCAGACCTTTACACGCCTTCAATTGAACGGTTGTTTCTGTCGGCGAGCGAATTCGGCGATAAAGCCGTTGGCGTAATTCTAACAGGTATGGGCCGGGACGGCGCTGCCGGGTTGCTAAAAATGCGCAACAATGGAGCGCATACGATTGCTCAATCCGGGAGAACTGCCGTGGTCGATGGCATGCCGCGCGCTGCGCGGGAATTAGATGCCGCTTGCGAAGTTACCGATTTGGACAAGATATCTGAGCGTATTCTCGCCGCAACCGGTCGATTTATTGGCGGTCCGGCGTGAACAGAATGCGTTATATCACACAAGGCGAATACGCTGTCGGGTCGCATTCTGACGATGTCATTTCGACGATCCTTGGCTCATGCGTCTCGTTTTGCATCTGGGACCAAAATGCCGGTGTCGGAGGTATGAATCATCTTCTCTTTCCCGACTCAGGCGAGAACGATATCGAGCACAGCCAGGGTGCGATTGA
>CALLWO010000119.1 GCA_938016355.1 uncultured Boseongicola sp. | reverse complement strand
ATCCCTGACACCAAGTGGACAATCGTTGATGGCGTGCGCACGCAGGTCAAGGAATTCGAACAACAGTACATGGACGGTCTGATCACTCAGGGCGAAAAGTACAACAAAGTTGTCGATGCCTGGTCGAAATGTTCGGACGACGTTGCAGATGCGATGATGGGCGAAATCTCGGCCATGCGCAAAGACGACGCCGGCGCTCAGATGGAGCCAAACAGCGTTTACATGATGGCGCATTCAGGCGCGCGGGGATCCCCTGCGCAGATGAAGCAGCTTGGCGGTATGCGTGGTCTTATGGCCAAGCCATCGGGCGAGATCATCGAAACGCCGATCATCTCGAACTTTAAAGAAGGTCTGACCGTTCTTGAGTACTTTAACTCGACACACGGTGCCCGGAAGGGTCTGGCAGATACGGCTTTGAAGACAGCGAACTCGGGTTACCTGACGCGTCGTCTTGTGGACGTGGCTCAGGACTGCATCGTGCGTATGCATGATTGCGGAACCGAATTGGCGATCACGGCGGAACCGGCTGTTAATGACGGTGAAGTTGTTGCCTCGCTTGGTGAGCGCATTCTGGGCCGTGTGGCTGCAGAAGACGTGATTGCACCGGGCACGGACGAGGTTCTGGTCGTCAAGGGCGAGCTGATCGACGAACGCAAAGCGGATATGGTCGAGCAGGCCAAAGTTCCAACGATGCGGATGCGTTCGCCGCTGACGTGTGAAGCCGAAGAAGGCGTTTGCGCACAGTGTTACGGTCGTGACCTCGCACGCGGTACTTTGGTGAACCAAGGTGAAGCTGTCGGCATTATCGCCGCGCAGTCGATTGGGGAACCGGGCACACAGCTGACGATGCGGACGTTCCACATCGGCGGTATTGCGCAAGGTGGTCAGCAGTCATTCATGGAAGCATCTTTTGACGGTAAAGCGGTCTTTAAGAACGCCAACCTGATCAAGAACACCAGCGGCGAAGAGATCGTCATTGGTCGCAACATGAGCATGGCAATTGTCGATGAGAACGATGTTGAACGTGCCAGCCACAAGCTGGGCTACGGCACCAAGGTGTTCCTCAAAGACGGGGCCAAGGTTGCACGCGGCGACAAGTTGTTCGAATGGGATCCTTACACGCTTCCGATCATCGCCGAGAAATCGGGTATGGCGAAGTTTGTGGATCTTGTGTCGGGCATTTCGGTCAAAGACGAAACCGATGACGCAACGGGTATGACCCAGAAGATCGTGACCGACTGGCGCTCTGCGCCTAAGGGCAGCGATCTTAAGCCAGAGGTTATTCTGGCGGGTGCTGACGGGGAGCCTGTGCGCAATGACGCGGGCAATCCGATCACATATCCAATGTCGGTCGATGCGATTTTGTCGATCGAAGAGGGGTCGGACGTTCAGGCTGGCGACGTGGTCGCACGTATCCCGCGCGAAGGTGCCAAGACCAAGGACATCACCGGTGGTCTTCCACGGGTGGCGGAATTGTTCGAAGCGCGTCGTCCAAAGGATCACGCGATCATCGCCGAAGCCGATGGCTATGTGAAATTCGGACGCGACTACAAGAACAAGCGTCGGATTTCGATCGAACCTGCCGAAGAAGGTCTGGATGCGGTCGAATACATGGTGCCAAAAGGCAAACACATCCCTGTGGCCGAAGGCGACTTTGTCCAGAAGGGCGACTACATCATGGACGGCAACCCGGCGCCGCATGACATCCTGTCTATCATGGGTGTCGAGGCCTTGGCTGACTATATGATCGACGAGGTACAGGACGTTTACCGCCTTCAGGGTGTTAAGATTAACGACAAGCACATCGAAGTGATCGTTCGTCAGATGCTTCAGAAGTGGGAAATCCAGGATTCTGGTGAAACGACGCTTCTGAAAGGCGAGCATGTCGACAAGGCAGAGTTTGATCTGGCCAACGAAAAGGCAGCGGCCGAAGGTCGTCGTCTGGCACAGGGCGAGCCGATCCTTCTCGGGATCACCAAGGCGTCGTTGCAGACACGTTCGTTCATCTCGGCGGCGTCGTTCCAGGAGACAACGCGGGTTCTTACCGAGGCTTCTGTTCAGGGCAAACGCGACACGCTTGTTGGCCTGAAGGAAAACGTCATCGTGGGTCGTCTGATCCCGGCCGGTACCGGTGGAGCGACCCAGCAGGTCCGCCACATCGCCGCCGAACGCGATCTGAAGGTCATTCAGGAAGCCCGTGCAGAGGCCGAGGCGGCCGCCGCATTGGCCGCGCCAATGGAAGACCTGTCCGAAGTGACCGAGATCGACGCCGATCTGGTGGAGACACCGGAAAGCCGCGACTGATCTCGCCGCGACGCGATTGAAAATTGAAAAGGGCCCCGTGATGAGCGGGGCCTTTTTTGTGGCCTAGGGTGTCCGTTTTCGTGTGACGGCGAGCGCGAGGAATGCGAGCGCTGCGGCGGCAAACCCCGCGAACGTCCCGCCGGTGATCTGGCCCTGATCTGCGCCATTGGCATCGAAATAAAGCCCGGAGCCGGAGGCGACCCACGCCAGTGCGATCATCGGCAAAAGGAAGCTACGCCGCCCTTTTTCATCGAGCGCGGGCAAAAGAAGCGCGAAGGCCGGGGCGTAAAGCGCGAGATCGTAGTCAAAGAAATAAGGCGTAAACAGCGGCGTCATCAAAAGCGCGATGGCAAGTGACGAACGCGTTGGCAGCTTGCGTGCGGCGTAAACCGTGCCAAAGAGGCCAAGGATGGCGGCAAGCGCCTGAACGGCGAAGGATATCGACGGGGACGCGCCAAAGCTCAACATGCCAGCATAGATCGAGGCCATGCGGAACGCCGGATAGCGCCCCTCGTCGAGGCGTCCGCCCGTGTCGCGCGTGGCCTCGAAAAAAGCAATCCAGACTTCTGTCCCAAAGACCAGAACGGAGAGGAAGCACAAAAGCGCTGTGCCGAGAACCGCCCAGAGAAGGAGCTTCATGCGTCCGGTGGCGAGGGCCCAGAGACCAAGGCCAAGGCCGATATGAGGCTTGATAATCAGTGCACCAAGCGCCAGCCCGGCGCGTTGATCCTTTGTGTTGAGCGCGAAAACGCACGCGCCCGCAGCAAGCGCCGCCGTCAGGCATCCGTTTTGACCTGTGCGGATCGTCACAAGGATTGCAGGGAGCGAGGCCATCAAGACAAGCCCGAGATACCGCCCAGAAAGCCGCGACACGGCCCAAAGAAATGCCGCTACGGTGAGGATCGAGAAGACCGCATAGGCCAGCTTCCACCCCAGCAGGCCAAGCGGTGCGAGGACGGCGTTAAAGGGGGGCGGGTAGGACCACGTCATGAAATAGGCCGTGGCGTTCAGGTCGAGCTGTGCCTGTTGCAGGGCCGCGAAATCATAGGCCTCGCTCACGCGCCCGAGAAGGGCCAGTCGCGCGACGATGTGGAATATCCCGAAATCACCGGCGGCAAATTCACCGCTGGCATCACTTGTATCAACCCCGAGCAGCGTAAACAGGATGGCGGCGACGATATTGACGAAAACGATGAACGTCATAACGTGCAAAAACAGGGGCTTGAGCCCAAATATGCGATGTGCCCGGTTGACTGCCATCTGTGTCACTTGCCCGTGAA
>CALLWO010000118.1 GCA_938016355.1 uncultured Boseongicola sp. | reverse complement strand
GGATATGCCGCGCTTCAAATGAATATTTCTCCGCCAATCTACGCACCAGATCAGCCCGAATGGCTGCACTGCGCGGAACAATATCCACCCATTCCTGCGCGTAACGTTCAAGGTCGTGAATGGAACAAGCCGATTGGTCCGCGTCTTTTGCGCCTGCGGTCACGGCGCCCAGATAGGCCAGATTTCGGCTGTCTTGCAGGGTCTCGCTTTGGTAGAGGCTTGCCGCCCGCCCGGAGCGTTCTTTCTTCGCCTCGCTTACCCGCGCAAAGATCAGCTTGAGCACGGTTTGGCCACGCCGACCCGACCCGGCGCCAAGCCCCGAAAGCAAATCTTGCGCACCTTGCGCGAACGACGTTCTCAAGATTGAACCAATGCATTGGCCAGCGCGCGATACTGGGCAGAGAGCGGATGGTCTGGAAACCTCAGCGAGAATATCCCCTCGCTGGCAAGAGTCATCAACTCATCGCAATGGGGCAAGACGGTCACGTCGGAAATCTTGTAAGCATCGCTCACATGTTCTGCGACATCGTCAGCATTGAGAGTGCTTGGCGTCTTGTTCACAACCAGATGCAATCCCGGCACCCCAAGGCTTTTCGCAACTTCGACGGTAACGCCGGTACCCTCGTAGTCCTGATGGTCGGGTCGCATCACCACCGCCAGCGCATTCGAGATCGCGATCGAGAAAAGCGTCTCCTCGTTCAAACCGGGATGTGTATCGATCAGCAGAACATCCAGCATCAACTCGTTGATCAGCTTCTTGAAACCTTCGGTCAAAAGGCTGACGTCGTAGCCTTCGCGCAAGACGTTCACAATCTCATCCACTTCTACGCTGGAAGGGATCAGAAACACAGCTCCGGGTTCGGGGATGTTGTGCTGTAAACTGGTATCATAAGCCGCCTCTGTAATCTCGCATCGTTGCCAAAGGAAATCGTTGAGCGAGTGCGAGATGTCCCCGCTGCTCAACCCAAACAGCACATGAATGCCCGGCGATTGAATGTCGGTGTCCACAACGCCAACCCGTTGCCCCATCAACCCAAGCTGCGCAGCCACATTCGCCGTTGTGTTTGATTTCCCCGTTCCCCCGCGAAACGAGTGAATGGATATTATTTTGCGGCTCATGGCCTGCTTCCTTTATTTTATTCAGCCGCCGTCACGGGTTTTGGACGCTGCCGTCATTTCCGTGCGCAAATCGTTGGCACGCGTGCGCAAATCCTTGAAATACGCAGTGCCAGTGATCTGCGTGACTTTCTCGGCCTGTCTGGATTCGTCGATGCGGATCTGGAGGTTTTGCACCGTTTCCTTCAGCGCCCGCTCGCGCGACAGAAAGTCTTCGGCCATTTTGCGAAACACCCGCGCCAGATTTCCCAACTCATCGTCGCGCGCTTCAACTTCGCCCAACTGAGAGGCCGCAAGCTTGGTTTTGCCTTCATCAAGCGATGCCGCCGCCAATGTCAGTTTTGAGACATCCAGAAGGTAAGCAATCTCCTGATCCCGCCACTTTTTCTTTTCAAGACAGGCCGCAATCCGCGACCGCAGAAGCGTGGGGTTGAACGTCTTAGGAAGGTAGTCTTCGGCACCCAATTCGATGGCCGCACAAATACTGTCCAATGCATCCACTGCTGAAATGACAATCACCGGCAGATGGGTCAGCTGCGCCGTCTGACGCATCTCACGCAGAACACCGTAGCCGTCCAGTTCCGGCATCTCGATATCCAAAAGCAAAAGATCAAAACTCGTGCGCGTCATCGCCTCCAGCGCTTGGACACCATCGTTCGCCGTCTCGACCTCGTGACCAAGCGCTTTGACGGCCATCGACATTTTCATTCGGCTTGTTCCGTGGTCGTCCGCCACAAGAATCCGAGCAGGTCTATCTTGCATTTTTCATCCCTTCGAGGATTTGCGAAAGTTCGGCTTTGACAAGCTCGAATTCCGCAGCAATTGGCGTGGTGTCGAACGCTTTCGGAACCTTTCCCGAAGCGCGCACCGCCCCTTCAAGATCACCAGACAAACGGGCCAGATGCGTGGCACCAAAATCTCTTGCGCTTGCCTTGAGCGAATGTGCCGCCCGTCGCAGCTTGTCGACCGATCCATCCGCGATATTCTCGTCGATGATCTCGATCTGGCGCGCTCCGTCCTCTCGAAAACTCGCAATCAAAGCGATCAGGTCATCCCGCGCGCCACCAATGGCATCCAGAAGTTGATCAAGCGCGCCCTGATCAAGGTGGTCGCTTTCCAGTTCGGCCTGCTCGTCAAATGAATGCGCTGAACTCGCGCTGGCACCCGGCGTGTCGCCTTCTGCGACCTGAAGCGCGGCAGCTAATTCGGCGGGACGAAGAGGCTTCGTGACATAGCCATTCATGCCAGCCTCAAAGCAAATATCGCGGTCGCCGCTCATCGCGTTTGCCGTCACCCCAATGATCCAAGGCTGTGCATCGGGCGAAAGTGTTTCACGGATCTTCCGTGTTGCCTCAAGCCCGTCCATTTCCGGCATTTCAACGTCCATAAGAACGACGTCATAGGCCTGCACCTTGAGCGCGCTCAAAACCTCCAGGCCATTCACGGCCTTCTCAGCCCGATATCCCATTCGACGCAGGATCAGATCACACACCTTGCGGTTTGTCGGGTTGTCTTCGGCAAGCAAAATTCGCAGTGGGCTTTCTTGTATCGGGGTCTGCTCAAACTGCGATGGTAAGGCCTTCAAAGCAGGCAGGGAGACCACCGTGCTTTCGCCGGTGAATGCCTCGACCATCGCAGAGAGCAAAGCGGATGCCTTCATAGGTTTTGAAAGCACGCTCTGAAAATTGGCGGCCCGAACCGCCGGTGAGTCTTTGTCCATCCCGCCCAAAGAACTCAGCAAAATGATCGGAAGGTCAGCGTGCTCGGGCATGGCACGCAGCGCGACCGTAAGCGCCGCGCCGGTCATTTTCGGCATGTTCATATCAACCACGCAGATGTCGAAGGTCGCGCCGTTTTGAAGCGCCTCCAAAACTTCATGCGGGCCCGAAAACGGGGTCGGAATCATGCCCCATTTCTTTCCGTTCAGCACCAGAACCTTGCGGTTGGTCGCATTGTCATCAACGATCAAAAGGCGTTTGCCCGCCAGCACCGAAATCGCCTGATCAAGTCGGGCATCCCGGGCATCTCGCGAGGCCGTCACCTGAACTGTGAAGGTAAAATCAGAACCGACGCCAACTTCGCTTTCAACCGCGATGTCACCCCCCATGAGCGCAATCAACCGCTGACTGATGGTCAGGCCAAGCCCGGTCCCGCCGTATTCGCGCGTTGTGGATTGATCGACCTGACTGAAGCTGTCGAACAGACCCGCGATCTTGCCCTCCGGAATGCCGATACCTGTGTCGCGGACGTTGAACGTCAGCGTAATCTCATCTCCCGGCGATGGCGGCGGCGACCCGTCCGGCTGAACCAACCCGACCGACAGCACAACTTCGCCCTCATGGGTAAATTTCAACGCATTGTTCAACAGGTTCAGCAGTATCTGACGCAATCGCATGGCATCGCCTTCGATCACTTCGGGCACGTCCGGGTCGATCAAGGAAACCAGTTCAATCTGCTTGTCCGCTGCGCGTTTGGACAACACATCCAAGGCCGCCTCCACGCAGGACAAAAGATTGAATGCGCGAATTTCCAGATCAAGCTTGCCAGCTTCCACTTTCGAAAAATCCAAAATGTCGTTGATGACAGTAAGCAGAGCCTCGGCGCTTTCCTGAATGGTGCTCGCGTAGTCGAGCTGCTCCCCATCAAGATCGGTGTCGATGAGCAGATTGGTCATGCCGATAACCCCGTTCATCGGCGTGCGAATTTCATGGCTCATCGTCGCCAGAAACGCACTTTTTGCTTCGCTGGCGCCCTCAGCTTGCTTGGTCATCTTTTCAAGTTCGCGCGTGCGCAGATCAACGCGCTCTTCAAGCTCATCGCGCGCACGGCTCAACGCGATGGCGTCGCTTTCTTTTTGCGCGTTCATCCGGTCAAAGGCGTGCATGACCTGACCCATTTCGTCCCGGCTCGGCCAATTGACACGCACGCCCTTCTCACCGGAGTAGCTGCGATCAATGGCGTCCAGCAACCGGGTGAGCGGCGCGCCGACAATGCGACGGTTGGCCAACACAACGCTCGCGGAAATCGCCAGAAACAGGATCAACGCCAGCACAATGACCTGCACCAGCCTCTCGCGCACCTGAAACAGCAAACGATCATGCGACAGCGCGATCTCAAGCTGACCAATCACAGACGGCGGATTTGTCCCTTCAAAAAGAACCGGCGTGTCGCCTGCAAGCTTCAACGACGACCAGTCCTGCCCGCCGCCCCCTTGCGCAATCACGTCCCCTACTTCGTCCGTCACACGCACGGCAAGCACGTCCGGGTCAACCATCAAGGCCTCAACGATCAATGCCGCTTGCGAACTTTCGACATTCCAAAGCGGATCCGCCAGAACCGAGCTTTGAATAATCAACTGGTTCGACAGCTTCGTCTCCAGCGCTTCCAGCGCCGTCTGATATGCGGCATAATGAAAATACGCGAAGACAGGCGCGATCGACAAAAAGATCATTGGCATCACGACCAACAGAAACTTGGTGTGAAGCGACCGCTTTGGCCGGTTGGAGTCAGATGAGAACATCATCGCCTGCATGTGTCGAACCAATGCTCGGGCCTATCGCAGAACCATATTGTGCTCAGACAGGATCTCGCCCACGACGCCTTCTTCAATCAACACGGCAAGACGCGCGTTGAAACGCGCAACGACATCTGCGTCGTTAAACGCCTTCGAAAAGCCAATGTAGTAATTGAGGCTCCGCTGCGCGCCCGCATATCGGATGTTTTCCAGCCCCAGCCGCGCGACCATGTCGTTGCCAACATCGCGATTGGAAAACACAGCATCCACACGGCCCAAAGACAATTTTCGAAAGCCGCTTTCGTCATCGCCTTTCATTTCAATCGTGAGGTCGCCCAGTTGATCGCGAATGCTCTCTAATGAACGCGATGTGTTCGACGGGCCGTAAACACCGACTGTATATCCCCGCACATCCTCGATCGTCTTAAAGTCGATCGGATTGCCTTCCTGAACAAAGAACCCGTATTCCGTGGTGATGATTGCGGGCGAAAAGTGAAGCCATTCCTCACGTTCCGCATTCCGGCCAATCACGAACATCCCATTGGCCTGACCGTCCCTGACCTCGGCCTGCGCTCGCTTCCAGGGCAGCAATTTGAACGCGCAGTCTAACTTTTCTGCCTCACACACGGCCCGGATAATCGCAGAGGCAGGCCCGCCTACGCTCTCCTCAGCTTCAAAACTGAACGGGGCGAAATCCTGCGTGTTGAAAATCAACTCTTCGGCCAATGCGGAACCAGACGTCATCAATGTGGCGACCATCACAATCGCAACGCCGACAAAGCGGCTCCGTCGCACTTTCCGTGCCAGCATGTGGTTGTGGTTTTTCATAGCAATACCCTCCTCGCACCCCGCGTCGTTGCGCGGGAATGCTCAGAAGATGAATTCGAATTGTTGTAAAATTATTTGAAAAGTTGCGAATTCTTAAATGACTGGAAAGCTTTGAGAATTTCGCTAGTATCCGAAAAATCTTTTGGGATTTCCCGAAAGTACGCGCGCGAAATATCGAAAGAAACAGGAAATCCTTGGGGTCAATTTGGATACGTTAAACCCTTCCAAACATGTCAGGTTTTCACCGGATTTTCGCTCCGCTCGTACTGCAGACGGCGTCGACATCGACTTTACCAAATCCGAAGCCAAGGCGCTGGCCTATCTGTCCGGTCTTCCTGGCAAAGTCGTTACGCGCAATCAAATTCTGGATGCCGTGTCCGAACCGGGATCTGAGAAGAACGATCGGAACGTCGATTTTCTGATCAACCGCATCCGTCGGAAACTCGGTGACGACGCACGGTCCCCAAAATTCATCGCAAGCCGCTATGGCGAAGGATATATCTGGCTGTCGGAATGGAGCAGGTTCGATCCCGACGCGGCCCAAACTTACTTTCTCGTTGGACCACTGCGAGGAATTGCAGCCGCCGGAGAAGCAAAAACCGTCGTCCATAAATTGGCCACCCATCTAACGGAAACGCTCAAGGAGCAAAGCCGCCCAGACCAGACCGTCTTGATGGATCTGGACTACTCCGATGCCGCCTATCTCGGGGCCGCGCGGCCCAAATATCTGATTGAACTCACCGTCATCGCGGATGGAAGCAACTTTGGCTGTGTCCTGACGGTCAAAACCGGCGACGTCGGCAACCTCATTTCAGTGCAGCGCATGGATATCGGCGACGGACGCGAGTTGAGTCAAGCCAACCTGCGTCAGATCGAAACCAATGTGCCCTTCCTGATCGCCAAGATTTGGAAAAGCGAAGCCACCCGCAGCGAAGATATCCCCCTTCCCGTGGCGATGAATGACGTGTTCAACACCGACGAGGTGAAGGCTGAATCGTGGCGTGACGCAGATGCGCGCCTCTCTGCGCTCATAAAAGCCAATCCCGACGACGATGAGATGAAGCTGATGTACGCGACCCATCTCCACAGCAAATACGTACTTTTGGGCCCGGAGCTTTTCACCAAAGGCACCGACACTTGCCGCGACGACGAGCAAGAGATCGAACGCCTTGTGCTGGAAACATTGCCCTTCGCGCAAAGCCGCCCGGAATATGCAATTATGGCAGCCAAATTGCTGTATTTCCTGAAGGCAGGCTATGAAAACCTTGCGGTGGACCTCGCCGAAACAGCCCATTCACACAGCACCAAAGTCGCTTCGTCCCTCGCAATCGTTGGCCAGATGCGCAGTTTCCGTGGCCAGTTCGACGAAGCTCAGGATTGCCTTGAACAGGCGCGCAAACTTGCCGAGAAAAAGTCCGACTTTCATATCTATGTGCTTGTCATTCAGTGCCAGTTGATGCTCGCCGCGAATGACCGCGACGGCCTCAAACAGGTCCAGCGCGAGCTTTACCGCGCCCGCCCTGCCACGATGCTCTTCTTCGAACCCATTTTAACCGATCCCGACAGGCCGTCGGTGCGCGCAAAAGCCGTGATCATGATGCTGTCACGCGCCCGCGCACAAGGTATCCTCAAACACCTGTTTTATATCAGCGGACGATTGTTCGAGGATGTCGAGCATCGCGAAAACATGATGCGCGCGCCCGTCACACTCATGCGCCGACGCTTTGG
>CALLWO010000117.1 GCA_938016355.1 uncultured Boseongicola sp. | reverse complement strand
GGAAGGTGACGTCGTACAAATGGGTGCTTACATCGGTGCTGGTCTGGCCTGTACAGGTATGGGCGGTGCAGCTGTTGGTGTGGGCCACGTTGTTGGTAACTTCCTGTCGGGTGCACTTCGCAACCCATCCGCCGCTGGCGGCCAGACAGCCACAATGTTCATCGGTATCGCGTTCTCGGAAGCGCTGGGGATCTTCTCGTTCCTCGTAGCACTTCTGCTGATGTTCGCCGTCTAAGACACTTCGCGATCCTTACGCACTGGGCGCCCGGCATCCGGGCCCCCGGTTGTTTGATCAAGGTTTGAGGAGGTCGCAATGGCGACGGATACCAAAGAGGCAGCAGCCGAAAGCGTCGGCATGCCACAGCTTGATTTTTCAACGTTCCCGAACCAGATTTTCTGGCTTCTGGTGACGTTGATCATCATCTATCTCGTGCTGTCGCGCATTGCGCTGCCACGCATTGCATCGGTCTTGGCGGAACGTCAGGGCACGATCACGAACGATATCGCAGCCGCGGAAGAGCTGAAGCAGAAAGCTGCTGACGCCGAAGCCGCCTATGACAAAGCGCTTGCAGATGCCCGCGCAGAAGCTGGCCGCGTTGCCGCAGAAGCCAAAGCCGAAATTCAGGCCGAGGTCGATGTCGCGATGCAGAAAGCCGATGCCGAGATCGCAGCACGCACCGCCGAAGGCGAAGCCAAGATCGCGGAAATCCGCGAAGGCGCCGCACAGGCCGTTCGTGACGTTGCGCGCGACACCGCAGAAGCGGTCGTCTCGTCAATGGGTGTCGATGTCGACAGCGACGCAATCGCGGCCGCAGTGACCGCACGGACGAAGGGGTAAGCCATGACACGCAATTCAACGCTCATCGCTGCCGCTTTGACCCTTGGCGCCACAACGCCCGCTTTCGCAGCCGGAGATGTGTTCTTCAGTCTGGCGAATACGGACTTTGTTGTTCTGATCGCGTTCCTCCTGTTCATCGGCGTACTGTTCTACTTCAAAGTGCCCGGCATGTTGGGTGGTTTGCTCGACAAACGTGCCGAAGGCATTCAGGCCGAGCTTGATGAAGCCCGTGCACTGCGCGAGGAAGCGCAAACGCTTCTGGCCAGCTTTGAGCGCAAGCAACTTGAAGTGCAGGAACAAGCAGACCGTATCGTGGCCCAAGCCCGAGAAAGTGCAACCGAAGCCGCCGAACAGGCCAAGATTGATCTGGCGAAGTCAATCGAACGCCGTCTTCAGGGGGCCGAAGATCAGATTGCATCGGCAGAAGCATCCGCTGTGAAACAGGTCCGCGACGAAGCGATCCGTATTGCCGTCGGTGCCGCTGGTGAGGTCATTTCAAAGGACATGAAAGATGCCCGGGCAGATGATCTGATCAATGATGCGATCGAAACGGTGCGCGCCAAGCTGCACTAAGCACATCGCGCGACGAACGAAAATTTAAGAACCCGGAAACGCAGGTTTCCGGGTTTTTCTTTGCCAATCCTCGTCGTCGCGATGACGACAAGTGAATTGTCAAAATGCCTGAGTTTCAGGAAAACTCAGATTCTTCTTTCCTTTTCGCACCTGCGGCGTAGGCTGCACTGCAGCAATGTGACCGCCTGGGGAGGATTCAGATGTCGGGAAAGCCACTTCTGATCAAGCGCTACGCAAGTCGTCGGCTCTACAATACAGAAACGTCCGACTATGTGACGCTGGAAGATATTTCAGGATTCATTCGCGATGGGCGAGACGTCCAGATTGTCGATCTGAAGACCGGGGATGACCTCACAAGGCAGTACTTGCTGCAAATCGTGGCGGACCATGAGAGCCGGGGAGAAAACGTGCTTCCGCTCGATGTGCTGACCGATCTCGTCCGGTCTTACACGACACAAGCGCAATCCGTCGTGCCGCAATTCCTGGCCATGAGCTTTGACATGCTGCGCGAAGGCCAGTCCAAAGTGATAGAAAGCATGCCGAACCCAATGCAGTCGATGCCGGGGTTTGAAGCGATGAAAGCTCAGCAGGAAGCCTTCATGAAGGCGATGACCGGCGGTTTGAGCGGCGGCTGGTCTGGCGGTGGCACGATGTCTGAGCGCGAAGACGGTGATGCGGATGCGTCCGGCGAGGACAGTTCTGACGGGGCGGCGGAGTTGGAGCAGATCCGGGCGCAGCTTGCTGCGATGCAGGATCAATTGTTCAAGATGAGCAAAGGCAAGTCATAGGTTTCGCCGCGGGCTTTGCCCACGTCGAGCTGCGCGCGGGGGGTATCCCCCGCGCGCTTTTTTTGAGTATTTTAGGAAAAATGAAGGAGAGGGCAGGTGTCCGCCCCCTTCTTTTATTGGCGAAAGATCGACCGCACGGAATCCGCCAGCAATTGCACCACAACGTTTTCGTTCAGATAGCCGGTTTCGGGCAGGTTGCGCGCAGATTGATACCGTCGGATAGCGCGGCGTGTCGTTTCATCAAACGTTCCGTCCACGCGACCGGGTTTGAGCCCAAGGCGGTCGAGGCGTGATTCGATCACGCGGCGTGTGCTTTGAGACAGTCGCAAGGCGTCTTCTTCTCGTTTGGCCTGTGCCAGGGCGCCTTGATCTGCATCCGCGCGGGTGAGTGCTGCAATCCGTTCGGCGGCTTCTTCGCGGAACGCGCCGCCGGGCGCGAGCTCAAGGTAGTCGCGATAGGCCTGCACCGTGTTTGAATTGCTCGCTTCGTCCCAAAGCTGGCGGTCGCGTGCGTTGGTTTCTGCGCGTTTCTCGCGTTCGATGTCCTCAAGCCGCGCTTGCGCGATTTCGGCAAATTCGCCGTCAGGAAACCGTTCGAGGTAAATTCGCAAACCCGCTTCATCCCCAACCGAACCGGTTTCTGCCCAAAAGGCGCGGTCGGCGGCGAGTTGTTCTTCGCGTCGGCGTTCAGCTTCGGCTTCCAGTTCAGCGGCGCGGCGTTCGGCCTGAGCATCAAGCCGGGTGATCTGATCGCGATTGAGAAAACCGGTCGGATCAAAATTATTTGCGCGCTGCCAGTCGCTGACGGCTGCACGCGTGCCGCGCCCGAATATGCCGTCAATGCCGCGTGTGTTGTATTCCAGAAGCGACAGATCGCGTTGGATGTCGCGGCGTTGATCCCGCGTCAGATCCAGAGATTGTTCCGCGCGTTCGGCGCGGGCCTCGGGTGTGTCGGTCAATGCATTGATCCGGTTTTCGGCCATGCGCACGAACTGGCCGCTTGGGAAGCGCTTCATATAATCGTCATAGGCCTCGGCCGTATTGGCGCGATCGGCTTGACGCCAGGCCATCAAATCCTGAAGCCGGTCGTCTGTTTGCGGCGCTGGCGCTTGTGCGGGCTCTGGTTCCGGCGGCGGCTTGGGAAGCCATGTCTGGCCTCGGCCAAGATAGCCGGATGCAGAAATGCTGGACCGGCGAACAGCATCGCCAATGTTCTGGCCCGGCACAGCAATCGTAGAATTGAGAAAATTGCGCATCTGCCGCGGAATGCCGGTCAAAAGCGTCACGCCTTGCGGCAAGTCCAGATCGCCAATGCCAACATTGGCGCGCGTGCCATAGGCACCGTCGCGTTCGTCGGTTGCCAGCGCAAGAATGGCCTCTCCGGGGGCTTCGGCCAGATAAGCCAAGACCACAGAAAGCGGCAGAGCGGCTTGGGTCATGGCGGGGAAGGATTTCGATCCGATGTCGACGGGCAGAAAGTAAGTCTCGGTTTCCGTATGAATGAACCGGCCTGAAAGAACGACGAGTATCTGCTCGGCATCTTCGGCGCGTGTGTCGAACTCACCCATGGCCTCGCGCAAATCCGCGGCTGTTGCCTCGCGTGCCACTACAAATTTGACGCCAGCGGCCTCTAGCCGTGCCCGCGCGCCTGTGACCTCGTCGCCGCGGCGAACGTCGTCGGCCCCGCGATAGTCCTCGTTCCCGATGATCAGTGCGACGCTTTCCGCCGATACCGGCAGCGCCGTGATCAGCCCCAATGCAATCGCCTTACTCAGATGTTTCATAAACCCGTCCTCTCATTAACTGACCCGACCATAGCCCGCGCTTGTGCAAAAACCCAAGGTGACGTTACGAACCACGGCAAACAACCGCCCGGTATTGGCCCTTGCGATTATGAGAATTGCCCCCATTATCATGCCGAACTGATGGAATTTAGGAGCTGGCTGCACATGAACATCGATCTTTTGAAGCGCCTTTGCGAAACCCCCGGCGTGCCGGGAAACGAGGATCGCGTGCGCGATCTGATCAAGGCCGAGATCAAGGGGCTGTTCGATGATGTGCGCGAAGACGCGATGGGCTCGCTCCATTGTGTGAAGAACGGCAAGGGCAAATCCCCCGAAAAGATCATGTTGCTGTGCCATATGGATGAGATCGGGTTCCTCGTCAGCCATATCACCGACAAGGGGTTCCTTTATCTGCAACCGGTTGGCGGGTTTGATCCGCGCAATCTGTTTTCCCGCCGTGTGCTGGTTTGCACCGACAAGGGCGATCTGAAAGCGGTGATGAACCCGGCTGGACGGCCGGTGCATATCGCCTCGGCAGAAGATCGAAAGCGCATCCCGCAGCCTCACGAGTTTTACGTCGATACGGGCCTTGGCAAGGCAACAAAGGACCACGTAAAAATCGGCGACATGGTCGTGATGGACGAGCCGTTTCTCGAAATGGGGGACAAGGTCGTCTCCAAAGCGCTCGACAACCGCGTGGCGTGCTGGCTCGGAATCGAAGCGGCGCGGGGTTTAGGTAAATCCAAACCAAAGGCCGAAATTCACGTCGTCTTTACCACTCAGGAAGAAGTCGGCTTGCGCGGCGCACGCACCGCGTCGTTTGCCGTCGCACCTGACATCGGTATCGGCATCGACGTGACGCTCAGCTGTGACACGCCCGGCGTGCCCGAGCAGGACCGCACCACCATCCAGGGCGATGGGTTCGGGCTTCATATCCGCGACGGATCATTCATTGCTGACCGC
The DNA here is from genome assembly GCA_938016355.1 of uncultured Boseongicola sp. Classification (GTDB taxonomy): domain Bacteria; phylum Pseudomonadota; class Alphaproteobacteria; order Rhodobacterales; family Rhodobacteraceae; genus CALLWO01. The sequence goes on along the minus strand of CALLWO010000117.1, from coordinate 12,552 downwards.
AAACTGGTCGAAGAATTCGCAAGCCTCGCCGAGAAGAAAAAGATCCCGTATCAGCGCACGATGCTGCGATCGGGTGGTCAGGACGGTGCCGCCGCCCAACAAGCCGCAGCAGGCGCGCGCGCCATCGGGATCACGGTCGGCACGCGGTACATCCACACCGTGACCGAGATGATCGAAACGTCGGACCTTAAAGCGGCGCGCGATATCCTTGTGGCGTTCCTGAAGTCTCACTGACGTCACGGGACGCGTGCCTATTCTGGCGGGGGCAATTCGCGAATAACGCGGGCCGGATTGCCCGCTGCCAAAACCCGCGACGGAATGGATTTGGTTACAACAGACCCCGCGCCAATGGTTGTGCCGTCCCCGATTGTCACGCCGGCCATGATCATCGCGCCTGCGCCAATCCAGCAATAGCGTCCAACTGTGATGGGCTTGTTAATGGCGTAGCCCTTCAGCAACGCGCCCGTGTCAGGGTCGACAACCATACGTTCTTCGGGGATCACAGGGTGACCTGCCGTGATGAACATCACGTTCGGGGCGACCAGCGTGTAATCCCCGATCCGGATATCCGCGCCATCCATGAACGTCACGTTCGAATTGATCAGGCAGGTATCGCCAATAAAAATATGCTTGCCGTATTCCCACCGCACAGGCGGGTTGAAAAAGCTCTCTCCAAAGGCGCCAAGCGCATTCCTTAACATCTCGCGACAAGAGGTCGGGTCACCGCCCTGGCCTTCTGTTGCATTGATCTCGCGGTTCAGGATCGCGGCTTTCGCCTGCATCTCGAATATCTCGGCGTCCGGGTTGGAATAAAGCAAGCCCGCCCGCATACGCTCGAACTGGGTCATTTCGTCAGACATCATCCCTCCAACGTTCTGGCTGCCATCAGACTAACCGCAAATGCGCGCAGGGACCGAACGAAAAAAGCCGCCCCGAAACGGAGCGGCTTTCTATCGGCAAAAGATCGAATGGCTTTAGAAGCCCAGACCTTCGTATTTCTTTTTGAACTTCGAAACGCGACCGCCCGTGTCCATCAGACGCGACGAGCCGCCGGTCCATGCTGGGTGTGCGCTTGGGTCAATATCCAAAGCCAACTGGTCGCCCTCGGCGCCCCATGTCGAACGCATCTGAACGATGTCGCCGTTCGTCATTTTGACATTGATGACGTGATAATCGGGATGTGTTTCTTTTTTCATATCAAGCGCCCCTTATGCCGAAGCCATTGGCTTGTAGTTGGAGTCTTCTGCGATACGCGCGGACTTACCACGGCGTGCACGCAGATAGTACAGCTTGGCGCGACGCACACGACCACGACGCACGACGGTGATGCTGTCGATGTTTGTCGAATGCAGCGGGAATACCCGCTCGACGCCTTCGCCGAATGAAATCTTGCGGACACAGAACGATCCGGCAATGCCGCTGCCGTTCTTACGGCTGATGCAAACGCCTTCATAGTTCTGGACACGGCTGCGCGTGCCTTCTGTCACTTTGTAGCCAACGCGGATGGTGTCACCCGCTTTGAAATCTGGAATTTCAGCGCCAAGAGCTGCCACTTGCTCGGCTTCCAGCTGTGCGATCAGATCCATCTGACCATCTCCTATTTTGCCTCGGGTTTTTCCCAAGAGATGTGTGCGTCCCAGAGCTCCGCGTCTTTATCCGGGTCGGCGCATGGCCCCCGCGGGAGAGTTCAGATCGTCTTTGCTTTAAAACCGTCCGGGCGGTTCATGTTGATGCCTAAAGATGACACCGAACCACAGCCAAACGCGCCCGCGGGCTGATTCCGCCTGCGAACTGGCGCTTCATAAGGGCTGCGCCCCAATGGATCAAGGAAAATCCGCGTCTTTTACGACGCGTTGCGCCATCCCGGCCCGGGGTACTTCATGAACAACCCGGCATCTGCGTTATAGCCATAAGGCGCGACATAGCTTTTGGGCAATTCGTCCGTCGGCGTATTGGGTTCCAAAAGCAATCCATCGGGTCGGGGAAGCTTTGGAATTCCTGTCTTCTTCACGATCCGCGCGATCATTTTGCCCATCGCCTTGGTGTCAAAATCCGGGCCCGGTTCACCGCCGCTGGCGGCAATGATCGCGTGGGATTTATAGAACCCCTCATTGTAGCGTTTGATCACATCGCGATAGGCGACGATATAATCCCAATTCTGTTTATCCCGCGCATTTTCGGCCAAACGCTCCAGCACGCCCCAATAGACCATGCCGCGAATGAAATCCGAGGCCGTCGCGCGATCGCACGCAGGTTGCTCCAGAACCCAGAACGCCGCATCCAGGCGGTCACGGTCCTCGATGTCGCGAAACTCGGTCGCGATCGAGTGCCAAAGCGTCACGTCCTTGCCGGGCAGGTTCTCCAGAAAAAGAACCCAGCCGTTAATCGTCATATTGTTGGCCGACGGATCGCCCACATGCTTAAGCCAGTCTTCCAGATCGCGCTCGGTGTCCGGCGGCCGCTCGCGCCAGTCTTCGACATATTTGCGCAAGCGTTCGAACGGTTCAGGGTTGGCGACATCACGCAAATACATCTCGGGCTGGCGAGACGTCTTCTTGTCCACCGGATCGACATACATCCAAAGCTGATAAAGCGAACGCACCTCGTCATCTGAGAGCGTACCACCATGGGCTCCGCACCAGCCTTCGGCCAGATACTCGACCTCTTTGGCCATCACCATCGAAGGGTGATCGTCGGGCAGATCCGACTTCGCCAGCACCGCGCAACGATAAACTGTCTGGTTCAACATCCGGTCACGCTCGCCTTTGGAAAGCTCGGGGCGGACGTCGCTCATCAAAAGCCCGTGGCGCGGCTTGGCCTTTTTGGGCCTTCTGCGCAGGAACATCTGACCTGCAAACAAGATCAGAAGTGGCCCCAGAACAGTGCGCGCAGGGGTCGAAAACGCGGGGTCGCTATGGATCGCCAAAGCCCCTGCCAAAGCAGTTGCCGAAAGCGTCGACACAAATAGCAAACCAAATAAAAACCGCATATCCTGTGCTCAATGGATCTGTTTTCGCGACCAGCGTTTCAGAAAAACGCGGCAAAAAAGCGGCAAAACATCCGAAAATCGCAGAAATTGGGACCTATTTTTCGCGGTTTTTAAATGCTTCCCAAAGGTCCGGACGTCGGGTTTTGGTCAGTTCTTCGGCCATCTCGCGGCGCCATTTTGCGACTGCGCCGTGGTTGCCGGAACTCAAAACTTCAGGGATATCGCGCCCTTCCCATGTGGCCGGGCGGGTAAATTGGGGATGCTCAAGCAGACCGTCGGAAAAGCTTTCTTCTTCGGTGGATTCCGCATTGCCAAGAACCCCTGGGATCAATCGAACCGACGCATCAAGAACGGCTTGCGCCGCCAGCTCTCCACCCGTCATCACAAAATCTCCGAGCGAGACCTCTTCAATCTCAAAATGCTCGATCACACGCTCGTCAAGTCCTTCAAATCGCCCACAAATCAACGTCATGCCGTCGGTCTTCGCAAACCGGCGCGCCATCGCCTGATCAAACGGTTTTCCACGCGGCGAAAGATAAATGATCGGCCAGCGTCCCCGGCTCTGAGGCGCGCCTTTCTGGGCGAATTTGATCGCTTTTGACATCACATCCGCGCGCAAAACCATGCCCGCGCCACCGCCTGCCGGCGTGTCATCGACGTTGCGATGCTTGCCCTCGCCAAAGACACGCAGATCAATCGGGTCAAGCCGCCAGAGCCCGTCTTTCAACGCCTTGCCGGTCAGCGAAGCGCCCAAAACACCGGGAAACACCTCCGGAAACAGCGTGATCACTTTCGCCCGCCACGCGCGCGCCAGTTCTGGCTTGTCGGTCATCAGTTCACGCGGTGCGGCGCTGGCGCCAATTGCCAGCCGCCCATGTGATTTCCCGGTCTCTTCAGCGGCCATGTCATCTCTCGAAATGAGGGTGTCAGGAGGGCTTTTGACCAAGAAAGCCCTCCGCTGGCAAGCCCGCTTTGCGTCACGCCGGTTCAGCAACAGCGCTTGCGCGGTACACCCGACCGGTCGGGATCAGCATCGGCACCTGTGCCATGTAATCCAGATAGGTCTGGCCAAACTCCCGCTTGAGCGCGCGTTCCTCAAAGTACAGACCGACCAGAACATAAGCCGACATCGCAATCGACATCACCAGATGATCGACACTCATATGCGGCGTCGCAAACAGCGCCAGAATGACACCAAGCTGCATAGGGTGGCGCACGATCTTGTAAAGCAATGGCGCTTTGAATGTCGGTGCGGGAATGTCCTGACCCCGGGCATTAGCCCAAATCTGACGCAAGCCAAACAATTCGAAATGATCAATCAGGAACGTCGCCAGAAACAAAATCCCAAGCCCCAGCCCAAAGACCCCATAAATCGCAATCGCGCCCGCACCTTCGACATGCCAAAGCGTGCCCGGCATCGACTGCCAGCCCCAAACGGCGATGGTCAGAAACACCGACGATTGAAAGACATAAACGGATCGCTCAGCCGCCTTTGGCAGAAACCGGGTCAGCCAGCGTTTGAACCCGTCGCGCGCCATGCCCGAATGGGTGACGCCAAACAGCATGACCAGCCCCACATTGATCGCCATAGCCGTGGCAAATCCCGGCGCGTTCGCCGGATCAGGCCCTACAAACCCAACGAGGTAAGCTGCAAAGTAAAGAAAAGACGCGTTGAACAGCACGTAGCTGAAAACGCCAAAGGCAAAGATGGAAGCGCGGTGCATGGTAAATCTCCTGTCGCGTGTAAGTGGCCAAAGGCCGATGAACACGAGATAGAAGACGCCCCAAACCACCGCTTGAGATCTGTTTGAGGATTACTTGTGGAATTACTCAGGGTCGGAAAAAAGCCCGTCCGGCGGGTCCGCAATGATCCGGCCAGAAGCCAGATCGACCGTCGGAACAGCGGCCATCGTAAAGGGATAAAGGATGGGTTGCTTCATCCCCGGGCCGGTGATCTCCAAAATGTCACCCGCGCCGTGGTTCAGCACCGATTTGACGCGCCCCAATTCGGTTCCGCCGGTGTCGAGCACCGTCAAACCGATCAGATCAGCATGGTAATATTCGTCGTCAGGCAAGTCCGGCAACCGCTCGCGCGGCGCAAAAAGCCGGACGCCGCGCAATGCGTCGGCGGCGTCCTTGTTTGCAACGCCAGAAAGGCGCGCGGCAAAGCCGTTTTTGACCTGTCGCGTGATGCGCAAATCCCATGAGCTTTTGCCATCTTCTGATGACAAAGGCCCATAGGTCGCGATGGCGTCAGGTTCCGCGCAAAAGCTTTTCAGCCGCACTTCACCTTTGACACCAAACGCGCCTGCAATCGCGCCCACGCATATCCGGTCCGACATTTACCGCGCTCCGAAGTTGGCTTATTCCGCCGCTTCTTCAGCTGCCGCTTCTTCTGCGGGGGCTTCTTCGACAGGCGCTTCTTCAGCAGGTGCTTTTGCAGCTTCAGCCGCTTCAGCAGCCTTGGCGGCTTTCTCTTCAGCGCGCTCTTCTGCTTTCTTGCCCGGCTTGGCTTTGTTCGGGTTGTTGCGGGCCTTGCCTTCAAGAACGCCAGCCGCTTCGAGGAAACGTGCGATACGATCAGTTGGCTGTGCGCCTTCGCTCAACCAATGCTTGATGCGCTCAACGTCCATCTTGATGCGATCTTCGCTGTCTTTCGGCAAAAGCGGATTATAGGTGCCGAGCTTTTCGATGAAGCGACCGTCGCGTGGCATGCGGCTGTCAGCCGCCACGATGCGGTAAAATGGACGCTTCTTCGAGCCACCACGGGCCAAGCGGATTTTCATAGCCATGTCGTTGTTCCTTCTAGGTTTATTTCTGATGTTGCTTGTGATGTTGGATGACTTCCGAGATGATGAAAGCCAAAAGTTTCTTCGCGAATTCAGGGTCCAAATCCGCTTCTTTCGAGAGCCATTCGAGACGTTCGATCTGTTTGCCTTCCCGCGCGGGATCGCTTGGCGGAAGGTCGTGTTCTGCTTTGAGGCGGCCCACCGCCTTGGTCTGCTTGAACCGTTCGGCAAGCGTATAGACAAGGATGGCGTCTAGCCGGTCGATGCTGTCGCGGTGTTCGGCCAGCAATTCTGCGGCGCGGTTTTCGGCGTCGGTCATTGGACGATCTCCCTTGGAACGTGGCGATAGACGCGGATTTCGTTGTTGTGTGCCGCTTCGGCCTTGGCATCGCGCGTGGCGCCCAGACGCTCGGCCAATGCGACCGAACGTGCGTTGTCGTGGTCGATCGTGCTGACTAATGTGGTCATGCCAAGCGCTTCGAACGCATAAGCGCGCGCCGCGTTTGCGGCCTCTTTGGCGATGCCTTGGCCTTCGGCTGTTTCGCGGATCATGAACCCCAGTTCCGCCTCGTGGTCACCGGGTTCAAATCCAAGAACCACAAAACCCAGAACGCGGCTATCGCTGTTACTCTCGATCGTCCAAAGCCCGTGACCGCGCAAAATCCATGTGGAAACCATGTTCGTGAAATCAAACCACGCTTCTTCGCGAGTCTGTTTTTCCAGAATGTGTTGACCGCGCGGACCGACGACAATCTCGGCGTAATATTCAAAATCCTGAAGTCGCGGCGCACGCAGAACCAGACGTGCGGTGCGCAGCACCGGCAGCGCCCCTTGCAGGTCAGTGGCAAACATCGCGGCTTGCCCGGGCGTCGGGGTCTCGTGTGGCAAAAGACTCATGCCGCCCACCTCGCTGAATCGTGGCGATAGACATGGATCGGCGGATCGTCACGCTCTGGTGTCGCGGCTTCCGCGTCGTGGCGCGCGCCCAATCGCTCCGCAAGCGCGACCGAACGCGCGTTTCCGTCGTCGATATAGCTAACGGCTGTGTCCCATTTCAGGGTCTTGAACGTATAATCCAAAACCGCCCCTGCGGCCTCAAATGCATACCCCTGACCTTCGGCTTCCGCGGGCCAGATGCACCAGCCAATCTCGCGTTCGGGCCAGCCTTCCGGTTGCCAATGCCCGACGTGGCCTATGGGCGCGCCACCGCCCTTGGGCTCCAGCACGAACATGCCAAATCCGCGGATATCCCAATGCCCGATGACACCGGCCCAGGCGCGGAATGCAAAGTCCCGCGAATAGGGTCCGCCGATATATTTCGCCCGTTCAGACACAGCAAGCGCGCGCCAATGCGCCAGATCATCGCCCTTTGGTCCGCGCAGTGTCAGGCGCTCGGTTTCCAGAACCGGGGTGTCAGCCAGATACGCCATCACGCGGCCTCCGGCCCAAGATGGCGCCAGACGCGCAACGTGCCGATGGTGGGGTGCGCATAGTCGCCCTCATAGGTGGCCCCCATGCGCGCCGCCAAAGCTTCGGAGCGATCATTGCCCACGACCGCGCAGCTGATGAGTGTCGAAAAGCCAAGCACTTCATAGGCATAGCGGCGCGAAAAGAGCGCGGCCTCATAAGCGATGCCCGTGCCTTCAGCGGCTTCAAAGACGCTCCAGCCGATCTCAGGCTCGGGCCAGTCATCGGGGTACATGATCCCAACAACCCCCAAAGGCGCGTCCGTTTCGCGATCGGCGATCATCCAGCGCCCGTAACCGCGCAATTGCCAGTGCCCGACGATTTCACCCATACGATCAAACGAAGCCCCCCGGCTATGGGGACCGCCCACGCCAGCAGACCGGTCAGAGGCGCAAAACGCCGCATATTCCTCGAAATCGGACATCATGGGCGCACGATATCTCAGCCGACCTTCTTCAAAGGTCGGGATATCAATCCGCGTATGTCCGACAGGTGCGATCACTTCTTCTTCCCGAACCCAGAGAGACCGGGAGGCAGCGCGCCGCCACCCATTCCGGGCATACCGCCCAATCCGCCAAGCTGTTTCTGCGCGGCTTCCATTTCGGCCTGTGACGGCATGCCAGCACCGCCCATTCCAGGCATCCCGCCTTTGCCGCCAAGCATGCCGCCCATCTGGCGCATCATGCCCTTTTTGCCCATCTTGCCGACCTTCTTCATCATGTCCGACATCTGTCGGTGCATTTTAAGAAGTTTATTCAGATCAGAGACTTGCATCCCGGCTCCCGCCGCGATCCGCTTCTTGCGAGAGGCCTGCAAAAGCGCAGGGTTCGCGCGCTCGCGTTTGGTCATCGACTGGATCAGAGCGACCTGCTGCTTCAGAACCTTGTCGTCAAATCCGGCCTTGTCCATCTGGGACTTCATTTTGCCCATGCCGGGCATCATTCCCATGATGCCTTCCATGCCGCCCATCTTCATCATCTGCTCAAGCTGGTTCTTGAGGTCGTTCATATTGAACTGACCCTTTTGGAACCGCTTCATCATCCGTTCGGCCTGTTCGGCCTCGATGGTTTCCTGCGCCTTCTCGACCAGGGCTACAATGTCGCCCATGCCAAGAATGCGGCCTGCGATCCGGTCCGGCTCAAAGGTCTCGATCGCGTCCATCTTCTCGCCAAGACCGACGAAACGGATCGGCTTGCCGGTGACCGCGCGCATCGAAAGCGCTGCACCGCCACGACCGTCCCCGTCCATACGGGTCAGCACGACGCCGGAAACACCGATCTTGTCGTCGAATTCTTCGGCAACATTGACCGCGTCCTGCCCGGTCAGACCATCGACCACAAGCAGCGTCTCGCGCGGGTTGGCAACGTCGCGCACGGCTGCGGCCTGTGCGATCAGCTCCTGATCAATGTGCAAACGGCCCGCAGTGTCCAGCATATAAACGTCATAGCCACCAAGGCTCGCTTGCGTCTTGGCGCGGCGGGCAATCGCGACCGGGTCTTCACCCTTCACAATCGGCAACGTATCGACGCCGATCTGGGTGCCAAGAATGGCCAGTTGTTCCATCGCCGCCGGACGGTTGGTGTCGAGCGAGGCCATAAGGACCCGCTTGCCTTCGCGATCCTTCAACCGCTTGGCAAGCTTCGCCGTCGTCGTCGTCTTACCCGAGCCTTGCAAACCGACCATCAGGATCGGGGCAGGCGGGTTGTCGATCTTCAATGCGCCGGGGTCGCCTTCGCCCTGAAGCACATGCACCAGTTCATCGTGGACGATCTTAACGACCTGCTGACCAGGTGTGACCGACTTCGTTACCGATTGACCCGTCGCTTTGTCCTGAACCGCTTTGACGAAATCACGCGCCACGGCCAGCGACACATCCGCTTCCAAAAGGGCAACACGCACTTCGCGCAACGCGGTTTTGACGTCGTCCTCCGAGAGCGCGCCCTGCTTGGTCAGCCGGTCAAATACGCCAGAGAGTCGTTCTGACAGATTCTCGAACATGTCTCAGGCTCCTTTTGCCCATTAATCCCAAGCCCGACAGATAAGCACCGGACCGCTAAACGCCAAACGCCCCCATGGGCGCGACGCGCTGATGGGGGGCGATCCCGAGTGATCCCGGGACCGGGAGTTTCATGCTCCCGGAAGTTGGCGCGGGTTTAGGCGCGCGCGTCGCGCGAGTCAAGCATCGAGCCAGTCGTTCACCGCGTTCACAAGCCGCTTTGGGCCGCCTGTATTTGTATAAGCATCCACAATCGGGAAATGCCCCGCCTTCGGGCCGCCGCCAAAGACCAGCGTGGGGCGCTCTACGTGGTCGCCATCGCTGTTGGTGGAATGCTCCAAAATCGCGCGATCAAGATCGGAAAGCTTCAGTTTGGCCTGAGAATATCCAAAGACGGAACGCCGACGCACCACGATGCTATCGTTTGCGCGATCAAAGATGATCTGCACCCGTCGCACAAACAAGACAAACGCAATTGCGCCCATGCCCCCGCCGAACAGGCCAAACAGAATGCCCCACCATTCGCCGTCGGCCAGCATGGCAAACCCCGCACCGACAAAGATCAGAATGAAGGCGATCAGCATTGCGCCGATCAGCCAGGGCACATCAGCGATAATCAGTTGGTTGGGTGTGTTCCGTGTCACCTTCATGCCTCTCAAAATGGCGCGCCCCGGGCAGGCTGTCAAAGAGAGGCGCAAGGCAGGCAGAACGGCGAAGACCACTTGCCAGTTACGCCAAACAGGTGCTTGATGCGGGCTTAAGACCATTCAGGACACGCATCATCGCACCGCCAGTTGATACAGCTGCTCCGGCCACGCCCGGGGTCCGCCGCTCGGAAAGTGGCAAAGGCATTGCTCTGATGCTGACGGGCATGTTCATTTTCGCCGCCGTCGATGCAGGTGCGAAATACCTCACCGACACGATGCACCCGTTCCAGATCGTCTGGACCCGTCAGCTTGGGTTGTTGTCCGGTGCGATCATCCTGATTGCGATGAAAGGTGTTTCGATCCTGAAAACTACCCATCCGAAACTTCAGGTGTTTCGCGGTGTCTCGGCGGCTGGGTCCGCCACGCTGTTTATCGTCGGCGTCAGTTATGTGCCGCTCGCCGACGCCGTCGCGATTACATTTGTGGCCCCCTTCATGGTCACGATGCTGGGCGCGCTGATCCTCGGCGAGCGCGTCGGTCTGCGACGCTGGACCGCCGTAGCACTGGGTTTCATCGGCACGCTCATCGTGATCCGCCCGGGCCTCGGCGTCGTTCATCCCGCCGCCTTTCTGATCATGATCGCCGCTGCTTTCTTCGCGATCCGCCAGATCATATCGCGCTGGCTCTCGGACACCGATCAGACCGCCACGACAATCGTCTATACCGCGCTTGTTGGCAGCACCGTGCTGACAATCCCGCTTCTCTTCGTCTGGGAAACGCCCAATTCTCACGAGATCAAAGTGCTGATCGCCATCGCCTTTCTCGCCGGTCTGGGCGAGGTTTGCGTGATCAAAGCGCTCGAGGTCGCCATGGCCGTCGTCGTCGCGCCCATCCAGTATTCCATGATGATCTGGGGGACGTTTTATGGCTTCCTCCTCTTTGATCAACTCCCCGATCTCTGGACGCTCGTCGGCGCAATCGTCATTATCGCCAGCGGCATCTACACGCTCCGGCGCGAATACATCCTGTCGCGAAATAAGCGCGCGTGAGCCTGCGCGAAAAGGAACGCCGCCATGACGAAACCACTGTCCGGCATCCGGGTTCTTGATCTGACCAACGTGCTCGCGGGCCCGTTCTGTTGCCACCAGCTTGCGCATCTTGGCGCGGACGTGATCAAGGTCGAAGCACCCGGGCGCGGTGATCTTGCACGCCAACTCGGTGCCGATCCCGACCTCAGCCGCGGCAATATGGGCGTGTCGTTCCTTGCTCAGAACGCGGGCAAAAAGTCCGTCACGATCAACCTCAAATCGGCGCGCGGCAAAGCACTCTTCCGCGACCTCGTGAAAACCGCCGACGTGCTGGTCGAGAACTTTCGCCCCGGCGTGATGACGCGGCTCGGCGTCGATTACGAAGCCCTCAAGGACGACAATCCAAACCTGATCTATTGCGCCATCTCCGGCTTTGGTCAGGATGGCCCATGGGTCCATCGCCCCGCCTATGATCAGATCATCCAAGGCGCATCCGGCGTGATGTCGATCACCGGCGACAATGAAAGCGCGCCGCTCCGCGTGGGCTATCCTGTGGCCGATACCGTTGGGGGCATGACTGCCGCCTTCGCCATTACCGCCGCGCTCAACGCCACGCCGCGTGGCAGCTTCATCGACGTCTCCATGCTGGAATCCGTTCTTGCCACAATGGGCTGGGTCGTCTCGAATTATCTGATCGCAGGCGTGGAACCCGCCGCGAATGGAAACGAAAACGTCACCTCCGCCCCCTCGGGCGCCTTCCAGGCCGCCGACGGGCTGATCAACATCGCCGCCAACAAAGACGAGCAATGGATTTTGTTAAGCAATCACTTGGGCTTAACCGATCTGCAAAGCAAACCGGAATACGCCACCCGCGAAGCCCGCAAGGCCAACCGTTTGGACCTAAAAGCCGAACTTGAAGCCGTGCTGATGACCCGCCCCGCGCGCGACTGGGCAAAGGAATTCAACCGCATTGGCGTGCCCGCGGGGGCTGTTCTCAGCGTGCCGGAAATTCTTGGAATGCCCCAGATCGCTGAGCGCGGCTTCCTCAGCCATTTCGAAAACGTCCCCGGCGTGGGCCGCGATATTGCGCTTGCGACGACGGGCGTGAAACTCGACAGAAAGGCCCCGAGCGTCGCCACACCACCGCCAGAGCTTGGCGAACACAATCACGAGGTTTGGAGCGCGCTGGGACTGAGTGCCGACGACATTGAAACGCTAAAAGAAGAGGGCGTGTTATGACCAACGATCCAAGCGACGTCGCCGATTGGTGGGCAACCGACATCATCGACATGGCACCGGGTCAAATCCGAATGCGCGGCACCCCGATCGAAGACCTGATCGGCACCGTGTCGTTTCCCCAAATGATCTGGCTGATGACGCGCGGTACCCTGCCATCCCCGGACGAGGCCAGCCTTTTGGAAGCCGCTTTGGTCGCCGCTGTCGATCACGGCCCGCAAGCGCCCTCGATTGCCGCCGCGCGGATGGCAGTCACCTGTGGCCTCAGCCTTAACGGCGCGATGGCGTCAGCAGTGAACATGCTCGACGACGTCCACGGCGGCGCGGGCGAACAGGCGGTTGAACTTTACCACTGGATCGACAACGCGACGCAAGCCGGCGCAGACCTTGAGACCGCAAC
>CALLWO010000116.1 GCA_938016355.1 uncultured Boseongicola sp. | reverse complement strand
CGTCAGCGGCTTGGGAAAATTTCATCGACGTCAAATCGTGGCCTCCGGCGTTCGTTTGCCGTTAGCCTACCCGCTTTCGGGCGCGCCACAAGCGCCAGTTCGTCAAAGGCGCAGGTGCCCGATGTCCCAGATCGCGGAGAGCGAACCCTCGCCCACACGCACCATGCGCGCCACCAGCGCGGCCAAGGCCAGATCATCGCGGCTTTGCGCATTTTCCGCGACCATAGCCGCCACGCGGGAAAGCGTTTCCATCCCCATCTGATCGGACACACCGACAAGCGAACGCGAAAGTTTGCCCAGACGCGTAAATTCACCGGCGACCCAAGCCGCTTCGGCAGCATTCAAGCGCTCTGCAATCTCTTCGATTGCGTTATGCGCAATGTAGTCCGCGCGCGGCCGCCCACGGTCGCGGGCAATCTCACCCAAATGACCGGCATCCACAAAAATCAATTCCACCGGCCGAAACCCAACAACGTTATCCATCACACACCTATATTTCTCCTTTCACCCTGGGCGGGGTCTAATTGCGCTTGGCAAAGAATTGATTGATACAGGGGGCAAAATAAGTCGCATTTTCCCTAAATCGTTAGGGATCAGCGCAACGGGGACAGACCAAGATGAAACACGCGCGCCCTTTGCCGAAATACCTTGTCCAGCGCTATCACGGTTGGAAGGCGACCACGTATGACGACAATCAGGCGTGGTTCAAACGCTTAGCGTCCGAAGGCCAGCACCCGCGCGCGATGATCATTTCATGCTGCGACAGCCGCGTGCATGTCACCTCGATCTTTGGCGCGGATTCGGGCGAGTTTTTTATTCACCGCAATATCGCCAACCTTGTGCCGCCCTATGCGCCCGATGGGGCGTCGCACGGCACGTCGGCGGCAGTGGAATATGCGGTCACCGCGTTGAAAGTCGCCCATGTAGTTGTAATCGGGCATTCAAGTTGTGGCGGCGTCGCCGGGTGTCATGCGATGTGTTCCGGCAAAGCCCCCGAACTGGAAGAAAAATCCAGCTTCGTGGGTCGTTGGATGGATATCCTGCGCCCCGGCTATGAAAGGGTGAGAGGCCAGGCTGACGACGAAATTCGAGCGTTGGAACATGAAGCTGTCATCGTCAGCCTGGAAAACTTGATGACCTTCCCGTTTGTTGCAGAAGCCGTAGAGGCCGGCGAGTTGAGCCTGCATGGTCTTTGGACCGATATCGGGGAAGGCAGTTTGTTGGCTTATGAACCCACGAGCGGCGGGTACAAGCCGGTTTAAACCATTATGCGGCTGCCTCGTCTGGAGAGAGAACGCGTGAAGTTCTGAAAATGGGTTTTGCGATGTTGGCGGGGCGACGTAGCCGGGTCAAATCGACCAGCGCTTCGCGAGATTTCGCGCTGAGAAGCGCTGTGCGACGGCGCATACGCGCGGTTTCAAGCAGATTGAGTGACATTCTTGTTCTCCAGACAAGTATTGGTATTCGAACGCGGAGAACTCGTTACGTAGATTTTCAGGGTGGATATCAGGCGATCTCGGGGCCCGGACCGAAAGTGGTTGCGCGCTTCGCGGCTCGCGCAGCGCGGACACCATTCAAGTCAACAAGCGAGGAGGCATGCGGATCAGCGATTTCGGGCGTGCCCGAACGTGAGAATGAGAAGATGCGGGCTGTCATCCGCGCTGCGCCGGATTTCGCATCTGCATGCTTTTCCGACAGTTTCTTGAGGGCTCGCTTTTCGCGATCCTCAACGCCTTTCATCAGCGACAAGACCTGGTCTTCGGTGATCGGTGTCATCCGCGCTGTCCCTCTCTCTCGTGTCCCGGCTTACAAGGGAAAGGGGCAAATGTGGCGAGACATGGGGTGAATTGTGGCGGGATTTGGGCGGCGCGCTTTGGAGCCCGGACAATGCCCATGGTTTTGCCCAATTCTTGTCCGTATCCGCCTTATTTTAGGGGCCTGAAGCCCAAAAAGCTCAACAAACACTATGGTTAACTTTATCCACAGGTTCATTAACCATAAGTAAACAATTTCAACCAATTAGCACGATTGGCGCGCCAGAAACGACAATGGCCCGAGGGATGCCTGACATCCGACCCGGGCCATCGCTCCGATTCTCTTTGGAATCAGCCTTTTTTGAGAACGCGATTGCCCAGAAGCTCGGCAATCTGGACCGCATTCAGGGCAGCACCTTTGCGCAGGTTGTCACTGACGCACCAGAAGTTTAGCCCGTTGTCGATCGTGCTGTCCTGACGGATGCGGCTGATGAAGGTAGCAAAGTCACCAACGCATTCGATCGGCGTGACGTAACCGCCGTCTTCGCGCTTGTCGACGACCATGATCCCCGGGCTTTGGCGCAGAATGTCGCGCGCTTCGTCCTCGTCGAGGAATTCCTCGGTTTCGATATTCACCGCCTCGGAATGGCCGACGAATACAGGCACGCGCACGCAAGTTGCCGTGACTTTGATTTTTGTGTCCACAATCTTCTTCGTCTCGGCCACCATCTTCCACTCTTCTTTGGTGGTGCCGTCTTCCATGAAGACGTCGATGTGCGGAATGACGTTGAAAGCGATTTGCTTGGTGAACTGTCTTGGCGGCTTGTCATCGGTCGGATTGTAGATGGACTTGGTCTGATCCCAAAGCTCATCAATCCCGCCTTTGCCGGCACCCGATACAGACTGGTAGGTGCTGACCACAACGCGTTTGATCGTTGCACGGTCATGCAATGGCTTTAGAGCCACGACCATTTGCGCGGTCGAGCAATTCGGGTTCGCGATGATGTTTTTCTTTGCATAGCCTTCGATTGCGTCCGGGTTCACCTCGGGCACAATGAGCGGGATATCCGGGTCATAGCGGTAGAGCGACGAGTTATCGATCACCACGCAACCGACCTTGGCTGCTTTTGGCGCGTAAATTTTTGTCGCGTCCGAGCCAATGGCGAAAAGCGCCATGTCAAAGCCCGTGAAATCAAACGTGTCGAGGTCTTTTGTCGTGAGTGTTTTATCTCCATAGCTGACGTCTGTGCCGAGCGATTTGCGGCTTGCAAGAGCCACAACTTCATCGGCAGGAAACTGGCGTTCGGCCAGGATGTTCAGCATTTCGCGGCCCACATTCCCGGTGGCGCCAACGACGGCGATGCGATAACCCACTTTGTTCTCCATTGTTTGATGTTTGTCTTGCGACGGGCGCGCTATAGACCCATCGGCGCGCGTGGGGAAGGGGCAATGGTCGAGAAGACCCCTCTTTCGCAATGATATTTTCTGATATGCGCCATCAATCGCTCAGTTCGGGGTACCTGCTATTGAATAACGGATGGGTTCCTGAGAACAGATAGGCATGAGCAATGATCTTCCATATCGCGCTTGCGCAGGCGTCGTGTTGGCAAATAGCGCGGGTCTGATTTTTACTGGCGAGCGGGTCGATACGCCCGGTGCGTGGCAGATGCCGCAAGGTGGGATTGATGCCGGTGAAACACCTGAGGCGGCGGCTTTGCGGGAATTGACTGAGGAAACCGGTGTGTCGGCTGATCTGGTGGATGTCTGGGCCGAGCATCCCGAATGGGTGCTTTACGATTTGCCGCCGCATCTGATCGGCAAGTTGTGGAAAGGGCGATATCGGGGGCAGACTCAAAAGTGGTATTTGCTGCGCTTTCGCGGCCGCGACGACGATATCGATATCGTGCAGAAACATCAGGAATTTGCGCGGTGGCGCTGGTCGACACCCGACGAGGTGATCCGCGACATCGTGCCTTTCAAGCAAGATGTGTACAAAGCGGTGATCGCGGCCTTTCGCCCGGTTCTGGAGGGTGTGTCATGATCCGGTTTGCCTGGGTTCTGGCGCTTTTTGCGAGTGTGTCGCCAGCGCTGGCGCTGTCTTGTCTGCGCCCGGATGCGGTGCGGATTTACGAGCAGGCGCGCGATAGCGAGGATTTGTTTGTGATTGTGCGTGGGAGGCTTGATTTGGTCGGGCCCGCGCGTGAGCCCGACCCGGAGAGCAATTTGCCAGCTGTGACGATGGCGCGTGTGAACGGATTTGCCTTGACCAGCCATGGGTTTGGCGCGGTTTTTGATCGCGACGTGATGGTGGAGGCTGTGTGTCTGGGGCCGTGGTGTGGGAGCGCCGTTGGGTTTGAAGGCGAACAACTGATGGGGTTGCGGGTGTCGGGTGGCATTTATTCCCTGACCGCGGATCCCTGTGGGAGTTTTGCGGTGCCTTGGTCAAAAGAGGGTGAAACGCGTCTGTTGGCCTGTCATCGCTCGGACACTTGCGAGGCCGCTGATTTCTGAGCGCGCGTGACGGCCTTGCTTCGTGCCGAATTCCGCGGGCTGGAAATGAGAACAAAACGTGAATATTATGGGCGAGCGTGGCGCGAGTCGTCTGGTTTCGCCGCGCTTTTGGCGCGTCGAGAGGGGCGAGGGGCGCGGCCCCTCGCGCTCCCCGGAGTATTTTTGGAAAAATGAAAGGGACCGGTTTTGAGTTTTGCTGAGTTGAGCATCACCTCGAATTTTACCTTTCTGACCGGGGCGAGCCATGCGGAGGAATACATCGATCGCGCCGCTTTGCTGGGGCTGAGCGCGATTGCGATTGCGGATGAAAATTCGGTGGCCGGGATTGTCCGGGCGCATACACGGGCGCGTGAAATCGCGCGACAGGTGAAGGAGCTTCAACGCGCGGAGTTAATTGGTCCCCCTGCCCCGGTCGCTGCCTGGGTGAGCAAGCCGCAGGTTTTGGAGAGTTATCCGGGCACGGCGGCACGGCGCAAAGGTGGGGCCTTGGCCCCGGAGGAGATTGAAGATTTTCTCGATGGACCGAAGGCGGGGTTTGAGACACGGGTGACACCGCCGCCGCCTTTGGATGCGAGTGCTGCAATTTTGAATGTGCCGCGTCTTATTCCCGGAGCAAAGATCGTGCTTGAGGGTGGTTTCAGCGTGACCGCGCTTCCTAAGACCCGGGTTGGGTGGGGACGTCTTTGCCGAATGATCTCACGCGGGCGGTTGCGCGCAGAGAAAGGGTCGTGCCATCTGAGGATGGATGATCTGGTGGAGTTTGGCGACGATCAGGCGCTTTTGATCCATCCTCCGCGTAATGTCGCGAACTGGCCGGGTCTTGCCCGGCGGCTGGTGCGCCATTTCGGGCGCGATTGCTTTGTTCTGATGGCGCCGCGCTATGACGGGCAGGACCCGGAGCGCTTTGAACGGATCGCCGAGATGGCGGCGGATCTGGGCGTTGAGACGATCGCCAGTGGCGCGCCGCTCATGCACCACGGCGCGCGGCGTAAGCTGGCTGATGTACTGAGCGCTGTGCGGCTTGGGCGCAAGGTCGATGATCTGGGTCGCGCCGCTTTGGCCAATGCCGAGCAGCGGCTGCGATCAGAAGTCGAGATGCGCGGATTGCTTGGGCTGCACGCGGACGCCGTCACCCGTGCCGGTGCTTTGGCCGACAGTCTGACGTTTTCGCTCGATGAGTTGCGCTATGAATATCCTTCGGAAATCGCTCAGGGCGAAACGGCGGCGGAGCGGTTGTCTCGTCTCGCCCATGAAGGGTTGAAATGGCGGTATCCGGCAGGCGCGTCTGATCATGTGAAGGGGCTGCTGGCCCATGAGTTGCAGCTGATCGCCAAGCTGAAGTACGAGCCTTATTTCCTGACCGTGCGCGATGTCGTCGCCTTTGCCCGTTCACGCAATATTCTTTGTCAGGGGCGCGGGTCGGCAGCAAATTCGGTCGTTTGCTATTGCCTTGGCGTGACCTCGGTCAGCCCCGAGATCGGGACGATGGTGTTTGAGCGGTTCGTGTCCGAGGCGCGCGACGAGCCCCCGGATATCGACGTCGATTTTGAACATGAACGGCGCGAAGAGGTGATCCAGCACATTTATGAGCGCTATGGCCGTCACCGCGCGGGGCTTTGCGCCACAGTGGTGCATTACCGTGGCAAACGCGCGATCCGCGAGGTCGGCAAGGCCATGGGGCTGACCGAGGACACGATCAGCGCAATTTCGTCCCAGCTTTGGGGTTTTTTCGACACCTCGGGCATGGCTGATCAGCAATTGCGCGAGATCGGGCTTGATCCAAGCGACCGGCGATTGCAGCAGACAATGGCGCTGATCTTTGAAATTCAGGGGTTTCCCCGGCATTTGTCGCAGCATGTCGGCGGCTTCATCATCACGGAAGGTCGCCTTGACGAATTGGTGCCCGTCGAGAACGCCACGATGGAAGATCGCACCGTCATTTGCTGGGACAAGGACGACATCGACACGCTGGGCATCCTCAAGGTCGATGTGCTGGCTCTGGGGATGTTGTCGTGTGTGCGCAAGGCGTTTGACCTGATCGAGCGGCACCACCAGCTGGATTACACGCTGGCCACCCTGCCCCCCGAAGATCCGGCCGTTTATGACATGTTGTGCAAAGCGGATTCGCTGGGGGTGTTTCAGGTCGAAAGCCGGGCGCAGATGAATTTCCTGCCGCGCATGAAGCCCCGCACCTTTTATGATCTGGTGATCGAAACCGCGATCATCCGCCCGGGGCCCATTCAAGGCGATATGGTGCATCCGTTCATTCGTCGCCGGAATGGGGAAGAAAAGGTCGAGTTTCCTTCTGACGCGCTTGGCAAAGTGTTGGGGAAAACGCTGGGCGTGCCGCTTTTTCAGGAACAGGCGATGCAGATCGCCATCGTGGGTGCGGGGTTTACACCGGAAGAGGCCGACCGTTTGCGACGTTCGCTCGCGACCTTCAAAAAGCATGGCAACGTCAGCGAGTTTCGCACGCGGTTCATGCGTGGAATGCGGGAAAACGGATATGACGCTGACTTCGCCGAACGTTGCTTTTCGCAGATCGAGGGGTTCGGGTCTTATGGGTTCCCGGAAAGCCATGCCGCGTCGTTTGCGCTTTTGGTTTATGCCTCAAGCTGGTTGAAGTGCCACCACCCCGGCATCTTCGCCTGTGCGCTTTTGAATTCTCAGCCAATGGGGTTTTATGCGCCGGCACAGATCGTGCGGGATGCGCGCGAACATGGCGTCGAAGTGCGCCCGGTCGATATCAATGCATCGACTTGGGACAACATCATGGAGAATGACGGGCGCGGCGGTCTGGCGCTTCGCCTTGGCTTGAGGCAGGTGAAATCGGTGCGCGAGGACGATGCGGCGTGGATCGTGGCTGCGCGCGGGAACGGATACCACTCGGTCGAGGACGTCTGGCGTCGCGCGGGCACCGAGCCGCGCCAATTGCGAGTTCTGGCAGAAGCCGACGCCTTTGCCGCTGTTGGTCTGACCCGGCGCAAGGCGCTTTGGGCCGCAGCCGCCATCGGTGCCGAAAAACCGCTGCCGCTTTTCGAAAGCGATATCGACGGGGAGGGCATTGAGGAGCCCGAGGCACACCTGCCGGAAATGAGCTTGGGCGAGAACGTGGTGGAAGATTATGTTTCGATGCGCCTGACCTTGCGGGCACACCCCATGGCATTTCTGCGGTACAAGCTTACCCCGGGGTACAAGCCTTTGGAGGTCGAACGAAGCCGCGCGCTTGGCGATTGAGCGCCAATCATTTCCAGTGCGCCGCCACGACAAAGAGCTTGAAAAACCCGCGCTGTGGCCACCATCATCCAAAAACCAAACGCCCAGGACTTATGATGACCTATCTCCCACTTTCGCAGGTTCGCGATGAAATGAACGTGCAATGGTATCGCTCGCGCATGGCGCCCGAGCGGTTTCGCGCCTTGTCAAAGCGCAGCGACCGGCAGGGATGGATTCAGGCGGGCGGGCATCTGGCGCTGCTCACTGTGACGGGAGGAGCGGTCTTTTATTTCTGGTCAATCGCCCATTGGCCTGCGTTCTTTGTCGCGCTCTTTGCCCACGGCACGTTTGGATCGTTTCTGAGCGGTACCGCGCCGCATGAATTGGGACATGGGACCGTGTTTCAGACGAAACGGCTGAACAAAGTGTTCCTTTATCTGTTTAGCCTGCTTAGTTGGTGGAACCCGTTCGATTACGCCAGCAGCCACACGTATCACCATCGTTATACCCTGCACCCTGAAGCGGATCGCGAGAACCTGCTGCCCTTGCATCCGAATGTCGGGCGCACGTTTCTTCTTCAGCTATTCACCATCAATCTTTTCACGACGCCGGGCCGGACATTCGGCAAAGGCGGGTTAATTTCGACGATCTGGGTGACGTGCCTTGACGCTATAGGTCGGGTGGGGCCTTCGGATATTCCATCAAACGAGTGGCTGAACGCGCTACATGCTGACCAGCCTTTGGAGCGCAGAAAGTCGATGTGGTGGTCGCGTGCGCAATTGGCGTTTCATGGATCAGTGCTTTTGCTGGCCATCGCCACAGGGCTTTGGGTCTTGCCGTTGATCTTCACTGTCTTCAGTTTCATCGCCAATTGGCTGAGTTACTTCGTGGCGCTGCCACAGCATTGCGGATTGCGCGACAACGTGGCCGATTTTCGCAAGAGCGTGCGCTCGATCCGATTGCCGCGCTTTGTTGAGTTTCTGTACTGGCACATGAACTGGCATACCGAACATCACATGTATGCGGGCGTGCCATGCTATCATTTGCGCGCACTGCATGAGGAAGTGAAAGACGATATGCCGGAGCCACGTTCTCTGCGTGGGGCATGGCGCGAGATGCTCGAAACGTGGGAGAGGCAAAAGGTCGACCCGTCCTATCAATTCGACACGCCCTTACCGGCAACGGCCAAAACCACTCGGGATGCACGTGGAAGCGAGGCGGAAGACTCTATTGGAGACCTTGCGCCGAAGGGGCTTGCTTAGCTCAGCGCCAATGCTTTTTGAAACGCCAGATACGAGGCTTTGGGCGTGCGTTTCTGGGTTTCATAATCGACATGAACGATGCCGAACCGCTTGTCATATCCATAGGCCCATTCGTAGTTGTCTAGAAGCGACCATGCGAAATACCCTTTGACCGGGGCACCGGCCGCAATGGCGTCACTCACGGCCCCGAGGTGCGCATCGAAGTAAGCGACCCGCGCGGGATCATCGACCTCTCCCCTGTCGCCGGGGTCCGCGCCTGCCATGCCATTTTCGGTGACAAAGATCGGCGTGTCGCCGGTGTAGTCGCGGTGCAGGCGGGTGAGGAAATTTGTCAGCCCCTCGGGGTAGATCTCCCAATCCTGATCGGTTTTGGGAAGCGTTCCGGGCACTGCCCTTATTGCAGGCCAGGGTGCGCCTTCAACATCCTGATGAATGGAGCGCGTGTAGTAGTTTATGCCGAGCCAATCGATGGGTTGAGAAATCAGAGCCATGTCATCTTGCCAATTCTTTGGCATGTGAGGGCGCAGCGCATCCAACACCAGATCCGGATAGGTGCTTTTGGTGATCGCTTCGACAAACCACCGGTTGTAGATCGCATCATAGCGCGCGGCGGCAGCCACGTCGCGCGCGCTGTCGCTTGCCGGGTGTGCATGTTCGAAGTTCAGTACAATTCCAAGGTTTTGCTGGCCGGCGTCTCGCATCACTTCCATGCTGCGGGCGTGGGCCAGCAGAACATGATGCATCGCGCGAGCCGCCGCGCGGATGTCGCGCAGGCCGGGCGCGTGACCACCAAGGAAATGCGAAAGCCACGCCACACACCAAGGTTCGTTGATCGTGGCGACGGCGCTCATCCGATCC
>CALLWO010000115.1 GCA_938016355.1 uncultured Boseongicola sp. | reverse complement strand
CTGGGTAGTCGATGCCAATCGTGCGCCGATGTTACGAATTTTTATTGAATATTATCAGCTGGTTAATTCGTGTTTCGCGCGCGAAACATTTCTCCGCTAAGTCCTTGATTTCAGGTTCGGCGAATGATCATTCCGTGCTTGCCTTCGTCGCGAAACCCGACGGATGTGTAAAATCCCTTCGCCCCACGCTGGCGGCTGGTCAGAAGCATGATCTTGTAACACTCCGCTGCCCAGGCCGCCTCGATCACTGCATCTAACACCATGCGCCCGATCCCTTGATTGCGCATGCTGCGCGCGGTCACGACGTTTTCCACCAATGCATAGGGTCGCCCACTCCACGTGGCATTCGGCAAGATATGCAACGTCGCCATGCTCAACAGGTGTTCGCTGCGAAACGCGCCGATAATCGACGTTCCGGGATGCTCCAGAACGGCATTGACCCGCGCGGCGTCGACCTCCTTGGGACCGTTGGTCAGCTCTTCATAAAGCAAACGCGCAGCGTTGATATCGCCGCGCGTCAAAGATCGTGTTTCGATGTCCATCAGACCTTAGAATGGGATCTCGTCGTCCAGATCGTTGGCGCCACCCGCTGGCGCTGGAGTTGATGAACGCGCGTCGCCGCCGCCGCCACCAGAGCCACCGCCGTAACCGCCGCCAAAGTCTTCGCCATAGCCGCCACCGCCGCCACCTGAGCCGCCGCCGTCGCCACGACCATCAAGCATGGTCAGGGTTGACGTATAGGGACGCAGAACAACTTCCGTTGAATAGCGGTCCTGACCGGATTGATCCTGCCATTTGCGGGTCTCAAGCTGGCCTTCGAGATACACTTTCGAACCTTTGCGCAGATATTGCTCTGCCACACGGGCGAGGGGTTCGGAAAAGATTGCGACCGAATGCCATTCGGTGCGTTCTTTACGCTCCCCGGTGTTGCGGTCTTTCCAGTTCTCCGACGTGGCAATTCGCAGATTGCAAACCTTGCCGCCGTTCTGAAATGTCCGAACTTCGGGGTCGCGCCCCAGATTTCCGATCAGAATGACCTTATTAACCGAACCTGCCATTGCGCGCTGTCTCCCCGGGCGAATCTTAAAATTGTTGGGCGACACTACACGTCGCAAAACAGAGTTTACAGACCATGAACGACGCTGAGGCTAGAAATCAGGCGAAAAATGTTTAGGGTTGGTGGGTGTTGTTTTGCTGGGGGCCGATAGCAATGCGGAATTCCGTGTGCCTTGCTGTCATTTTGAGTGCATCTGTGATCGCGTCTTCGGCTTGGGCCGAACGCGTCGCATCCGCGTCGCGTGACAAAGTGTTCGCGCGGCAAACGCAATTGCTCGATGGCCGCGCAGCCCAGCAATACAACAATTCCATTCGGTTTTCGCAGCCAAAAGTCCTTGTGCCCGGTGCGCCGGGATCATTGCCGCGCTATGGCGGAAATTATCGCGGCGAATATCTGCAAGAGGCGCGCAACGCCGCGCGCCGCTACGGTATCCCCGAGGATCTTTTCTTGCGGCTGGTCCAGCAGGAAAGCGGATGGAACCCGCGCGCCAAATCGCACAAAGGCGCAATTGGTTTGGCTCAACTGATGCCAGCCACGGCGCGCAAGTTGCGGGTTGATCCACGAGACCCTTTGCAAAACCTCGATGGCGGCGCGCGCTATCTGGCCGAACAATACCGGACATTCCGGTCCTGGCGGCTTGCGCTTGCGGCGTATAACGCTGGCCCCGGCGCGGTCACCAAACACGGGGGCGTCCCGCCGTATCGCGAAACGCAGAAATACGTGAAGATCATCCTGGGTCGCTGAACCAGCGCCAAGGCCAAGGGAACCTGATCAGCTTTATGCCGTGGTCGGGTGCCCATCGACCAAAGTTGCGCGACATTGCGATGGCGTGATCATAATAAGGCATCTTCAACTCCAATTGCTTTGGAGCGTCAGAAAACCAGAACCCTGCTGACATACTTATGTCAGTGGCCTCTGCTAAAGTGTCAGCAGAACGACAGGCAAAGGTAGGCCACATGCAACGCATTCCACGGATGTTCGAGATCATTCAGATCCTGCGCGCCAGTCGCGCGCCGATGAGCGCAGAAGCACTGGGCGAACAATTGGAGGTGTCCAAGCGCACAATCTATCGCGATATCGCAGCCCTTCAGGCGATGCGCGTTCCCATCGAAGGCGAAGCGGGCTTTGGCTATGTCATGCGCAACGGATACGACCTGCCGCCGCTCAATTTTGATAGCGAGGAGATCGAAGCGCTGCGCGTGGGGCTGAAGATGCTGGCAAGGACAGGGGACAGCGCCTTGCAATCAGCCGCCAGCCGGATCGTCAAAAAGATTGACGCGCTCAACAAAGAAGAGAGCTGGTTACAGGTGGCGACGTGGGGTGTTCCGTCGGACGATCCTGAAAAGGGTTGTATTTCGTTTTCGGACATTCGCCGTGCGATCCGGGACCGGCGTAAATTGCGCATTTCTTATCAAAGCCCGGGCAAACCTTGCGTCGAGCGGGTGATCCGCCCGATTGCCGTCATTTATCTTGTCGAGAACGTCGTGATCGCGGCGTGGTGCGAACTAAGAGGCGATTTCCGCCACTTCCGTACCGATCGCATTTGGGATTGGTCTGTTTTGGAGGATTCGTTTGAAGCGCAGGCAGATGTTCTCTTGTCGCTTTGGCAGGATCAGGAAGCCAAAGGCGCAGAACTTCTCCGCGATCCGACTTAAGGGTCTTTTGGCGGGACATTATCCACGCCCATCCCGCCCCAAGGGTGACAGCGCGCGATGCGTTTCGCAGCGAAATAACTGCCCTTGACGGCGCCGTGCTTTTCGAGCGCCTCCAAAGCATAGGCCGAACAGGTCGGATGATATCGGCAGTTGAAGCCGACCCATGGGCTAAAGACAAGGCGATAGGCGCGCACGGGTAGCGCGAAGAGATGCGCAAGCGGGGTCATCTGCCATGCACCTGATTCAAGGCGCGTTCAAGATCATTGCAAAGCGCGTCGAAAGGGCGCGATGCGGTAACATCCTTGCGGCCGATCAGAACGTAATCATGCCCGGGCGTTCCGCCTTGAGGGAGGATCAGCCGCGCAGCTTCGCGAAGGCGGCGTTTCGCGCGATTGCGCGCGACGGCATTGCCGACCTTTTTCGAACAGGTGAAACCGACGCGAATAGCGGGGTCTTCATCGCCGCGTGCGCGCATTTGAAGCGTGAACGCGGGCCCCGAGGCGCGTCGCCCCCGGTTCGCGGCCAGAAAGTCAGCGCGTTTGGATAGAATTGTCAGCCCGGCCAGTTGCACATCATCGCTCCGAAAACGACAAAACCGCCAACGGTTGCCCGCGGCGGTCCTCCCGAGGTCCAAAAGGACAAGGGTTAAGCGCTCAGCTTTTTCCGGCCCTGTGCGCGACGTGCGTTCAGGATCTTCCGGCCGGCTTTGGTTGCCATGCGCGCGCGAAAGCCGTGGCGCCGCTTGCGGACCAGGTTTGATGGTTGAAATGTGCGCTTCATCGCTATTCTCCGGGTCGTGGGCCGCCAATCCATCGGGGATTCGAGGCCAAATCATTCTCGAAGCCCGGTCTCTAAGGGGATCGATTGTCCAAGTCAACGCCAGTTGGCCGGTGATTTGCAACATTCGCGCTGAAAAGGTGCGGCAAATGTTTCAATTGGGGGGTGGTTCGTGACAATCGGGGGTCCAATCCTCACCGCTTATCAAGCGGACGTGATCGCCCTGACAATGCCGCGCGCTGGTCGCCATCTTCTGCCACAAGATAGACCAAACGCCCTGAAAGTGATTGAAATGACCGATATGACCCAACCTCAACAAACCTCGAACGGCTTCGCGAAGCGATTGCCATTGATCGCAATTCTGATCGTGGCCGCTGTCGGCGCGTTTACTTTGCGTGATTACCTTAGCTTTCAGGCTTTGGCCGAAAATCGGGAGGCTTTGATTGAGTTTCGCGATGCCAATTACCTTTTGACGGTGCTGGCGTTTATCGCGGCATACGTGGTGATCGTTGCCTTTTCGCTTCCCGGGGCGACCATTGCGACGCTGACGGGTGGGTTCCTGTTCGCGACGTTCCCGGGCGCGCTTTTCAATGTGATGGCCGCGACCCTTGGGGCAACGGCAATTTTCCAGGCCGCGCGTTGGGGGTTTGGCGAAAGCCTTGGTCGCAAGCTTGAGACATCCGATGGGGCCGTGAAGAAGATCAAGGACGGGATCGACGAAAACCAATGGTCGATGCTGTTTCTGATCCGATTGGTGCCAGCGGTACCGTTTTTCGTCGCCAACCTAGTGCCGTCGTTTCTTGAGGTGCCGCTCTATCGCTTCGTGGTTTCGACCTTCTTTGGGATTATCCCGGGCACGGTTGTGTATACATCCGTCGGCGCAGGCCTTGGTGAAGTGTTCGCACGTGGCGAAACGCCGAACCTTGGGATCATCTTTGAGCCACAGATTTTGTTGCCCATTCTGGGTCTGAGCGCGCTGGCTGCGCTGCCGATCCTGCTGAAAGCCGTGCGCGGCAAAAAGGACCTTTGAACATGGAACGCATTAAAACGGACGTCCTGATTATTGGCGCAGGTTCGGGTGGATTGTCGGTGGCCGCTGGGGCGTCGCAGATGGGCGCCAAGGTGGTTTTGCTTGAAGGTCATAAGATGGGGGGCGATTGCCTGAACTTCGGCTGTGTTCCGTCAAAAGCGCTGATCGCGGCGGGCAAACAGGCCCACGCAATGAAGACCGGCGAAAAGTATGGCGTAACGCCGGTGATGCCGGAGGTAAATTATGCGGCTGCCAAGGACCACGTTCACAGAGTGATCGATACGATTGCACCCGTAGACAGTCAGGAGCGATTTGAAGGCTTCGGCGTCCATGTGATCCGCGAGTTCGGTCGTTTTATTTCGCCCACCGAAGTGCAGGCCGGTGAGACGATCATCACCGCGCGCCGGATTGTGATTGCCACAGGATCGGGGCCGCTCGTGCCGCCGATCCCGGGCGTTGAGAACGTGACCTATTACACCAACGAGAACATCTTTGATCTGCGCGAAAAGCCAGAGCATCTGCTGATTATCGGCGGCGGCCCGATTGGCATGGAGATGGCGCAGGCTCACATCCGGCTTGGTTCCAAAGTGACGGTGATCGAAGGCATGAAGGCGCTGGGCAAAGACGACCCGGACGCGGCGGCGGTCGTGTTGGAGCGGATGCGCGCCGAAGGGATCGAGATCGCCGAAGATGCGCTCGCCGAAGAAATCACCGAGGAAAACGGTGTCATTACGGTAAAGACGTCGAACGGCACGTTTACCGGGTCTCATCTTTTGATGGCGGTCGGTCGAAAGGTGAATATCGACAAGCTTGATCTGGACAAAGGCAATGTCGCCCATGACCGCGCCGTCAAAGTGGGTGCGGATATGCGTTCGGTCACAAACAAGAAGGTTTATGCCATTGGGGACGCGGCAGGTGGTCTGCAGTTCACCCATGTCGCGGGCTATCATGCCGGTGTGATCATCCGCTCGATGCTTTTTGGTTTGCCGTCCAAAGCCAAGACGTCACACATTCCTTGGGTCACGTATACCGACCCTGAATTGGCGCAGGTCGGATTGACCGAAGCGCAGGCAAAGAAAGAGCATGGAAGCCACGCCGTGACGGTTTCGCGATTTGATTACGACGAAAACGATCGCGCGATTGCTGAGGGCAAGACCACAGGTTTTATCAAGGTGATGGTGGTCAAAGGCAAGCCAGTTGGTGCGACCATTGTGGGCACGCAAGCCGGCGAACTGATCGGTGTCTGGGCGCTCGCGATTGCCAATGGTCTGAAAATGGGCGCCATCGCGGCGATGGTCGCGCCGTATCCAACATTGGGCGAGATCAACAAGCGTGCAGCGGGGGCCTATTTCTCGCCGAAACTCTTTGATAACCCTACTGTCAAACGGGTTGTGGGTTTCGTTCAGAAATACCTGCCGTAATGCATCGGGTCTAAGGCAATCATGTTCCTGAATTCGCTCTCTGGACGGTTTTTGGCGCTCACGATCCTGTTCGTGATGCTGGCAGAGATTTTCATCTTTGTGCCGTCCATTGCGCGGTTCCGCGAAGATTACATGAACGACCGGCTGGAGCGCGCGCAGATTGCATCGCTCGCGCTTTTGGCCAACGACATGATCGACGCAGAGCTTGAGGACGAGTTGCTGGAGAACGCGGGCGTGTTCAACGTGGTGCTAAGGCGCGACGAGGTGCGCCAATTGATGCTGGCGTCGGACATGCCATCGCCCATTGCAGCGACGTTTGATCTGAGGGAGCCGCCAGCGAGCACGCTGATCATGGATGCGATGTCGCGCCTGACAAATTCTGAACCCGAAGTGGTGCGCGTGATCGGCAATCCGACACGGGACGCGGGGCAATTGATTGAAATCACAATGCCGACCGAGCCGTTGCGCGCGGCGATGCTGGATTATGGCATTCGCATCTTGCTGTTGTCGGCGGTGATTTCGGTTTTTACCGCGACGCTGTTGTTCTTTGCCGTGCGCCGCTTGCTTGTGATGCCGATCAAAGGCGTGGTGTCGGCGATGAAAAGCTATGCCGCCGCGCCCGAAGACGCGCGCCGGATCATTGAGCCGACGGCGTCAGTGCGCGAATTGAGTGATGCCGAACACGCATTGAAATCGATGCAAACCGAACTGACCAACGTGTTGCGACAGCGCGAGCGCTTGGCCTCGCTCGGCAGCGCGGTTTCGAAAGTGAGCCATGATCTGCGCAATATCCTGACGACTGCACAGCTTTTTGCGGATCGCATTGATGCCAGCGAAGACCCGGTGGTGGCCCGGATGGCGCCAAAGCTGATGAATTCGATCGGACGCGCGGTGAATTTGTGTGAATCAACGCTGGCGTTCGGAAAAGCCGAAGAGCCGCCGCCCGCCTTGAACCGCGTGCCGCTGGACGGGTTGGTGCAGGATGCACTGGAAGGCGAGAGGCTCGCAGCCACCGCAGACATAACGTTCACGGATGCGGTGCCGCCGGGCATGGTGGTGCGCGCGGACCCGGAACAGCTTTACCGCGTGCTGTCGAACCTTGTGCGCAACGCGCGCCAGGCGCTGGAGACGGCCAAGATGGATGGGTCGATCACGGTGGGCGCAAGCGAGGGCGAAAGCGATTGGCTGATCAGCGTAAGCGACACCGGTCCAGGGCTTCCCGCCAAGGCGCAAGAGTTTCTGTTCCAGCCGTTTCAGGGCGGTGCGCGCAAGGGCGGCGCAGGGCTTGGTCTGGCGATTGCTGCTGAACTGGTGCGCGGTCACGGCGGCGAATTATCTTTGAGCGAGACCGGCGAGGGCGGAACCACATTTACGCTGCGCCTGCCCAAAGGGATCGTCACCGAAGATGCGAACCTCGCGTGATTTCGGCTCTTGCCATTTCTCGTAAGCAGGGTTAGATCGCAGTTCCCGCGCGCTGGTAGCTCAGTTGGATAGAGTACTTGACTACGAATCAAGGGGTCGGGGGTTCGAATCCTCCCCAGCGCGCCATTTTCCAGTTTTGAAATACCAAAAATTCTCGAACGCTCGGACGCGGCTTGTGCCGGTTGTTTTGACATGCCTACTGCGCCACAGTTGAGCGCATCAAAGCGGAGGTCGGACTGAATGACTGTTTTTTGGATCGCATTAGCTCTTCTTGCCCTATATTTTGTTTACGGCCTTTTGGCGCCTCATCCGCACAAGCGTGTTTTTGCAAGCGACCTGCCGACGGATCGTGTTGAAAACGGGTTTCTGGTGCCGCGCGAGGTTGTTGATCCCGATGAAGCCAGTCTTATCCGGGATGCGGCCGCGTCCGTTGCAGCGCACACGCATGCGCTTAAGAAAAACGCCGGTCGCGACGATGAGGCATTTCACGAGCCGCATTGGGGGCACACCAGTGCGATGCTGCGCGGGACCCTCAGGATCGACAAGACAGAGAACGTGCCCGAGGCGTTCCGCGTCGGACTTTTTGCCGAGGAACGTAGCTATCCGGTGGTTGCCCGTGCCGGTATCGCAAAAGACCCGGATCTGGGTTTTGTCGCGACGCGGCTGGCGATCAAACTCGACTATCCCGAGCCCGTACCGAACGCCTATGCGCCAAGCGATGAAGCAAACGAGCTTGACCTTTTGCTTGTTGCGGGCAACGCCGGAGATGACGGGGCGGACCATACTT
>CALLWO010000114.1 GCA_938016355.1 uncultured Boseongicola sp. | reverse complement strand
ACAAATCGGAGGCGCGGCACTGATGGGTGTCGGCGCTGTTCTGGCTGTTGGGTGCACAATCGGCCAAGGCATCTCAGCGTTTTCAGTGCTTGCCTATAGCGTCCCTTTCGCAATCGTTTCGATATTGCTCGGCGCAATGCTTGGGCTCAATCACCTGCTGACGGGCCGTCTTTCGTTTCGTTAATTCTAAAACGAAATGACGAATGTCGCGCCGGTTTCCGATGGTTCCAACCTGATGTCCGCGCCATGCGCCAAAAGCAACGTCTTAACGATGGCCAGCCCCATTCCCGTGCCCCCATCATCGCGACGCGTCGTGAAAAACGGCTCAAAAATGCGGGTCCGGTTTCCGGCCGAAACGCCCGGCCCATCATCGCGAAGCGTCAGTGTTTGACCTTCTGGAATCGCGCGAGCCTCGATCCTGATCATCCCAGCGCCCAGCGCCGCGGCATTTCCAAGCAAATGCTCAAGAATTAGCGCAAGCCCTTCACGATTAAGTGGAAAAATAACGTTCTCGCCCTCCACTTCGACGCTCAAGGACGTAGAAACAAGGGAGATCGCCTCGCTCAATGTCGATGTCCCATGGTGGGAGGGCTCACGCGCAACCGCAATCTGACGCGCGGCAGCAAGTAGCCGTTCGGCGCGCGCTTCTGCTTCGCTGATAGTCCTCACAAGCTGTTGGGCTTCTGCTTCCAACGCGGGATCACTGGCAAGAAGCTCAGCAGCACCGCGAATGGCGGTCAAAGGCGTTTTCAATTCGTGCGTGACATGGTCTGCATATGACCGGATCGCCAACTCGCGCGCCTGCAAGACTGCGGCCATTTCCAACACCGTTTGCCCCAACTCACCAATTTCAGGCGTGCCAAAACGCGTCATCGGTTCCGCAATTCCGCCACCTCGGATGGTTTCGGCGCGCAGGCCAAGCGCACGCACAGGGGCCAGTATTAGACGCCATAACAACCAACCAAGGATTACCGTTGCCGAAAGCGCACCAAGCGCCACAACCACAGTGGCCCGCCCGCGCCCCATCGATGGCGCCAATAAATCAACGACAAACAACCCGACGACCGGCAGAACAAGAACCGCCAACAACGATCCGCCCAGCACCAGAGCCAAGGGCGGCCGCCATTTTCGAACTACGTTTTTGCTCCGCAAGGCCCCATCCTCAGACCGACGCCATGAAGCGTCTCTATCGCGTCATCAAGCCCGACTTCCGACAACTTGGCCCGCAAGTTTCGCAGATGGCTGTCCAGCGTTCGATCGCTCACCATCATGCCCGGACCCCAGATGGCATCCACCAAGGCTGGGCGCGAAAAGACCTGTGACGGGCGCGCCATGAGCTTTTCAAGGATCGACAGTTCTGTCGACGTCAACGCAACGGGCATTCCATCCACGCGCGCATCATGCCCGTCAACAGCGACACTGAGGCGACCACGGGTCAGGACTTTGGTCGGGGTTGTGTTGGCTTGCGTGCGTTTCAGGATCGCGCGCACGCGCGCGACAAGCTCGCGCGGACTGAAGGGCTTCGTGACATAATCGTCACCTCCCATTTCAAGGCCTAAAATGCGGTCCACTTCGTCATCTCGCGCGGTCAAAAACAAGATCGGCAAATCGCTGTCCCGTCTGATCGCACGGCACAATTCCAAGCCGTCCATTTCAGGGAGGCCAATGTCGAGCACCGCCAGATCCGGGCGCGCAGCTTCGGATTTGTTCAGCCCCTCTGCCCCGTCGCGCGCTGTTACCACGCGATACCCCGCGCGCCCAAGCGCCACGTTCAACACATCGCGTATTTGCGGATCGTCATCCACCACAAGGACAGTCGCTTCGCTCATTACAGAACCTCTTGATCACACTTATCTTATCGCCGTTCTTGGCAAGGTGCGAGGGGAACCATCCAACGCCCGGAACGATCGCATCCGAAGACAAAGTCTATGTCGTCGATTTCTGTGCAGGTCGATTGACAGAATTGTGCACCAATCGTGCAGCCGCGCTCAGGGCGCTACAAGTGCCAAGCGCAAATCAAGGGTGCGTTGCATCGCTGTCGACATTGCGCAACTTGCAAAAGCCGCTTCTTGCGCGGCGCGCCCGGACTGAGCTTTCGCCTGAGCCTCGCAAGACGCGCGCATTTCGCCCGAAATACGCACATGCGCCGCATCCAGCCAATCCGCCCCACCCAACGCCATGCGCATCCTGAGATATATGTCGTGACCCAAAGCGTCCCACGTTGAGGCTTCCCGCAACTGACACACCACCGGGACGCTGTCACAGGCCGGCAATGTGACGCCGAGGCAAAGGTTTGGCGTACGGGTTGCTTTCAGGCAGGAGACGATGTTGCCCCGGGCTTCCGCTTTGGTGCTAAACGACGCTTCTTCTGGAAACGCCGCGAAATCGGCGTAAGACAAGGGCTCGCTCATAGCGAGTTGGGGTGCCAATCCAAACATAATCATCAGTGCCGCAAATCGGAGCATCCCGATCCTTTCCTTGTCTTTTTTGGGTTTTAACATGCAAGGCGCGCGTGCAACCACACAACATCGCGAGCACAAGCAACCCGGACCCTCTTTCCGCTCCGCGATTGCCTGCCTATAAGCGCGATGAAACACAGCGACGGAGCCGATCTATGCGCAGCGCAAGCATTTCGCGAAAAACTGCGGAAACCGATATCAACGTCGAGATCAATCTCGACGGCACAGGTCTTTATGACAACCAGACGGGCGTCGGTTTCTTCGATCACATGCTGGATCAGCTGGCGCGCCACTCTCTGATCGACATGACGATCCGGGCAACGGGCGATTTGCACATTGATGATCACCACACGGTCGAAGACACCGGGATCGCGCTTGGGCAGGCTTTGAGCGAAGCGGTTGGCGACAAACGAGGCATCGTGCGATATGGCGCGTGTCTATTGCCGATGGATGACGCGCTGGTGCGCGCTGCACTTGATCTGTCTGCGCGTCCCTATCTGGTGTGGAACGTCGATTTGCCCACGAGTAAAATTGGCAGCTTTGACACGGAACTGGTGCGGGAATTTTTTCAGGCATTTGCCACGCATGGTGGCATCACGCTCCATGTCGACGCGCTGCACGGGATCAACAGTCACCACATCGCAGAAGCTGCGTTTAAGGCCGTGGCGCGTGCGTTGCGGGACGCTCTGGAGACCGACCCGCGGAAATCCGGCGACATTCCGTCGACCAAAGGCGCACTTTGACCGGGCAACCTTGGCGCCTTACATCGCGCACGGCATGAGTATTTTTGGAAAAATGAAGAGCTAGGAAGGCACATCCATGCTGACCGTCATTATCGACTATGCTGCCGGAAATCTGCATTCCGCTGAGAAAGCGTTTCAACGCATGGCGCGCGACGCGGATGCGGGCGTGGTTTTGGTGTCTGGTCGACCCGAAGACGTCGGGCGCGCGGATCGCATCGTGCTGCCCGGGGACGGCGCGTTTCCTTCTTGTATGGGCGAGTTGAAAGATCAGAGCGGCTTGTTCGAGGCTTTGGTCGATGCTGTCGAAAAGAAGGGGCGCCCGTTCATGGGCATTTGCGTTGGCATGCAGTTGATGGCGCGCATGGGGCATGAATACGAGGCCACGGCGGGCCTTGGCTGGATCGACGGCGAAGTTTCCAAAATTACTCCGTCTGATCCATCC
>CALLWO010000113.1 GCA_938016355.1 uncultured Boseongicola sp. | reverse complement strand
GCCGATAATGCAGAAATCCGCTGTTACCTTTTCATCGAGCGCCCCATGCGCCGCGCGTGATGGCAAAATCGCGTTCCATGCCGCGACGCCTTTATGAACCGGCAAGCGTTTTGCCTTATACACAACGCCCTCCTTCGCCCTCTTAGCGCTCAGCCAACTTCCGACTCTGCGTCGTCGCTGAGGTCCAGCCAAATCGTCTTGATCTGAGTGTACTGATCATGGGCGTGAATGCCATTGTCGCGCCCACCAAATCCAGACTCCTTGAAGCCGCCAAACGGGGTGGAGATATCGCCCTCGCCATAGGAATTCACCGTCACAGTCCCCGCCCGCAACGCTCGGGCCCCGCGAATGGCGCGTTTGGCATTTGCGGTAAAGATGGACGCGGCCAACCCATAGGGCGTGTCGTTTGCAACGCTGATTGCTTCGTCAAACCCGCTCACCGAAATCACGCTCAACACCGGGCCGAAAACCTCTTCCTGCGCCACTGGATCGGCGTTCGAGGCGACGGAAACGATGGTCGGCTCGACAAAGGCACCGTCGCTGTCTTGTCCGCCTAAAAGGATGTCCCCTTTACCGACCTGCTTCAGATACCCACACACTTTGTCAAAATGCGCCTTGCTCACCATCGCACCGATACGCACCGAAGGATCAAGCGGGTCGCCCACGTTCCATTCCCGCGCGTGCGCCAGCACCTTTTCAAGAAGCGTGTCGCGGATCGACCCATCGACGATAAGCCGCGACGCCGCCGAGCAGTTCTCGCCCATGTTCCAAAACGCGCCATTCACCACATGCGCCGCAACCGCATCCAGGTTTTCGGCGTCCGCCAAAACGATGCAGGGGTTCTTCCCCCCCATCTCCAAAACCACTTCCTTGAGATTTGACTCCGCTGAATAGCCAAGAAAGCGCCGCCCTGTCGGGGTCGATCCCGTGAACGACACCATGTCGACATCCCGGTGGCGGCCCAAAGGTTCGCCGACATCCGGCCCCAAACCGGTAATGACGTTCAGCACGCCATCGGGCACACCGGCCTCGCTTGCCAATTCTGCCAAGCGAAGAGCGGTCAACGAAGTTTCTTCCGCCGGTTTCACCACCACCGAACACCCGGCTGCCAATGCCGGTCCAATCTTCCATGCCATCATGAGCAAGGGGAAATTCCACGGTAGAACCACACCGACCACGCCCACCGGTTCGCGCACAACCATCGCGATATGATCATCAGACGCAGGCGCAACCTGATCGTATATCTTGTCGATCAATTCGGCGTGCCACTTGATGCAATGGACCGTTTCGGGAATATCCACCGTCTCGCAATCATAGATCGTCTTGCCGGAATCGAGGCTTTCCATCACCGCAAGTTCGCGTCGGTTGCGGGTGATAAGTTTACAAAGCCGGATCAGCACATCCTTGCGCTTAGAGGGATGCAAATTCGCCCAGCGCCCATTTTCGAAAGCGTCACGTGCCTTTTGCACAGCGAAATCAACATCCGCAGAATCGCAGGCCGCAATCTGACCAAGCGTTTCACCCGTCGCAGGGTTCACGGTCGCAAAGGTCTTGCCGCTTTGCGACATACGATACCCGCCATCCACGAACGCCGCCGTGGGGAAATCCAACGACGACGCCAGCGCTTTGTACTCATCATGTGTCAAAAGGTCAGTCATCGGTCATTTCCCCGCCTTGATGTCGGCTATCGTGGATTTCAGAACCCGGATCACCTGTTCCAATTCCCGCTTGTCATCTTTATTCAGGCTCTTGAGTGGCGGTCGCATGCCACCAGTGCGCAATCCCACAGATTCAGTGCCGTGCTTCACGCATTGAATAAATTTTCCACCCTGTTCAAGCACGTGCATCAGCGGCATCATCGCTTTCATGATCTGCCGCCCTTTTTCAAAGTTCCCCTCCAAAACACACGTCTCGTAAAGATAGACATGCTCCTTGGGCAGGAAATTCGACCCGGCACAAATCCAGCTGCGCGCGCCCCAGGCGAAAAATTCCAAAGCCTGATCATCCATGCCGCACGACATCTGAATATGTGGATAGTCGCGCGCCAAAAGATGCACGCGATTGATGTCGCCCGAGCTTTCCTTGATGCCAATAAAATTGCGCGAGCGCCCGACCCGATCAAGGAACTCCTCGCCCATGTGAACGCCCATCCGGCCGGGATAATTATAAAGGATAATCGGCAGGTCGGCGGCGCGATCAATCGCCAGGGCGTTAAGTGCGTTTTCCCGCTCGGTCGGCACAGCGTAAGGCGGCGTGCCAAGCAAAATCGCATCCGCCCCCATCTCCCGCGCCGCGCTTGCCAATGCGATTGAATCGGGCGTCCGCATGGACCCCGTGCCAACAACGAGCGGCAATCGCCCCTTCAAAATGCCGTGGGTAAAACGTGCCAACCCGATCCGCTCTTCAACGGTCTGAGTGTAATTCTCGCCCGTCGAACCGCCCGAGATTAACCCGTGCACGCCAGCGGCAACCAGATGTTCGACAATGTCAGACAACCCATCCAGATCAAACGACCCATCCGAACGAAGCGGCGTCACCACCGGGGTGTAAATTCCCTCAAGATTGAAGCGAAAACTCATGCTGCCGCCATTTCCTTTTTCAAAGCAACCGCACGCAGGATCGCCCGGTCAGTTTCGCACACGCTTTGAAAGCATGATTTCACGACACCTGTTAGACAATAACAGGAGCGACACGAAAAGCGCCATTCCCGTACAGGCCGCGACGCACAGCAGACGGGCAAAGGCTCTCTGCCGAGTTCACACAGCGTTAATTTGGCTTAATCAAAGATGAACCGTGCGTTTACCGACGTGGCACCTACGTAATACCGACGTTATACCGACGCGATACCGAACCCCCGGTCACAGGGACATTTCATGACGCTGCGGACACCGTCAAACCCCGACATACTTCGCTGTAACGTCCGCCGTCAGGTCTTCAATCGCACCGGTCCAAACCGTTTTGCCGCGCTCCAGAATAACTGCCCGGTCCGAAATGGCCGAAAGCTCCCTAACCGACTTATCTATCAGCAAAATTGCGACACCCGTCTCCTGTTTCAGATGCCGGATTGCGTCCCAGATTTCCTGTCGCATCAACGGCGCAAGTCCTTCTGTTGCCTCGTCCAAAATGAGCAAACGTGGGTTCGTCATCAATGCCCGCCCGATCGCCAACATTTGCTGCTCACCGCCCGACAAAGACCGCGCCCGTTGTTCGGATCTCTCGCCCAACCTTGGGAATAATTCGCCGACGCGAGACAGCGTCCAAGGCCCTGATTTCGCTGCAGCTAACAGGTTCTCGCGCACGGTTAAGTCCGCAAAACATCGACGCCCCTCCGGGACCAAACCAACCCCGATGCGGGCGACCTTAAAGCTCGGTAGGCCATGCAAATTATCGCCGCCAAGCGTCAAAACACCTTTGGATCGGATCAACCGGCAGATCGCCTTAACTGTCGTCGATTTCCCCATTCCGTTGCGGCCCATCAGGGCCACAACCTCACCTTCATCCACCGATAAATCGACGCCGAACAAGGCTTGGCTACTTCCGTAAAACGCCGTCAGGTTCTCAACCTTTAAGAAGCTCACAGCGTATCTCCAAGATATGCGTCTCGGACTTCCCCGCTTGCCCGAATTTCATCTGGCGTGCCACTTGCGATAATCTTTCCATAGACCAAAACACTGATCCGATCCGCCAACGCGAATACCGCATCCATGTCGTGTTCCACCAGCAAAATAGGCGCTTCAGCACGCAACCCATCCAGAAAAGTCGTGAGTTGCTTTGATCCTTCGGCACCCAATCCGGCCATGGGTTCGTCCATGATAAACGCGCGAGGAGAGAGCGTTAGAGCAACGGCCACTTCCAGTTGCCGCCGCTGCCCGTGGCTCAGTTGCGCACACCGTGTCTCGCTCTCGCTCAACAGGCCAACACGCTCCAAAGCAGCCTCGGCCCGCTCAATCAGATGCGGTGTTTTAAGAGCTGCGCGCCAAAACTGCCATGGGCTGCCTTTCGCCCCCATGGCCCCAAGAACGACATTCTCAAGAACGCTGTCTTCCATAGCCAATTCGGAAATCTGAAAGGTTCGAGCAAGCCCGGCGCGCGCCCGTTTTTGCGTATTTAGTTTGGAAACATCGCGCCCCATCAACTCCACCCAACCATCATCTGATTGGATACCCCCACAGATTTGTTTGATCAGGGTCGACTTCCCGGCTCCATTCGGCCCGATCACGGCGTGAATTTCGCCTGCGCGCAAATCAATCGAAACGTCTTCCGTCGCAATGACCGCACCGAACCGCTTTTGGAGATGATGTGTTGCAAGGATAGCCTCAGACATGCGCGCCCTCTTTTCCAGTCAAAAGCCCGATCACGCCACCTCGCGCGAAAAGGACGATTGCCAAAAGGATCAACCCAAGGAAAACATGCCAAAATTCTGTAAATCCGCCGAGGAAGTGCTCAAGCGCCACAAACAAACACGCTCCGATAACCGGTCCCATCAACCGCCCGACACCGCCAATGATGATCAAAACAATCAACTCACCTGACAATTGCCAACTGAACATTGTGGGGGAAACGAACCTGTTGAGATCTGCGAATAACGCACCCGCCAACCCAGTGATTGCCCCGGAAATTACAAAAGCCAAA
The DNA here is from genome assembly GCA_938016355.1 of uncultured Boseongicola sp. Classification (GTDB taxonomy): domain Bacteria; phylum Pseudomonadota; class Alphaproteobacteria; order Rhodobacterales; family Rhodobacteraceae; genus CALLWO01. Next base: position 10,512 of record CALLWO010000113.1, on the reverse strand, counting down.
AGCCGTATTCTCATCGGGTCTAGCCCAACAGTTTCGGCGCGCGCCCGAGATTGACGCGCAGAGTTCAGCGCCAATCCAAATGGTGACGCCTGTAGCCGCGCGTAGATAAATAGCACCACGCACAGAATCACAAAACAAAGCGCAAAAAACTGGAACGGCACCAATGTGTTCAAACCAGGAAAGTCGTTTCGGACGTAAATCGACAATCCATCCTCTCCGCCATAGCTCGGCCAGGAAATCGCGAAATAGTAAAACATCTGACCAAACGCGAGGGTAATCATGATGAAATAAACCCCTGACGTCCGAAGCGTCAGTAGCCCGATCAGGAATGCCGAAAAGGCAGAAAACCCCATCGCAACCAACCAGATGACCGGCATCGAATTGGTGCCTGAGGTCGAAAACAAGCCGAGGTCCAGTTCGGAATAGGTTTGGGCATGAAACGCGAGAATACCCATCGCATACCCCCCGATTCCAAAGAATATCGCGTGCCCGAAGCTCACCAATCCACCAACACCCAAGATGACATTTAGTCCAACCGCCGCTAATGCGAGGATGACCGCCCGCGTCGCAAGAGTGATTGTAAACGGTTCTTCGATCATCAGCGCCCAAAGTGGCACGCCCAGCAAGCCGACCAGCACAGTGGCGTTGACGAAGCGTTCTTCGATCCTCATATCCGCGCCCCAAACAGGCCCGTTGGGCGCCAGATAAGGACAAGCCCCATCAGGATATAAATGCTCATTGACGCAAGCGCCGAACCGCTTTTTTGTGCTGCGCTTGTTTCCATGAAAACAGCGAATAATTCGGGTAGGAATACCCCCCCAAGCGTGTCTGTAAGCCCGACAAGCAATGCGCCAACAAAGGCACCCCGGATTGATCCGATGCCCCCAATGACGATTACAACGAAAGCCAAGATCAAAACTGGCTCGCCCATCCCGACCTGAACAGACTGGATCGCACCGACCAATGCGCCTGATAATCCGGCTAATCCCGCACCAAGCGCAAACACCAATGTGTAGAGTTTTGAAATATCGACACCCAAAGCCCCGATCATTTCGCGATCATTCTCGCCGGCGCGAATCTGAATGCCAATCCTCGTGCGCTCGATAAGTGCCCAAAGCCCGACGGCCACTGCCAACCCTATCGCGATAAGTGCGAGGCGATAGAGCGGATATTGAATTCCACCAGGCAGCGTCACCGGACCGGACAGCGCCTCGGGAATGTCCAGAAATAGAGGAAACGACCCAAAGACCCATCGCGTCCCTTCAGAAAAAATCAATATCAACGCAAACGTCGCGAGCACCTGGTCCAGATGCGCCGCGCTATAGAGCCGACGTATTACAACCATCTCAATGATCGCACCCGCAAGAGCCGCCGCTGCCAATGCCGCCGCTAACCCAAGCAAAAATGAACCCGTCCAACCCGCGACTGCCGCCGCGGCAAAGGCCCCAACCATATAGAGCGAACCGTGCGCGAGATTGATCAGCCCCATAACACCAAAGATCAGGGTCAGTCCCGCCGCCATCAAGAACAACATGACACCGAACTGCAGACCGTTCAGGATTTGTTCGATGATCAGTATTGCGGACATCTCAACTCCAAGCTCTTTCTGCCCCGCTCTCAGGGCAGGCGGGACAAAAAGTACGTCCTGCTTGGATCCGCTTGGCAAGAGCGACAGGTTATCCAGCGAGAAACCGACACACAAGATATGCAACGACTGCGATGGCCTCTTGAATTCATTTGCCTGCGGCAAGCCTAGCCCTATCAAATCGCGCCTGGCGCTCACTTTGTGGCCATTGCCTCACGCAATAGTATTTGAACTAAACTCATACTAATCAGCTAGTTAACCCAAACGCGTTACTGGCAGGCAATTGCGTCTCCTAGCGTCTTGAGCTAAGCGGGTCCCGACTTCTTCACATGGGCAAAGACACAAATGACCAAATTCGCGATCGAGCCGCCAAAGCCCGTCACGATCCCCGTCTCAGGATCAAACGCCGTTTTTCCTGTGCGCCGGGTCTATTGCATCGGCCGCAATTACGCTGCCCATGCCATCGAAATGGGCCACGATCCGAACCGTGAACCGCCGTTCTTCTTTCAAAAAAACGCAAATAACCTCGATCCTTCCGGCACGTTTCCATACCCCGCAAACTCATCGGATGTTCACCACGAGGCAGAGATGCTTGTCGCATTGAAATCTGGCGGCACCGATATACCGATCGACCGCGCGCTGGATCATGTTTTCGGATATGGCCTGTCGCTCGATATGACCCGCCGCGATCTGCAGGGCGAAGCAAAGAAGATGGGACGTCCGTGGGAAATTGGGAAAGCTTTTGAGCGTTCCGCTCCATGCGGCGCTATTCATCCGGTCTCGAGCGTTGGTCACCCCGATCACGGAAAAATCACACTCAGGGTCAATGGTGAACCGCGCCAAGAGGGCGACTTAAATCAGATGATCTGGAAAGTTCCGGAGATGATTTCGTACCTGTCAGAGTATTTTGAACTTGCCGCAGGTGACATCATTCTTTCCGGCACGCCTTCGGGTGTTGGGCCTGTGTCACGCGGAGACGAGATGGAGGTTTCCGTCGAAGGCCTCGGGCAATTGCAAGTGATCGTAGCTTGACGCGCGACGGCCAGCAGACCACGACTTAATGTGCGCAACACCAAAAGCTAAGCGATCTCGAATGCGATGGAGCGATTATTGACTGAAACCATAGCCTCTCTCTTTGCCAGTCACGACGCCAACGCCAATGCGATCGGTGCGCCTGATCGGGATTGGATGACTTATGGCGGTTTGCGGGAGCTAAGCGCCCAGGTTCGCAGCGAATTGCATCAGTTCGGCATTGGTCGCGGCGATAGGGTAGCCATCGTGCTAGACAATGGACCAGAGATGGCGACGGCGTTTGTGACAATCGCTCAAACGGCGACAACTGCACCCCTCAATCCGAGCTACACCCAAGAAGAGTACGAATTTTATCTTGAGGACCTGCAAGCCAAGGCCCTTGTGATCGCGAGCGACTACGACGGTCCCGCTCAGAAAGCCGCCTCCAGAACCGGCGCAACAATCATTCGCCTTTCAGCAAATGATGATGGCCCCGCCGGTAGCTTTGAATTGTCTTCCCAAGCAAGCCGCGCGCCAAGCGACATCGGAGCACCCGAGCCAGCCGACGTCGCGTTGATTTTGCACACGTCGGGCACGACGTCCCGACCAAAAATCGTGCCGCTTACACAATCCAATGTATTTGCATCGGCAAACAACATCCGCGCGTCACTCGCGCTGACATCAAATGACCGCTGCCTAAGTCTGATGCCGCTTTTTCACATTCATGGACTGATTGCCGCGGTTTCGGCGACATTGGCAGCAGGTTCCGAAATAAGCTGCGCCCCCGGTTTCAACGCATTGAAATTCTATTCACAACTCGACACGGTTCAACCGACTTGGTTCACCGCAGTTCCAACCATGCATCAGGCCATATTGGCCCGCGCTGGCAGGAATCAGGCGGCAATTGAACGCGCAAATCTTCGGTTCCTTCGATCCTCGTCGGCGTCCTTGCCCGCTCCGGTGATGGAAGAACTTCAAACCACCTTCAACGCACCGGTGATCGAAGCCTATGGGATGACTGAAGCCACGCATCAGATGTGCTGCAACCCTCTGCCGCCGCGCGCGCAAAAACCCGGGAGCGTTGGAATTCCCGCCGGGCCCGACGTGCAGATTGCGAACGAAACGGAAAACGTTTTGCTCGATAGATCGGCCACCGGCGAGATCGTGATCAGCGGCCCCAATGTGACATTGGGTTACGAAAGCAATCCCAAAGCGAACAATGAAAGCTTCTTTGAAGCCAACGGAAAACGATGGTTTCGAACAGGTGATCAAGGTGCTTTTGACGGTGAAGGATATTTGCGCCTTACCGGACGTCTAAAAGAAATCATCAACCGAGGCGGCGAAAAAATCAGCCCGCTGGAAGTCGACGCCGTCCTGTTAAGTCATCAAGACATTGCCCAGGTCGTATGCTTTGCCGTGCCCCACGACAAACTTGGCGAAGAAATCGCGGCGGCGGTGGTTTTGGGCGAAGGCGCGACACTCTCGTCTCAAGACATTAAAGCATTCGCAGGTGAAAAGCTGGCCAAATTCAAAGTTCCCTCAAAGATCATAATTCTGGACGAAATTCCAAAAGGGGCGACTGGAAAAATCCAACGCATCGGCATGGCAGAAAAACTAGGCCTCAAGGAAAGCGCGTAGATGAAGATTTGCATATTCGGTGCAGGTGCCATCGGCGGCTTTATGGGCGCCAAACTCGCGCAGTCCGGTGCAGATGTCTCACTGGTTGCGCGCGGCCCCCATCTCGAAGCGATGCAATCCAATGGCCTGACGCTTTTGGAATACGGACAGGATCCAACCAATGTTGAAGTCCGCGCATCAGACAAAGCCCAAGACCTCGGGCCGCAAGATTTTGTCGTCATAACGCTCAAAGCGCATTCTGTCCCAAACGTAGTCGACAGAATTCTGCCTCTCGTTGGTGAAGAGACAACAATCGTCAGTGGCGTTAACGGCGTACCTTGGTGGTATTTCCACAAACTCGGCGGCCCGTTCGAAGGAACTCGCGTCCATTCTGTGGACCCCGGCGATGTCCAATGGAGCGGTTTCGGCCCAGATCGGGTGCTGGGTTGCGTGGTCTACCCTGCAGCAGAAGTCATAGAACCTGGCGTTATCAAACACATTGAAGGCAATCGATTCTCATTGGGCGAGCCAGACGGGTCGAAATCGGATCGGGCACTCGACTTCTCGAAAGCTCTGACAAATGCGGGTCTCAAAGCACCGGTTCGCCCCCGCATCCGCGACGAGATTTGGGTGAAACTCTGGGGTAATCTTTCGTTCAATCCGATCTCTGCGCTCACCCACGCAACTTTGGATGTGCTCTGCACAGATCCCGGCACGCGACAGGTCGCCCGTGGAATGATGGTCGAAGCACAAACAATAGCAGAGAAATTAGGCGTGAAGTTCCCAATTGATGTGGATCGACGGATCGACGGTGGGGCCGCCGTCGGAGCGCACCGGACCTCAATGTGGCAGGACCTCGAGCTAGGACGTCCAATGGAAATTGACGCTTTGGTCACGTCAGTTCAAGAGCTTGGCCAGCTGACGCAAACACCGACACCGGTCATTGATACGGTACTCGCACTGATAAAATTGCGCGGCCGGACCGCCGGGCTTTATCCCTGACCAAGCGACCCCGCCCTTCTAGAAGCGAGGTCGCGTAAGCTTAGCCAATGATGCTGTTCAAAGTCGCCGAAGGACGCATGACCGCTGCGGTTTTTTCCGCTTCTGTCCGATAATAACCACCAATGTCCGCCGCCGTCCCTTGAGCCGCTGCGAACTCGGCCACAATCTGCGCCTCGTTTTCTGCCAAAGCATTTGCCAATGGCTGAAACGCGCTTGCCAGATCCGGATCCTCGGTTTGCGAGGCCAATGCCTGTGCCCAATACAGCGCGAAATAGAAATGACTGTCGCGGTTATCGGGTTGGCCGACTTTTCGGCCAGGCGATTTGTCGTGATCCAGTATGCCTTGGGTCGCAGCATCGACCGCCTTGCCCAACACCATAGCCTTCTTGTTGCCCCTGACTTGCGCAAGGAATTTCAGGCTTTCGCCAAGCGCACAAAACTCGCCCAAACTGTCCCAACGGAGATGGTTTTCTTCAACCAACTGCTGAACGTGTTTTGGTGCTGAGCCGCCCGCGCCCGTTTCAAACAAACCGCCACCGTTCATCAGCTTTACGATGGACAACATCTTCGCCGACGTTCCCAGCTCAAGGATCGGGAACAAGTCCGTCAAATAGTCGCGAAGCACATTGCCGGTGACTGCGATCGATGTTTCCCCGGCGCGAATTGTATCAAACGACACAACGGTCGCTTCTCTCGGTGCAAGGATCTGAAACTTCTTCTCAACTCCCGCCTTTGCAAGCAATGGACCAACATATTTCAGCAATTCGGCATCGTGAGCACGCGTTTCATCCAGCCAGAAAATCGCTTGGCAATTCTCCAATGCCTGCCGGTCAATCGCCAACTGTACCCAGTCTTCAATCGGGGCCTTTCGCGTCGAGGCCGAGCGCCAGATGTCACCAGCCTCAACCTCGTGAGAATGCAATATCTCGCCGTTTTCGAGAACCATTCGCACCGTACCATCATGCGGGACTTCAAACGTCGTAGGGTGCGAGCCGTATTCTTCAGCTTTTTGCGCCATCAAACCGACGTTTTGGACTGTACCGGCTGTGGAAGGGTCCAACGCACCGTGCTTTATGCAATCGCGCACCGCCTCGTCATAGACAGCGGCATACGAACTATCCGGGATCACACAGTTTGTATCGGCCTCTGCGCCGTCCGGGCCCCAACCTTTGCCGCCAGCGCGGATCAATGCAGGCATCGACGCATCAATGATAACATCCGACGGCACGTGCAAATTCGTGATGCCTTTGTCCGAATTTACCATATAAAGTGGCGGATTATCCGCCATGACCGCATCGATAGCCGCCTGAATCTCACTCGCTTTCGGCGACGCAGCCACGCTTTCAATCAAAGCACCCAATCCCGAGTTGGGGTTGGCACCTGCGGCTTCAATATCGTCGCCATATCGATCGAATACCGGCTTCAGAAACGCTTTTACTGCATGCCCAAATATAATCGGATCCGACACTTTCATCATCGTCGCTTTGAGGTGGATTGAAAACAAAGTCCCGGCGGCCTTTGTCGCCTCGATCTGATCCAGCAGAAACGAGCCCAACGCCCGATTTGACATGAATGTCGCATCAACAACGGTTCCCGCTGGGTAAGTAACGGCGTCTTTCAAGACCGTCACGCGTCCATCCTTTGCAACCAGTTCGATACGCGCAGTGCTTTCCTGCTCCAGCGTTGCCGATACTTCATTCGACCGGAAATCATTCGCGCCCATCGTTGATACGATTGTCTTGCTTTCCGGAGACCATGCCCCCATCCGGTGCGGATTCGCCTGGGCGTAGTTTTTGACAGCCGCAGCGGCGCGGCGATCGGAGTTCCCTTCACGCAAAACCGGATTCACAGCAGATCCCTTAATTGCATCAAATCGCGCGCGGACGGCTTTGTCTTCGTCCGAATCTGGATCATCGGGATAATCCGGCAGATCGAACCCCTTGCCCTGCAGCTCTTCAACCGCCGCTTTCAATTGTGGGACAGACGCCGAAATATTGGGCAGTTTAATGACATTGGCTTCAGCCGTTTTCACCAACTCACCTAGATAGGCGAGATCATCCGACTGCCGTTGCTCATCCGTCAGCCTTTCAGGAAAGGCTGCAATAATCCGACCTGCCAAAGAAATATCCCGCGTTCCGACGCTCACACCAGCCGCGTCCGCGAAACGCTGTATGATTGGCAGGAACGAAGCCGAGGCCAGTTCGGGTGCTTCATCAACTTTCGTGTAGACGATATCTGGGGTGTCCATCGGTATCTTTCCTATCAGCTTAATCCGTTCGAGCATTCCCATACCCAGAAAGCCGCGCAAGTTACACCCAAAGTTGCAGGTGACTTGGCCCCAAATGTACGCCGACCGTTTGGACGCGTTGTCAGGCCCACCAATTTGCATTGTTCAGCGCGTCTGTCGCCAGAAATTGTTTCTAAATGGGACAGCGCGCCAAAACACCAAGGCACTTTGACTAAACTCTTATCGCGGATGAAGCCAAGTTGGTAGAAAGCTATAAGCGTCCTTGTTCATACTTGGGTCAAACGCCACATCCGCCTCCGACAACATGGTTTTCAAAGAGCCATCGTTAAACGCATCAAAAGTTTCGGTCGCACCACCAACATGAACGCCGCCGACGAATATCTGCGGAATGGTCGGGGCACCTGTCTTCTCACGAAGGACGGGACGCATTTCACCGCCAAGGTTATCCGTTTGTAGCGCAACGGAATCGAGATCGACCGAGCGATACGAAATGCCAGCTGCCGCAAACATCTTACGGACCGACCAACAAAACTCACACCACTCAAGCGCAAAAAGCACCACCGGTTCGTCTGCAATGATCTTGTCAACCATTCGCGTTATCTCAGGCTTTGCGACGTCCGTCGAAACCGGCGCGACGGCTCCGGACCCACCAAAACGATATCCGGATGTCGACGCAGAGATTTCCATCTCTTCGTCCGTCATGACTTCCGAAACATCGTCAAAAAGAACCGTCGACATATACCGCTCGCCCGTGTCGGGAAGCATAGCCAGAATGCGCGATCCGTCGGGCGCGTTCTCGGCTACATGAAGCGCGGCTGCAAACGTCGCACCGCCGCTAATGCCACAGAAGATACCTTCCTTCATCGCAAGATCGCGAGCGACACGCAAAGCATCGTCACCGGAAACAGGTTGAAACGCGTCGATCACTCCAGCCTTCTGCGCATCTTCGGCTAACTTGGGCACAAAGTCCGGTGACCATCCTTGCATGAGGTGCGGGCGAAACATTGGGTGGCTGCTTGATGGGCGCCCGTCTGCGTCGCGTGCTTGCTCAATTCCACTGCCCAAGAGCGGAACGTTGTCTGGTTCGGTCACGATAATTTTTGTCGAAGGGCAAGCTTTGCGAAAAATACGACTTACGCCTTTTAGCGTGCCGCCGGTCCCAAACCCCGAGACCCAGTAATCCGGCCCTTTCCCGTCGAAGTCGCGTATGATCTCTAGCGCCGTGGTCTTGGAATGGACGTTTGCGTTGGCCTCGTTCTCAAACTGTCGTGCCAAGAACCATCCGTGTTTCGCGGCCAGTTCTTCGGCCTTGGCAACCATCCCGCTGCCTTTCTCAGACGCCGGCGTCAATACGACCTTCGCTCCCAGAAATCGCATGAGCTTGCGCCGCTCGACGCTAAAATTCTCGGCCATTGTGACGACCAAAGGATACCCCTTGGCAGCACAGACCAGCGCCAATCCAATGCCAGTGTTGCCTGACGTAGCTTCGATCACCGTTTGACCGGGCGAAAGTGCGCCGGATGTTTCCGCGGTCTCAATCGCTTCTTTGGCAAAACGATCCTTCACAGATCCTGCTGGATTAAAGGCCTCAAGTTTCACGTATAATTCTACGTTTTTTGGACCCATTCTGTTGACCCGAACAATCGGGGTGTCACCGATCGTGTCGAGAATTGAATCGCGCAAGCCACCATTCGTCGGCGGCATATCTGTCATTTCCATCGTTAGCTCCAATATTTGCGCGGGGCGCAACTGTCATGATGCACCACACTCCCGCAAACACGAACTCAACGCTTGAGGATATTCTGAGGATTTCTTGCGTTTTCCCTTGGAACTTTAACGTTCCGCCTATTTGCCTTTCCAGACCGGGTCGCGCTTCTCCGCAAATGCCCGCGCCCCTTCCAGCTGATCTTCGGACCGATAGAGCTTCTCAACCGTCGGTAATTGACTCTTGGTGATGCGGTTCAAACAGTCTTGAAAATTGCTGTCTTCCGCGTCGCGCACCACTTCCTTGATCGCGGCATAAACAAGCGGCGGCCCGCTTGCCAACTGGCGCGCAAGCTCCCAGGCTCGATCCATCAATTGATCGGCCGGAATGATCTCGTTAACCAATCCCCAACGGTGCCCTTCCTCTGCATCGAACCATCGGCCGGTCAGCAACAGCTCCATTGCGATGTGATAAGGTATGCGCTTGGGCAACTTGATACTTGCAGCATCAGCAACCGTTCCAGATCTGATCTCGGGTAGCGCAAAAGTCGCGTGCTCAGCAGCCAGAATCATGTCTGTCGACAGAGCCAATTCAAGCCCACCACCACATGCAATGCCATTAACCGCAGCGATCACCGGTTTGTTAAGCCCTGGCAGTTCCTGCAGTCCGCCAAAGCCACCTACACCGTAGTCGCCGTCAACCGCATCGCCTGCAGCCGCCGCTTTCAGATCCCAACCCGGGCAGAAAAATTTCTCGCCGCGCGCGGTCAATATTGCGACACGCAAATCTGGATCATCTCGAAATTCTCGAAAGGATTCACCCATGATCCGACTTGTTTTCAAATCAATCGCATTGGCATTTGGGCGATCAAGTGTAACTTCAAGGATCGCGCCATCGCGCTTCGTTTTTATCGGTGACATTTCAGGCCTTTCTGATTAGCGCATCGACGGCAACTGCTCGGTCAGGCGCACAAAGGAGCGGGTTGATCTCAACTTCAGTGACCGTCCGTGCCTCGTCAAGAACATAGGATTGGACAGAGAGAACTGCGTCAATGATTGCCGCGATATCTGCCGCAGGCTTGCCGCGATATCCTCGCAGCAAAGCACCGACGGAAAGCTTGTCCAGCGCGGCCTCGACATCTCCCGCATCCACCGGCAACAGCATAGAAACTGTGTCCCGCAGGAGTTCAGAGAAAACACCCCCTGCCCCTAAGGTTAGCACAAATCCATGCGCGGGGTCGCGTACCACTCCGACGAGTAATTCCGCTACATGGCCGCTCACCATTTCCTCAATCAGGATTTCCTCGGTGTCGATACTTTGTGCCTCGCGGGCCAAGTTTTCCAA